>JBAQZJ010000584.1:0-8291 GCA_049790855.1 Planctomycetaceae bacterium | reverse complement strand
CCCCCGGCCCCTCTCCCCAGAGGAGAGGGGAGCTTGTGATGACGCACTCAATGACGTCCGTCGTACATGGAACGTCAGCCGCGTGAGACCGCTACGGGCGTTGCCACGCAGTGGCGCCGCCCCGCTGAATGTGTCGCATCAGCGAGGCACGCAGACCGGCGGCGATTTTCGGTCGCTCGTCGATCAGATTCCTTTCTTCCAACGGATCGTTCGACAGGTCGTACAGTTCCACCGGGCCGAACGGATCGTTCCAGACGAGTTTCCAGTCGCCCTTGCGAAGCGTTTCGATCGTCTTCCCTCCGAATCGGCCGCCCTCGCGGCGCACGAAGTACCATTCCTCGCGCAGTTTCGGTTGCGGCTTGCCCAGCAGGATCGGCAGAACGCTCCGGCCGTCGACCTGCGGATCGTCGACCGAAGCGCCGGCGGCTTCCAGCAATGTCGGGTAGAGATCCATCGTCATCGCCGGCGAGGCCGTCGTCGATTGAGGTTCGATGTGACCAGGCCAGACGGCGATCGCCGGCACTTTCAACCCGCCTTCGTACATGGTGCCTTTCCCGTCCCGCAGCGCACCGTTCGACGCTTGCGGTCCGAGATCTCCGCCGTTGTCGCTGGTGAACATGACGAGCGTGTTTTCCGTCAGGTTTTCCTCGTCAAGCGTCTTCATCAGGCGGCCGACGCCGTCGTCGAGATGCTCGATCAGGGCGACGAGCTTCGCTCGTTGTTCCGACAGGTCGGGATGACGCTTCCGAACTTTCTTGAGCCATGCTTCGGGTGGCTGAATCGGCACATGCGGTGCGTTGTAGGCCACGTACAGAAAGAACGGTTTGGCGCGATCGCGTTCGCGAAGAAAGTCGCTGGCCCAGGTAGTGAACAGGTCGGTCGCGTGTCCTTCCGGATCGATTACCTCGCCGTCGCGTCGCATGTAATTGGCGCCGTGCCGTCGATGATCGACGTAATCGTCCATCATGTCGCCGAGGAAGCCGGCGAAGCGGTCGAAACCGCGTTCGTTCGGCGTGTTCGGCGATTCCAGACCAAGATGCCATTTGCCGACAATCGCCGTCTCGTAACCGATCGCGCGAAACCGGTCGGCGAGAGTGGTCGCCGTGGGGTCGAGGTACCCCCAACTGTTCTCGGCGTGCGTGCGAATGACGCCTGGAACGCCGGCGCGGTCGGGGTATCGCCCCGTCATCAGTGCCGCGCGGGTCGGCGAACAGACCGGGCAATTCGCGTAGAAGTTCTCGAAGCGCAATCCGCGCATCGCCAGGGCATCGATATGAGGTGATCGCACATCGGGCGACCCATAGCAGCCGAGATCGCCGTACCCGAGGTCATCGGCAAGAATGAGCAATACGTTGGGCCGCTCGCCGGCTGATGCCGGCAGACTCAGCATTCCCAGCGCGGCGACGAGCAGCAGACGCATGGCCGAATCTCCTCAGCGAGTCGTCGCGGTTTCCGAATCGAGCAGGCCTTTCGTTCGCATCCATTCCTCGCAGCGTTTCGGCCACGCGGTAATGGGCTTCTCGGTCGGCCGCAGGCCGTAACCGTGACCGCCGCTGTCGTAGACGTGCAGTTCGGAGGGCACGCCGGCATTCTTCAAGGCGAGAAACAGCTCGACGCTGTTTTTCGGCGTCACGGGGTCGTCGTACGCATGCACGAGAAACGCCGGCGGCGATTCTTTCGTCACGACGACGTCCGACCGCAGTTCGCCTTCATCGTCGACCAGATAGGCGGGATAGATCAGCAACTGAAAGTCGGGATGCGCGGCCTGCTCATCGACGTCATCGACGGCGTCGTAGTGGCGTTTGTCCGCATGGACGGCCGCCATCGCCGCCGTCCGTCCTCCTGCGGAAAAGCCCATGACGCCGACGCGGTCCGGCGCGAGCTTCCATTGCGGGGCCTGTGATCGCAGCAGGCTGACGGCACGCTGGGCGTCCTGTGTCGGCGGCAGCCACTTCGGATCGTTTCCCGCCGTCGGCACGCGGTACTTAAGCACGGCCGCCGTGACGCCAAGCGAGTTCAGCCACTGGGCGACTTCGGTTCCCTCGAGATCCCACGCGAGGATGTGGAAGCCGCCGCCGGGGCAGATCACCACTGAAGTGCCGTTTCGCTTTTCCTCCGGCGGCAGGAACACGTGAAGTTGCGGCGTCGACACGTGGCCGAGCCGAATGACCGACCTCCCGGCCACGTCACGACTGTCCGGCCCAGAGGTGTCGCGCTCGGGACCGCTTTCGACCTGAAAGCCCGGTGGTTTGTCCGGCCAGAGTTTCAGAACCACCGGTTCTGCCGCGACGGCGGGAACCGCGACGGTCAGACACGCCGCCAGAAGCGAAAGCGATCGCCACATGAGATGTCTCGCAGGGTGTTGCCTCGGGAAACCGCGGGATTTCATGCCCGCGGGCGGTTCGGTTCAGAACCGATCGGCTTCAATGTAGGCCTCGATGACGGCCGTTTCGCCAGCCTTGTCGGGCAGCGAGTTGCCGTGCTCCATTCCGAGGATGCCGTCGAATCCCCGGCTGTGAATGAACTTGAAGACGTTTCGGTAGTTGATTTCCCCGGTCCCCGGTTCCTTCCGGCCGGGATTGTCTCCGATCTGGAAGTAGGCGATCTCGTCCCAGCAGTGTTCGATGTTGTTAATCAGATTCCCTTCGCTGACCTGCTGGTGGTAGACGTCGAAGAGAATCTTGCAGGATGGACTGTCGACCGCCTTACAGAGAAGCCGGGCCTGCGGCGACCGATGCAGGAACAGCTCAGGGTGGTTCACATAGTGATTGAGAGGTTCGAGCACCATGACCAATCCGTGCGGCTCGCAGATCGCGGCACAACGCTTGAGCAGTTCGATCACGTTCGCCGTCTGATAGTCGAGCTGCAACCGATGCTCGAACGTGCCGGGCACGACGGTCACCCACTTCGCGTCGACTCGCTTGGCGACCTCGACACTGTCGCGGACGTCCTGCATCGCTTTCTGGGCGAAGTCCTTGTTTCCCGAGGCGAACGTTGGGTCGGAAAAGCTGCCCGTTGCGACGAAGACGCCCATCCGCATGCCCCGTTTTGCCATTTCGGCGGCGATCATGTTCTGATCCTCGACGGGCCTGCCCTTCATGCCGTTGTCTTCAAGCGCCGCGAATCCCTCGTCGGCCATGAACTTCAACTGATCGATGAGATCGTTGCCCGCATGATGCTTGAACATCCCGAAATGCGGCGCGTATGCCAGTCGGAAGCGTCGTTCTCCGCCCGCGGGAGCCTCCGTTGCCGCAGGCGATTCCGACGCAGGCTCCTGGGCGCGGACGAGGGACGCGGTGGTGGAGACGGCGACGCCGGCGGCGAGAAACTCGCGGCGGTTCATCGAGCGGTCCTTCGAAAATCGTCTTCCCCGAATGACGGCCCATCTTCATCCGATCGGCACGGCGACGCAACGCCGGTCGTTTCGTATACGATCGCAAATTAGCCGTCGGGTTTACCCGACGCTCCGCGTCGACCGAAATCGACAGCGACCGCAAGGGGCGATCATGAAACGCATTCTCATCTCCGGAGCGACAGGACTCGTCGGCTCGGAACTTTCCAGGCTCCTCACGACCGGCGGACACGAAGTCATCGCCCTGACCAGGCGGGAAAGCTCGACCGACGTTCGCTGGTCGCCCGAAGCGGGCACGATCGAGGCCGACAAGCTCGCCGGCTTCGACGCGGTCGTCCATCTCGCGGGTGAGAACGTCATCGGCCGCTGGACCGCCGAGAAGAAACGCCGGATACGCGACAGCCGCGTGCATGGAACCCGGCTGCTGTGCGAAACGCTCGCGCAACTGCCGACGAAGACGGCGACGCTCGTGTGCGCCTCGGCAACCGGTTACTACGGCAATCGCGGCGACGAGATACTGACCGAAGACTGTCCGAAGGGAACCGGTTTTCTTCCCGACGTCTGTGAAGCGTGGGAAGCCGCCTGCGAGCCGGCACGACAGGCGGGAATTCGTGTCGTCACGGTGCGGATCGGCATCGTATTGACCCCCGGGGGCGGATTGCTGGGAAAACTGTTGTTTTTGTTTCGCGCGGGGCTTGGTGGTCACGTCGGCGACGGTCGGCAGTGGATGGGCTGGATCGCGATCGACGATCTCGTCGACATTTTCCAGACGTCGATCCTGGACGAATCGCTCTCGGGAGTGATCAATGCGACGTCGCCGAATCCGGTGACGAATGCCGAATTCACGAAGGCACTCGGTCGCGTCGTCCGTCGCCCGACCCTGCTGCCCGTGCCGAAGATCGCCGTGAAAGCCGCGCTCGGCAGTGCGGCCGATGAACTCGCATTGGCCAGCGCTCGCGTCGTCCCGGCCCGACTGCAAGCGCGGGGGCATACCTTCCGGCAGCCATTACTGGAACCGGCGCTGCGAACGCTGCTCGGCCGCGAATCAGACCGGCAGGTAAAGTGACGCGACCGTCGCGCAGCCCGTGATATGCAGAGCGTCAGGCCGGGAACCGTGATCTCTCGCCCCGGCGTGCCGGAACGTCTCCCCTTGAAGTCGGGAGTCTGCTCTAATACGCCACGATGCCGGCCTGACGGAATGGCAGGCTGCGAATTCATTTCTTGCCGGGCTGTTTCTCGAATGATTCGCCTCGACGAGATTCACGTCATTCTGGCGACTGACTGCGGAAGCACGACCACCAAGGCGATTCTCATTCAGAAGGTCGACGGCGTTTATCGGCAGACGCACCGCGGCGAGGCGCCGACGACGGTCGAAGAGCCGGCCGCCGACGTCACGGTCGGCGTGGTCAACGCCGTCACCGAGGTCGGCGAACTCGCCGGCCGGCGGCTGATCGATGAGAACGGCCGGATCATTCGTCCCGCCCGCGGCAACGAGGGCTGCGACATCTATATTTCGACCTCGAGTGCCGGCGGCGGATTGCAGATGGTCGTCGCCGGCATCGTCCGCGAAATGTCCGCAGCGAGTGCCGAACGCGCCGCGCTCGGTGCCGGCGCGATCGTGATGGACACGCTCTCGGCGAACGACAAACGCAAGCCGCACGAGCAGGTCCAGCGAATCCGCGAGCTGCGGCCCGACATGATCCTGCTCGCCGGTGGTACCGACGGCGGCAACCTGAAGAAGGTCGTCGAACTGGCCGAGCGGATCGCACCGGCGAAGCCGCGACCACGGTTCGGCGACAAGTACCGCATGCCCGTGATCTATGCCGGCAACAGCGAGGCGGCCTCGCTCGTCGAAGAGACATTCGACGCCGACGTCACGTTGAGCGTCGTCGACAACGTGCGTCCGAAGCTGGAGGTCGAGAATCTCGCCCCGGCACGCGACGCGATTCACGATCTGTTTCTCGAACACGTCATGGCTCACGCTCCGGGCTACGACAAGCTCATCTCATGGACGGATGCGCCGGTGATGCCGACGCCCGGCGCGGTTGGCAACATCCTCAAGCGAATCGCCGACACGCAACGCATCAACGCGGTCGGCGTCGACATCGGCGGAGCGACGACCGACGTCTTCAGCGTGTTCGACGGCACGTTCAACCGGACGGTGTCGGCGAACCTGGGGATGAGCTATTCGATCTCGAACGTCGTTGCCGAGGCGACGCTCGAGAATGTGTTGCACTGGGTGCATCTCGACATGGACGAGCGAGAACTGCGGAACCGGATCAAGAACAAGATGATCCGCCCGACGACGATCCCGCAGACGCTCGAGGCTCTTGTCTTCGAGCAGGCCGTTGCCCGCGAGGCGCTGCGGCTGTCGTACATTCAACACAAAGCGTTTGCGACGACCCTGAAAGGGGTTCAGCAACAGCGGACGATCGGCGACACGTTTCGCCAGGCGCGAACAGGCGGCACGATCGTCGACAACATGAAACTCGACTTGCTCGTCGGCAGCGGCGGCGTCCTCAGCCACGCCCCGCGAATGAGCCAGACCGCCGCGATGCTCGTCGACGCCTTCGAGCCGGAAGGCTTCACGACGCTTGCCAAGGACAGCATCTTCATGATGCCGCACTTGGGCGTGCTGGCCGAAGTCCACGAGCAGGCCGCCCTCGAAGTCTTCGAACGCGACTGTTTGATCCTGCTCGGAACCTGCATCGCGCCGAACGGAACGGGACGCGCCGGTCGACCCTGCTTCCGATACGAGATCAATGGCGGCGGCTTGAATGAATCGGGCGAACTGGCGGTCGGCGACCTGCGACTCTTCCCGCTCGCCGACGGAGCGACGGCCAATGTCACGATACGACCCGCCCGCGGTTTCGACGTCGGTGCCGGACCGGGTAAGGAAGTCACGCGGGAAGTCCGCGGCGGGACGGTCGGGTTGGTCCTGGATGCGCGGGGACGGCCGCTGGCGCTGCCGGCAGAACGAGCGAAGTGCCGGGCGGCGATGACGGGGTGGGTGAAGGCGTTAGGATTGTATAGGTGAGGTGAAACCCGCGAGGGAGGACGAGCGATGACGCAAAAGATCTCGATTGAGCTGCCGGACGACCTACTGGAATCGGCACGGCTGACCGCTGAGAAAGCCGGTCTGTCGCTTGACGAATGGCTCGTCAGACAGATCGGCTTCGCCGCCCCGCCGCCGGACATGCGTCGGAAGTCACTGGAATGGCTAAAAAAGTACGCCGGGGCGGCGACTCCGCCGGATGCAGACAACAGCCACAATGAGCGGATCGACCGCGATCTCGCTGAGGAATACGCGAACACCCACGACGAGCCGCACTGATGTTTCTCGACGCTTCGGGGTTGCTCTGCATTCTCGACCGACGAGAACCCTCGCATGTTGAGGCCGTGACATATCTCTCGGCGTCTCCGCACGGTATGACGCACACGGCCGTCATATTCGAACTCGTGGCCCTCGCGGAATCTCGCGGATTGCTCCGTCAGGTCGTACTCGACTTCATCGCCGGACTTCATGCCAATCCCGCCGTGGATGTCTTCCAGTTGAACGAGCAGGACGACTGGGACGCTCTCGACCTGCTCCAAAGCCGCACGGACAAGTCCTGGTCCCTTTGCGACGCGGTGAGCTTCAACCTGATGCAGGACCGCGGTCTAGCCCTCACCACCGACCATCACTTCGAGCAAGCCGGCTTCGTTCGCCTGCTGACCTCATTGACGACATGACCGCCGCCTACACGCCCGGACTCAAAGTCAGCCGTCGCATGCGGCATCGCATCCGGCGGGTGCTTCCCGTTTCGGGCGAGGTGCTGGTCGCCGTCGGCGATCGTGTGCAGGCGACCGACGTCGTCGCCCAGGCGACCATGCCGGGCGACGTCACCCCGGTCAACGTCGCGAACGCCCTGGCGGTTCCTCCCGGCGAAGTGCCGGGAGCGATGCTGGTCGGCCAGGGCGATCGCATCGAACTGGGCGATCTGGTGGCGCGCAGCAAGGGCATTTTCGGCCTGTTCCGCGCGGAGTACCGTGCCAAGACCGCCGGCACCGTCGAGTCGATCTCCGGCGTGACGGGGCAGGTGATCGTGCGCGGCGAGCCGAAACCGGTGCAGGTCCTGGCGTATCTCACGGGCGAGGTTGTCGACGTCCTGTCCGGTGATGGGGCGGTCATCGAGGCGGAAGTCGCTTTCGTTCAGGGCATCTTCGGCATCGGCGGCGAAGCGTTCGGCGAGCTGGTCATGGCCTGCCGAGCACCCGCGCAAGAACTGACCGAAGACTTGATCACCGACGCGATGCGCGGCAAGGTCATCGTCGGCGGAGCACGCATGACGGGCGAAGCCGTTCGCAAGGCGGTCGCGGTCGGGGCCGCGGCAATCGTTTCCGGCGGAATGGACGACGCCGACCTGCGTTCGATACTCGGCTATGACCTGGGCGTCGCAGTGACCGGCTCGGAAACGATCGGCGTCACTCTCGTCATCACCGAGGGCTTCGGTGAAATCGCCATGGCCGAACGAACCTTTCGACTCCTCGCGGAGCACGAAGGAGACCTCGCCGCCGTCAACGGCACGACGCAGATCCGGGCCGGCGTCCTGCGGCCCGAAATCGTCATTCCGCTCGGCCCCGCCGAACTCGACGAGGCGGTCACGCCGGCGGCGGCCGGCGGACGACTGGAGCCGGGGACGGCCGTTCGCATCATTCGAGATCCGCACTTCGGACTGATCGGCAGCGTCGCCGCCTTGCCGACCGAGCCGGCGGTTCTGCCGAGCGGCTCGAAGGCCCGCGTGCTCGACGTGCGTCTCGATTCCGGCCAGATGGTGACCGTTCCGCGCGCCAACGTGGAGCTGATCGAGCGATGAGGACCACACTCCATGCTTCCTCAGAGCCGCGACCGTCAGGGAGCGTATTTCGGCGAACCGACGTCCGTAAGCGCTCCCTGACG
>JBAQZJ010000583.1:0-4986 GCA_049790855.1 Planctomycetaceae bacterium | reverse complement strand
CCGTCATACAGCGGCAACTGCACGGAATCGACGCTCTCATCGAGAAACGTCGTCTCCGGCGTGACGACGACGAGGCGGAACTGGTTGGGGAGGGGCATGGGGGTGTCGGAGAGTGGGTGTCGGAGAGGGGGTGTCGGAGAGGGGGTGAGTGGGAGAGGGGGTGAGCGGGTGACGACGAGTTACGGAAGCGGGTCGGAGTGAGTCGGCTTGGCTCCCCCTCCCCCGCTCCCTCCCTCTCCCCCTCCCGACGCGAAGCGTCAGCCGCTCATCTTCTTCGCCTGTGCCTCGGCTTCCTCGATCGCGCCGACGTACATGAAGGCCATCTCGGGCAGATGGTCCCATTTACCTTCGACGATCTCTTCGAAGCTGCGAATCGTGTCTTCGAGCGACGTGTAATTGCCCTTCTTGCCGGTGAACGCCTCGGCGACGAGGAACGGTTGCGAGAAGAACCGCTCGATACGGCGGGCGCGCTGCACGACCAGTTTGTCTTCTTCCGAAAGCTCATCGACGCCCAGAATCGCGATGATGTCCTGCAGTTCGCGATACCGTTGCAAAATCTGCTGCACGCGGCTGGCGACCTTGAAGTGCCGCTCGCCGACGTACTGCGGATCGAGAATCCGGCTCGACGAGGCAAGCGGATCGATCGCCGGATAGAGACCGCGGCTCGCGATCGAGCGTTCCAGGTAGATGAACGCGTCGAGGTGTGCGAAGGCGGTCGCCGGGGCCGGGTCGGTCGGGTCGTCGGCCGGCACGTACACCGCCTGCACGCTGGTGATCGCCCCTCCCGTCGTCGAGGTGATCCGCTCTTGAAGCTGACCCTGCTCTGTGCCGAGCGTCGGTTGATAACCGACGGCGCTCGGCATCCGGCCGAGGAGGGCCGATACTTCGGAGCCGGCCTGCGAAAACCGGAAGATGTTGTCGATGAACAGCAACGTGTCGGTTCCGGTCGAGTCGCGGAACCACTCGGCCATCGTCAGGGCCGACAATGCGACGCGAAGACGCGCGCCCGGCGGCTCGTTCATCTGGCCGAACACCATCACGGTATTGTCGATGACGCTTTTGGCGTCGGTCTCGCTGCTGACTTTGGTCTCCTGCATTTCGAGCCAGAGGTCGTTGCCCTCGCGGGTTCGCTCGCCGACGCCCGCGAAAACCGAATAGCCGCCGAACTCCTTCGCGATTCGCGCGATCAGCTCCTGCAGAATGACGGTCTTGCCGAGGCCGGCACCGCCGAATAGACCGGCCTTGCCGCCGCGGACGAACGGCGTCAACAGGTCGACGATCTTGATGCCCGTCACGAAGACTTCGGTCTTCGAGCTGAGCTGCTCCATTTTCGGCGGATCGCGGTGGATCGGCCATTTCTCTGCCGTGACGACCGGGCCGCGATTGTCGATCGGCTCGCCGAGCAGGTTGAACACCCGGCTGAGCGTCTCTTTGCCGACGGGCACCGAGAGGGCGGCCCCGGTATCGACGACGTCCATCCCGCGGACCATGCCGTCGGTGTTGCCGAGGGCGACGCAGCGAACCCGGCCGCCGCCCAGGTGCTGCTGCACCTCGCCGGTCACCTTGACGTGAATGCCGTGGACGTGTTGGTCGACGAGGACGGCGTTATAGATTTCCGGCAACTGGTCTTCGGCGAACTCGGCGTCGAACGTCGACCCGATGACTTGGGTGACGTGGCCGGTGGAGGTTTGTGCGGAAGTTTCAAGCGTTGTTGACATGGCGTCCGATCAATCGAACCCGCTCGGCGGGTTCTGGATTCTGATTTTGGTGGAAGCGGAACGGTGAACTGGCTTCCCGAGTCATGAGGCGGCAAGCAGGGGACGAAACCCTGCTTGCTCGAAGTGACGGTCGGCAGTGAAGGCGTCCGTGATCCCGCGGTCCTGCATTGCCACGAAACTGACGCAGTCAGTCACGCCCCATTCCTTGTCGGGGCGCTGCTCGAACAGATCCCAAGCCCGCGCCTCGTCGTCCCGCGTCACGTCGACCACCTCCACGTCGCCGGCCGCGAGCAACGCCTTCCGCAAGGCGACCGCGATCGGCCGCTGACGGAGACGGGACAGCCCGTCGCCGCATTCGATCACGACGCGGGAAGTCGTCAGCAGTCTCCTCCGATCGCGGCGCATTTCCAGCCACTGTCGCTCCGCTTCGTCGTGCAGGCGGTCGCGGTCGTTCACGACGGCCAGCAAACCGGACGTGTCGAGGAACACCGTCACGGCCATGTCTTTCGGCCGAACCGATAGTCGTCGAAATTCTCTGCGAGGTCGGGCGGTCCATCGAACCGGATGCCGGCCAAAAAATCGTCCGTTTCGACGACGGCTTCATCCGGAGGATGCAGCCTGCCGGTCGCTTTGTCGGCGGGCGACGTTTCCACTCGGATCTGCTCCCCTTCCTTCAAGTCAGTCTCTTCCAAGGGACGAAGAACGCCCTTCTCGAACACGGCATTGAACGTAGACATTTGACCCTCCCGAACGCCATTCTACCCGTCTCGAGGCGACGGACGACGCCGTGTCACTCCAGCGCCGCGGCACCCCCGATGATTTCCGCCAGCTCGCTGGTGATCTGGGCCTGGCGGGCGCGGTTGTACTTCTGACTGAGGTTGCCGATGATTTCGTCGGCGTTTTCCGTCGCACCCTTCATGGCGACCATCCGGGCGATCTGCTCGCTGACGGCCGCGTCGAGGAAGCACTTGAACAATCGTGCCTTGAACGCCGCAGGCACGATTTCTTTGAGAAGTTCCTCGCCCGAGGGCAGGAATTCGTATTCGGTGACTCTGCCGCCGGTCGCGGCGGCGCTCGGCTCCGAGGCCAAATCGCCGATCGGCAGCAGCGTTTCGACGACCGCCGATTGACGGCTCGCCGAGTGGAACTTCATATAGGCGACGTCGAGCCGGTCGAGTCGCCCCTGGATGAAGTCGTCGATCAACCGGTCCGCGATCTCTTCGACCTCGTCGAAGCGAGGGCGATCGTCAAAGTGCGTGTAGGTTCGCTCGGTCGGCTCGCCCTGAAATCTCATGTAAGAGATGCCGCGCTTGCCGGCGACCTCCAGCCGGATGTTTTGACCGGCCGCGCGGATTTCCTGAAGCCGCCGAATCGATTGCCGGAGGATGCCGCCGTTGTATCCGCCTGCCAAGCCGCGGTTGGACGTCAACACGAGCAGCGTGGCGTTCTTCGTCGTCTCGGGAGTCCGCAGCAGCGGATGGCTCAGTTCGCCGTCTCCGCCGGAGGACCGGGCGACGTCGGCGACGATCTCGCTGATCTTACGGGTATACGCCGAAGCCTGGCTCGCGCGGTCCATCGCCTTTTTGAACCGCGCAGTGGCGATCAGTTCCATCGTCCGCGTGATCTTGCGGATGTTGCGGATCGCCTTGAGCCGCTTGACGATCGCTCGGGCCTTGGCCATGTCGTTGTCGCGCCGTGATAGTCGAGGTTAGCCGCTCCCCTCGGGGAGCGCTCCCCGAGGGGAGCGGCTAAAAACAGTTGCTAATGCGTGGTCACGCGGTCGCCAGTTCGGACTTGGCGAAACGAGCCTTGATGCGGTTTCGGAACTCGTCGAGGGCCGATCGGAGCGACTTCTCGATCTCGTCGTCCCAGCGACCACCGCCCGCGAGACCGGAATACAGTTCCGACTTCTCGTCCTTGACGAACTCCAGCAGTTCCTTTTCGATCGACTTCACCTGGTCGGCAGGCACTTCGTCGAAGTAACCCTGCGTGCCGGCGTAGATGCTGAGGATCTGGTCTTCGACGGGGTACGGCTGGTACTGCGGCTGCTTGAGCAGCTCGACGATCGCGTAGCCGCGATCGAGCTGCCGCTGGGTCGCCTTGTCAAGCTCGGTGCCGAGCTGGGCGAACGCTTCGAGAGCGCGAAAGTTCGCGAGGTCGAGCTTGAGGCCGCCCGCGACCTTCTTCATCGCCTTGGTCTGAGCGTTACCGCCGACGCGGGACACGCTGATGCCCACGTTGATCGCGGGACGGACGAACGCGTAGAACAGATCGGGTTCGAGATAGATCTGGCCGTCGGTGATCGAAATGACGTTCGTCGGAATATAGGCCGACACTTCGCCTTCGAGCGTCTCGATGATCGGCAGAGCCGTCATGCTGCCGCCGCCCAACTCGTTGTTGAGCTTCGCCGCCCGTTCGAGCAGCCGGCTATGGATGTAAAACACGTCGCCGGGATAGGCTTCGCGTCCCGGCGGACGCCGCATGAGCAGCGAGATCTGCCGGTAGGCCTGGGCTTGCTTCGACAGGTCGTCATAAATGACGAGCGTCGCCTTGCCCTGATACATGAAGTGTTCGCACATCGCCGCCCCGGCGTAGGGAGCGATGTACTGCAGCGGAGCCGGAGCCGAGGCGCTCGACGAGACGACGATCGTGTAATCCATCGCCCCGTGCTCGCGAAGCGTCTCGACCACGCGGGCGATCGTGCTGTCGCGCTGGCCGCAGCCGACATAGACGCAGACGACGCCTTTGCCCTTCTGGTTGATGATCGTGTCGATGGCGATCGCCGTCTTGCCCGTCTGCCGGTCGCCGATGATCAGCTCGCGCTGTCCGCGACCGATGGGGATCATGGAGTCGATCGCCTTGATCCCGGTCTGCACCGGCGTGTCGACCGGCTGGCGCACGATGACGCCGGGCGCGATGCGCTCGATGGGGCGGGTCTTGGTCGTCTCGATGGGGCCCTTGCCGTCGAGCGGCTGGCCGAGCGGGTTGACCACCCGACCGATGAGCGCGTCGCCCACCGGGACCTCGACGATGCGGCCGGTCGTCTTGACCTGGTCGCCCTCCTTGAGGGAGGTGTAGTCGCCCAGGATCAGGGCGCCGACCGTCTCCTCCTCGAGGTTGAAGGCCATGCCCATGATGCCGTTGCCGAAGTCGAGCAGCTCCTGCGCGAGGGCGCCGGACAGGCCGTAGACCTGCGCGATGCCGTCGCCCACCTCGACGATGGTCCCGACGCCGGAAACGTCGGCGCCGGTGTCGAAGCCCTTGATCT
>JBAQZJ010000582.1:0-13610 GCA_049790855.1 Planctomycetaceae bacterium | reverse complement strand
AGCCTCCTCGTACGCCGGCGCATGCCCGAGGCGTTCGTCTTCCAGCCCGAGTCCGTAGGCGCTCGCCGTGACCCGTGCCAGCGCCGTCAGTTGACGGCGGCGGAACGCCGGGCGGGCCGCGGCGTATTCTTCGCTGACGGTGCGGTAATACTTCTCGCCGTGCAGACGCCCGTCTTCGCTGATGGTGAATCGCAAGAGCGCGTCGCGCAGCGATCGGTCGTTGTGCCCCAGCGATCCGTAGCGTTCGGCGATCGCGCAGGCGCGAAGCTGGTCGTTTTCGCGTACCGCTCCATCGAGTTCCTTGAGCAGCGATTCGGCGTTGGTCGCTGTGACCTGCGCGATCTGGTCGGCATGCGGAAACGGCACGCCGCCGTGTCCCGTTCCGCGAGGATGGCCGGCGGGGCAGTGCATGCTCGCCACGAAATGCCCCGCGAGAATCAGTGCCGCAGCCGCCGAACGAGGGCTGCCGACCCGCGCGATGTTCCGCCAGGCGTTGACGGCGTCGGACGAATGGACTCCCGGCGAGTCGCCGTGCGTCCGGCGTCCGTGGCCGTGCTCGCCTTCCCAATTCTCGACTTGCCGCAGCACGAGCTGGTTCGCCGCCAGCGACAATGCCTCGCCGACGTCTTCCCGGCGGAAGCCTTCGGCGAGTGCGGCGGCAACGGCCTCGGCGGCCTGATCGGGCTTCGACGAAAGAATCGTGTCGCAAAGCGACTCGATCCAATGCTCGTCGGCCTCGCGTCGTCCCTGCGGTGCGGTCGCCAACCCGTGTTCGTCGAGCAGGCGCACCATCAAGGCGCGACGCGGGTCCGGGACGTAATCGCCCGCCGAACGGTCGATGCATTGGCGAATCGATTGCCGCAACAGCGTGTGAGCGTGCTCGCGGCCCGTCAGGTCGAGCAGCGACCAGGCCCGCCAGACAAGCACGACTTCGTGAACGCTGGCGTGGTCTTCGACGTTGAATTCGAGCACGTCGTTGAACATCTCCTCCGGCGATTGCTCGGCCATCGCTGCAAAGACGTGCTCGGCCTGCTCGACGTTTCCGGCGGCGCTCGCTTCGCGAAGCAGCGTTCCGGCGGCGGGAGAGTCGGCAAGATCGGCGGCTTCGATCGGATGCAGGACGTCCCCGCCGCCGGTCGACTGGATGAACTCGGTGTTCCGATGCAGCACCTTGAGCACCGGCAGCGCCCGCCGCGGGGCCGGACAGTCGCGGGCCATCTGGAACGCCGGGGCGATCGCCATGAAGGCGTGATAGCCCCGGTAATGCTCGCCGCCGAAGGCTCGTGCGTTCGCCAGTGCGGCGGCCGCGGTCAACTGTCGCAAGTCGGTGCCCGTTGAAAGCCGGTTGACGAGTTCCGGCAGCAGTCGGTCGGCGGGCGTCTCCTGCAGCACCGAGACGAGCGGTTCGAGATCGCCGAAAGTCAACCGGCCCGGTTCCGGCTCTCCTTCGGCGGCGGAGGCCAGTCCGAGATCGGCGGCAAGCGCAGGCCCGAGACTGGCGACGAACATCCCGCGGCCGACGTCGGCCAGGAATCCGCGACGAGTCGCACCGTTCATCATTCCGCCTCCCGAATCCGGCGAGTGGAAAGACGTCAGCACCGGAAGGGGGAACCTTACGGCAGACCCGCGACAAGGGCGACGGATTCCGGACGTTCGCCGGACAGGCGACCGGATCGACGCCCGTTCGTCTCTCGTCGATGGTCAGCGAGCGGACGAGAGACGACGTGCGAGACGTGCTGTTATTGCACACAGTTACGGCGACGGGATCAAGGGCCGGTCCGACGGACCAGGAAATCGACCGGCGTTCCGCATCTCACTTCGATCGCGGAACGTCGCCGCGTCGAGACGCGTCACACAGTCGCCAGCAGTGCCACAGGCATCGCGGATGATGGAAGAAGCTCTTCCAGAGATTGCCTTTGAGCGAGACGGAGATTCGTCCGTCGCGATGCAGATAGCCGTACCATTCGCCGTGAACGTCGTCGGCGAAATGTCCGAACGACCAGTCGTGCAGCCTGCCGTGCCGGTCGGCGTATCGGGATTCTCCCGTCAGCGTCCATGCGAGCAGCGTCGCGACCAGCGCCTCGTCGTGCGGCCACCAGAATTTCATGTCGTGCCAGTATTCCTGAACCGGCTTGTCGTCGACGTCGCGGAAGTAAAACAACCCGCCGTGCTCGCGGTCCCAGCCGCGTTCCCACATCCAATCGAGCATGTCGCAGCCGAGCCGCACGAGTGAGCCATCACCGCGGTGCTTCCCTTCGGCCAGAATGAACCACGCGCCTTCGATTGCATGGCCGGGGTTGAGCGTCCGTCCGTCGAAGTGGTCGAGAATCTCGCCGTGCGGGCCGACCGTCTCCATCACGCAGCGCCGCTCCGGCTTGACGAACAGCGTGCGAATCTCGTTGATACAGCGGTCGATCCAGCCGCGATTTTTCGCGTCGTCGCCAAGGTTCGCGCGCAGCTCCTGGGCCGTGACGATCGCGATCATTCGCGGGGCGAGTCCGATCGTCGGCCGCTCGGCGGTGAACTTCGCCGGCATCAGGCCGGGCGTGAAGTTCCAGCGAGTAAACAGGTCGAACAGTTCACGCGCCCGGCTCGCCGAGCGTTCGTCTCCCGTCGCCTTCGCATGCGCCGCATAGGCGATCGCGGCGAACGCCTCGCTGTAAGCGTAACGTCGCTTGCGGATCGGACGGCCGTCGCGGGCGACGTGGAAGAACATCCGCCCGTCGGCGTCGAAGCAATGCCGTTCGAGAAACCGCAGCCCGCCTTCCGCCCATTCAAGCCATTCGGGCCGGCGCTCGACGGTGTTGTAGAGCGTCAGCAGCATCCACGCCGTGCGGCCTTGCGCCCAGACCGACTTGTCAGTGTCGAGCAAGGCGCCGTCGCGGTCACGGCAATGCAGAAAGCCGCCGTGCTCCTCGTCGACGCACCGCGGAAACCAGAACGGCACGCAGTCGTCGAGCAAGGCGGCTTTATACGTCTTTTCGAGCGCAGCGAGATCGAACGGCGGCATGGCGCGGCTTCACTTTTTCAGTTTGCGCACACCATACCCAAAACGATTCCCTCACGCTTGCGATTTCGTGATGACTCGGCGACGCGCGAAATCGCAAGCGACTTGGGAACCCACAATGCTCACCGCGGCGGCGGCCCTGCTTCGCGGACGATCGCGCCGTGATCCTCGCTGAGCACGAGCAGCGAGAAGCGATCGACCTGCTCAAGCTCGCTGGTGCTCAGCGACGTGTAGTCGAAGCGGCCGCGGAGGTCGGTGTAGCCGTCTTTGTAGAACCGCACGTTGCCGTCCTTCATCCGGGCGTAGGTCTTCACGTAGACCTTCGGCAGCGGCTGTCCTTCGGCATCGGTCACGCGGAGTTGGCCGTAATCCTCGATGATCTGTGTTCGCAGCGAGTTCGCGTAATAGGCCTTCGACTGCGATTTGCCCGCGGCGTCGATCTCGACGAGCACGTTCGCCCGCCGCAGCTCTTCGGGAAGCTCGAACGTGAAGACCGACTTGTCCGCGGGAAGCTTGACCGCCTGCGTCTGGTTCGGGCGGATGAACGAGAATCGCTCGCCGTAGTCCTGCACGAACGGATTTCGGCTGAACAACAGCTCGACGTCCATCAGGTAATAATTCACCGTGACGGCATCGAGATTCTGATACGTCAGCCGAACGGTGCCGGCATCGATCGTGAACTCGAACGACGGCGTCTTCGCGGCCCGGCCGGTCTGCACCTGCGTGCGGTCCTCGGGATCGACGACGGCGCCTTCGCCTTTCGTGATCTCGTCGGCCTGAGCGACGATATTCGCGAACTCGTTCCGCCAGCGGTCGACGGGGTAATCGACGTATTTCGCCGCGATCTCGCGGGCGGCTTCCGGTTCCGACTCGTAGAAGTCGAGATACGCCGTGAAATAGTCGTACTGCAATCGCGTGTCGAGCGACTGGGCATTGACACGGCCGAACGTCGCGATCGACTCGCCGATGCGATCCTGCAACAACAGGTAATAGGTGACTTCCATCAGCTCGTCGTCGTCGAGTTGTCGGCGGTACGAGAGGATCTTGAGCAGCCGGTGATATTGGGCGAGGAAGCGGTCGTTGAGGATTTCGCGGTTCCGCCCGAGCTGCATGACCCGTGCGTTGACGAGCGGGGCGTACTCCAGGTGCTCGTAGGTCTTGCGAAGCACCGGGTCGATCACGAGCAGCGGGCTGCGCAGCGCCTCGCCGGTCTGAGCGACGAAGGCGTCGGCGTGTCGCAGGAACTCGCGGATCGCTTCGACATGATTGTGCTTCACGCCGTACGACCAAAGCGTCTGGTTGTAAACGTGACGCGAGGCGAGCAGTTCGACGACCTTCGCGAAGAACCCGGCGTCCTGCATGCGGAAGGCGATCTTGTCGAGGTCGAGCCGCAGCAGATTGTGCTGCTTCAGGAACTCGACCACCTCTTCCGGCGTGCCGTGCTGCGAAATGTAGGCCCACGAGCCGGTGTCGATCTTGCTCGGCTTGGCGACGACGTGGAACGTGAACGGCTCGGCGGCCTTGAGCACCTGCTCCGTGTCGGAGACCTGCACGGGGTAGTGCGGGTAGTCGCCCGCAGCAGGGAAGTAGAAGTGGTACTCGACGACCTGCGTGTGGTACGGCTCCAGGTCGAGCCGGACGCCCTTCGTGTGCCGGCCGTTGAGCACAGGAACGGCTCCCCGCGGAACTTGCAGCAGCAGGTCGAGCTTGCGGCGGGTCGACGTCGGGTTCGTGACGACGACCTGGCAGCCGTAGACGACGTCGACGAGAAACTCGTCGGTGACGAACTTGTCGACCTGCACGTTGCCTTCGTGCCGGTAGCGGTCGCCGTGCCGGAAGAAGTTCTGGTTGACGAGCACCGGCGTGCCGTCCGCGGCCATCTCCGCCGGCAGCACCTCTTCGTGATAGACGACCATCGGCGAGCCGGCGGCGATCGTCAGCTTGCCGGCGTCGAGCTTGAAATCATGCTGTTCGGGGGCGAACGGCAGATCGAGCAGCGCCAACGCCGTCAGCATCTCGGGGAAGGTGTGCGTCGCGTCGGCCAGGTCGGGCGAGCGGAACGGTTTCGCCGTGTCGTGCGACGCGTAACCGACCCAGAACTTGCCGACGGGAATCAACGCGGGCGTCTGGGCGAGATTCGGCACGTGGTAATAGTTGTTCTCGGCCCATTCCTTGGTCTTGTCGAGCAGCACATAAAGCTGCCGGACCTCGGCGAGCCTCAACATGTCCGTCTCAAGGTGCTCTTGCACGGTGCCGTCGGAGAATTTGGGAATAACGCCGCCTCGACGGCTCAGGCTTTTGCGCAGGCCGTTGGCACGATCATCCATTGCTTCGCTTTGCGATTCCGCAGCCGACTCATCGGCGGGTTGCGAAGCAGCATCCAGTGCCGGCAGAGTGCCACTGGCCGGGCCGGGCATACCGCCCATCCCGCCGCCAACGCCTCCGAACTGACGGCCGAGTTGCCTGCTGAAGTAATCCGATCGGCCACTATCTTCAGCCTCAATCCCGAATCTCACCACCCCCGAGGCCGAGGCGGCCTCTAACGCACGACCCAGAAGCGCCGTCTGGAACAGCACGTCGTCGCGGTCTTCCTGCGGCGGCAATAGATCGAACTGTTCGCGAACCGCGCGACTCATGCCGTCGCGTTCACCCTCGATCCGCTGACCGAGCAGGATGCGTTCGAGCGTGTTCAGCCGCCCGAATCGCCACGGTTCCAGATACGCCTCGAGGTCGCGATCGAGCAGCCATTCGTCGACGAACGTCTTGTCGAGTTTATTCGCGAGATAGGGCTTCACGGCCTGCGCGAAGAACTCGGCGTCCTTCTCGTACAGGAACAGGTGCAGCTCGTGGCTGGCGTACTTCGAGTACAGTTCCCGTTTCTTCTCGGGCGGCAGGCTCGGCCAGTTCGCCAGGAATCGGAACTCGGCGAGCTTCGGATCGGGATTCAGCGCCGCATACAGCGCCATCACGCGGTCGAGACTGTCGTAGATTTCAAATCGCGTGCCGGCGACGTCGGCGAACACGAGTTGCTCGCCCTTGTCGATGATGCTGATGCGCCGCTGCCGCATAAAGTGCTTTGCCGGGTCGAGACTGTCGGCGAGCCGCAGGTCGAGCGGTTTGGCACGGACTTCGTCGAGCGTGAACTGCCGCGAAACCGATTGCTCGCCATCGGCCGCGACGACGACGACGTCCTGATGCGGCCCAAGATCCTTCCGATCGAACTCGATGACGCCGTCCTTGTCGGGAACAAGATTCGGCAACACGATGGAAGTTTCGGCGAGGAAGTCGAGGTTCGACGGATCAGCCAGCGTGGGCACGGGTGCGGATTCGGATGAACCGGCTGAAGTCGCGGCAGACGGAGGCTGGGCGGCCGGAGCGAACGCGCCTCCCTCCTGCGGCGTCTGCTGGCCGGTCGCGGTGTCATGCACGATCCACGGGTTGAGCAGCAGTTCCGGCCGTTCGAGCATGTTGCCGGGATACTTCTTCGAGAACCGTCGGTCGATCACGTAGCGATATTCGTCGCCGATGTTGCGGCCGACGACGTATAGCGATTCAGCCTTGGGAACGGTCCGCAGCGACGGGTCGCGTCGCACGATGCTCGCCAGTGACGCACACGCCGGGAACGCGGGAACGAACCGCGTCGCATAGATGTGGACACGAGTCGATTTCGTCGGGTTGACGACGCGGATGCGGACTTTCTCTTCAGCCAGTTCGACGGGAACGATTTGCAGCGGATTCGGATGACGCTGTTCCAGCCGGCGATGCTCGCCGAGCACGTAACCGCTGCGGACCGGTCCTTCCGTCAGCCGCAGCCGCATTTCGGTGCCTTGCCCTTTGAGCCGCAGCGAATAGTCGCCGGCCGGCAGATCGTTGATGACGAGCATGCCGTCTTTGATCGTCAGCGCGTCGAAGCGATCGACGAAAAACGTTTCGCTGCGGTACTCCAGCAGCGACAGTTCGGAGCGCAGAGGCTTGTCCGCTGTGCCCATGTAAGGCACGGTGATCGTTTTGCCGGCCGTGCCGTGAATCGCCGAGTGATAGGTGTGCTCGTCGTGGCGGACGGGCCACGTTTTCTGAACGCCGTCGGGGCCGCTGGCGGTGATCGTCTCGACGCCAGGCAACGTGCCGAGAGTGACGCGGCCGCCGGCGTCGGTGGCGAAGGTCGCATGCACCGGCTGGCGGAAGTCACGAAGTTTCAAGTCGACGTTGACCGCCCGCCCCGGTTGGACTTCGCCCGACTTGCCGAGCAGGTCGACGAAGTAGTTTCCGTTCGCGTGGACGAGATGGACGTCTTCGATCCGTTCGGTCTTGTCGATCTCGTTGACCGAGAACGACCGCTGCACGTGGAGGTCGATCTTCTCGTTCTTGCTATGCACCTGCAGCTTTGCCGCGAGCGTGAACGAGACGTTCGCCAGCCGCGGCGGCACCTGGAACTCATAGACCGACGCCTCGCTGTCGGAGAGCTTGAAGTCGCCGACTTCCTTCGTCGTCGGCAGACCGTCCAGATCGGTCGAGGTGATGACCAGTCGCGGTTCTTCCAGCCGCTGGACCGAGACCGGCGTGCCGGCGATCGACAAGCTCGGGCGGATCGTCACGCGGGCGCTTCGCAGCGACAGCAGCTCTTCGCGATCGACGTAGATGCCGGCGGTCAGCGTGTAGTTTTCGGCCTGTTGCGTCACGCGGTCGAGCGACGAAAACTTGCCGGTGCCGAGGACGACCGGCAGCGTCTGCGGATTGTTGCTGAACGGCGTGACGAGCGTGCCGTTCTCGTCGGCGGTGTAGAGTGTGCCGGCCAGCCAGAGCGTGGCCTTTGGCACGGGCTTTCGCTGTTCGTCGAGGATCGTGAAGACTTGCCCGGCGGCACCGGTGCGAACGAGATAGCTGAGCTGCCCCTTGCGGACGACGGCCCGGCTGCTCATGCCGTTGCCGATGACGTCGATCACGTAGACGCCGCGCTGCTTGAGTTGCGGGAACTCGAAATGCCGGCGGACGCGGCGCAGCGGCGGCTCGTCGTAGTCGTAGGTCTGCTCGTGGTTGGCGACGAGGCCGTCGAGATCGACGTCCGGTCCGACTTCCCGTCCGAATTTGCGGTAGTAGCTGCCGGCGTCGATCTCGAAGACCTTTACGAGCAGCGTGTCGACGTTCTTGACGAACAGGTCGAGGCCGACGGCTTCATCCGGCGCGAATCGGGTCCGGTTCGTGAAGCCGAACTCCAGGTCGACCCGTTCTTTCAGTTGTTGATATTGCGCCGGCGGCAGCATCGACGCCCAGCGTTCGACGTCGCCCAGGCCGTTGACGATCTTCGTTTCGGCGAAGACCTGCTTCAGGTAGACGTCGTTGATGTACGGCAGGAACGCCTTGTAGTCGTCGGCTTCCACGAAGAAATGTTCGAGGTAGCTGCGGACGAGCGGCTCATCGACGCCGATCGGCGGGAACATCGTCACCGCGCCGAAATCGGCTTCGAGATTCGCCGGCCAGCGACGCCGTTGATCGCTGTCGCGGAGTGCGGGCGCCAGATACGTCACGAGCCGCGGCAGCTTGAGATAGGTCAGAAAACGGTCGCGATCGTAGACGCCTTCCGACCGGTCGAGCACGAGCCGCTGATAGAGCACATGCGTCTTGAGCGAGTTGTGGACCGGCTCCAGCGTCGAGGCGAAGGCCCACATCCGTTCGAGATAGGCCTTCAACTCCGGCTTGTTCTGTCGCCAGTTCGCGTCGGCCGACGGGTGCAGCTTCTGGAGATAGGTGTTGACGAAGTTCTGCTGGTTCCGCAGTTCCGGCATCAGCTTCAGCAACTCGTCGAGCTGCGCCAGCAGCAGTTGCCGGTGAATCTCGAACTGACCGAACCCGCCGCTGTGCGGGTGCTTCAGGTCGGCGACGATCGCTTCGACGAGCTTCGGGTGATCGGGCCGGCGGAGCCGCGACAGCAGGTGCCGTCTCTGATCGGGCGTCAGCGGCAGATCGAGCAGCGATTCGATCGCGGCGTCTTCGAAGCCTTCGGTCGTGCCGGGCGTCGTCGAAAAGGCGAGGTCGATCAACCGCTGCCGATCGAGCAGGGTGGGGTCGAGGCTCGTCGGCAGATTGGCGGCCGGATCGAGTCGTTCCCGCTCGTGGTCGAATCGCAGGGTGAGACGCTGAATGATGAGGTCGAGCGCACGCTTCGGGTCGCGCTCGTAGTTCAACAGCGCCTGGCGATTCTCGATTTCGATGACGCGCGGCGTGTGATTGTAGCGGCGAATCCACGCCGCGAGCGTTTCGTCGACCTTTTCCCACTGTGCTGTGTTCTGGTAATGCAGACAGTAGTAGTAGTAATAATCCTCGGTTCCGGGCACGAGCTGCCGCAGGGCCGCGGTGCGATCCTCGGCGAGTGCGAATTCCTCGATCCAGCCGATCTCACCCGCGCGAACGAACCCGACGAACGAACAGCCGGCGACGGCCAGCAGACAGGCAAGGCGAGTCATAACGCTTTCCAGAGGGTGTCGAGCGAGAACCGCGAACGAATTGACGCGAGACAGGGCAGCCGGAACTGTGACGCCGACCGGCCGCCGGAAGTTCCGCAAGACTTTCCGAAAACGCCCGGTCTGACCCGGGCGAGCCGCGAGGCGTCAGCCCGTGGGGCAGGTGAGCACGGATTTCTACATCGATTGGACGACAAACCGACACTCCGCGCGTTCGCCGATTGTTGATGAGACTCGCCCGGACCGCTGCCGAGACGTTTGCGAATTCGTCTGGCCGACATGTTCAATGGCCGCACCCGGTGGGCTGACGCCCACGGCTCGCCTGGGCAGGGCGAGCACCGGCGATCGTATCGAATCGACCCGCTTCCAGAACCGCACTCTTGCCGAGTCTTCCACATGACCTGTTTCGCACGCCGGTTTCCAAGAGTCTTCCGCCTGTTCCTGATCGCCGCGGCGGTCGTCGTCGGCAGTGCCGCCGAGAGCTTGGCCGGCGAACTGAAGATCGGCGGGGCGACTGTCAGCATAACACCGGATCGCCCGGTCGCGCTCTCCGGCCAGATGCACACCCGGATCGCTCGCGAGGTCGAAAGCCCGGCGACGGCGACGGCGCTGGCGATCGAGTCGCACGAGGGCGAAAAGGTGCTCGATCAGGCGATCATGGTTTCGTGCGACCTCGTCGCGATCAGGGAGGGGATTCTCGAAGAGGTCCGCGCAAAGCTCAAGGAGCAGATTCCCGATTTCGACGTCCAGAAGATCTTCCTGAGTGCCACGCATACGCACACGGCGCCCGTGATGGCGGAAGGTCGCTACGAAATTCCCAAAGAGGGTGTGATGCAGCCGGCGGAGTACGCCGACTTTCTCGTCGAGCGTGTCGTCGAGGCCTCCGTCAAGGCCTGGAAGGGGCGGGAGCCGGGGGCGGTCGGCTGGGGTCTGGGGCACGCCGTCGTCGCGCAGAATCGCCGGGCGGTGTATGCCGACGGACACGCCCAGATGTACGGCAAGACGAATCCGAACGACTTTCGCGGCATCGAAGGCTACGAGGATCATGGCGTCGAAGTGCTGTTCTTCTGGGACGAAGACCACAAGCTCATCGCGACGGCGATCAACGTCGCCTGCCCGTCGCAAGAGGTCGAAGGCCGCTCGGCGGTGAACGCTGATTTCTGGCACCAGGTGCGGGCACTGCTCCGCCAGCGCCACGACGACGATCTGCTGGTTCTCGGCTGGGCCGGTGCGGCAGGCGATCAGTCACCGCACCTGATGTTCCGCAAGGATGCCGAAGAACGGATGCGGAAGCTGCGCGGTCTTGACCGGCTCGACGAACTGGCGATGCGGATCGTCGCCGCATGGGAAGAGGCCTACGCCGGCGCCCGGCAGGAGATTCGCCCGGACGCCAAGCTGGTCCACACGGTCAAGACGATCGAACTGCCGGTGCGCGCGGTGACCGACGACGAGGTCGCCAATGCTCGCAAGCAGGTCGAAGAGCTGTCGAAGGATCCGGTGGCAAAACGGCGGATGCTCTGGTATCAGGCCGTCGTCGATCGATACGAACAGCAGCAGGCCGGACCGGTCGATCCCTACGCGATGGAACTGCACGTCCTGCGGCTCGGCGACGTCGCGATCGCGACAAACAGTTTCGAACTGTTCACCGAGTACGGCATCCGGATGAAGTCACGCAGCCCGGCGCTGCAGACGTTCGTCATTCAGTTGACAGGCCCCGGAACCTACCTGCCGACGGCCGAAGCCGTCGCCGGCGGCGGTTACAGCGCGATCGTCGAAAGCAGCGTCGTCGGTCCGCAGGGCGGCGACGCGCTCGTCGAACAGACTCTTAATACGCTCGACACGTTGTGGTCCGAACCTCGATCGCGACGGACGCTGTTGCGTCACTCGCGATCTTTTTCGCTCGTCTCCGGCAGTCGATAGAGCCGCCGGGCGGTCTCGCCGAAGATCTGCGCGTGCTCCGCCTGACTGATCGCTCCAAGCGCTTCTTCCAAGGCGTGAAACACCGCTTCGTAACTGGCCGCCAGTTCGCAGACCGGCCAGTCAGACCCGAACAGGCACCGTTCCGGGCCGAACAGATCCAGAGCCGTCTGCACGTAAGGTCGGAGGTCTTCGGGCGTCCACAAGGCATGGTCGGCCTCGGTCACCAGTCCTGACAGCTTGCAGAACACATTCGGAAACGCAGCGGCCGCTTTCAGGTCGGGCCACCAGTCGTCGGTCGCCTGATCCTTGATTCGCGGTTTGGCGAGATGATCGATGACCAGCGCCAATTCGGGCAGCCGCGCCGCAAGCGTCGCGGCATGTCGTAGATGCCGCACGTAAAACAACAGGTCGAACGGAACGGCATGCCGTTCGAGAATCTCCAGCCCGCGAAGGACGTCCGGCCGAATGATGAAGTCATCGTCCGGCTCGTCCTGAACGATGTGCCGGACGCCGACGAACTTCGGGTGATCTTTGAATTCCAACAGCTGCGATTCGCAGTCGGCCGCGGCGAGGTCGACCCAGCCGACGACGCCGGCGATGAAGTCATGCCGGTCGGCAAGCGACAGCGCCCAGCGATTCTCGTCGAGATCGTGCTGCGTCTGCACGAACACGCATCGATCGACGCCGGCGGCGCTCAAATGCGGCAGCAGATCGTCGGGCAGAAAGCTGCCGGAGATCGGCTCCATGCTCGGCGCGTCAAGCCACCGGTAGTCGAACGCTTTGCTGCGATCCCAGAAATGCTGGTGGGCATCGATGATCTCGGACATCGTCGCTCCCGTAGACAGTGCGTCGCGGCCGGCGGGGCCACGACGCTCATTCCATCCTCACGCCGATCGTCAGCAGGATGTTCGCATAGCGTTGTTGATCGGCCGTCTGAATCGTCAAAACATGATCGAGAGTCGTGACGGCGTCGTAGAATTCCCATTTGTCGACCGGCGTCAGCGGCACAGTCACGCCGGCTTCCTGGAGCGACATGCGATACTGATCCCAGACGGGAGGATCGCCCGGCAATGCGTAGGGGCCGGTGGTCTCCGACTTCATCGTTCGCACCGCTTCCACCGGCACGGCCGAAAGCACCGCCTGCAGTGCCTGGTCGCAGGTGATGACGCCGGGCATGAGGTTGAAGCTGACGATCTCGGCGTTCGGTCCTTTTTTGCTCGACGCGGGATAGTTCCCGTCGGCGATCAAAATCGTCGCATGATGCCCGGCCCGAGCGAGGATCTCGTTGAGCCGAGGATGAAGGAGCGTGTACTTGAGCATGGCGACTCACCCTACCGAACGAATGACCGGAACGCCTCGATCGTCCGCCTCGCCGCTGCATCGGAATCGGGAAAAGGAAACGCTTCGGCCGAGAGATAACCTTCGTAACTAATCTCCCGCAAGGCGGCGATTGCACCTTCGACGTCGAGATGACCGCAACCGACCGGCCGGCGGTTCGAATCGACGAAGTGGATGTGACCGACGAAACGGCCGGCGGCCCGCAACGCGGCGGCGACGTCGGCCTCTTCGATGTTCATGTGAAACAGATCGCAGAGCAAGCGAATATTTCCGAGCGACCGCTCCTGCAGCCAGTGGACTGCGTCTCCGACACGATTGAACTGATCGGTTTCGTAGCGGTTCAGCGGTTCGTAGAGCAACGGAACGTCGTACTGTTCAGCATACTCCGCCAGCTCTTCGAGTTGATCGCCGAAGCGATGGCGGGCGGACGGTTTGTCGGCGTCGCTCTCGCTGCGACCCTGCATCGAGCCGATGATCGCAGGGGCGCCGAACGGACCGGCAAAGTCGATGATCGACGCGACGAAGTCTCGCGCCCGCCGGCGTTGCGTCTCGTCCGGTGACGCAAGGTGCAACCGGTGCTTCACCCAGCCCGCGCCAGTTCCGACCGCCGCCAGCTTCAGGCCTTCGCCGTCGAGCAATCGACGCAGTTCCGCGGAATCGACGGCTGCTTCCGAGGGTGGGAATATCTCGACGGCATCAAACCCGAGTGCCGCCGCCTTGCGGCAGGCCGTGGGAAGATCGCCCCAGAACACGAACGGTCCGCCGCGCGCTTCTGGAACGAGACTGATCGTGATCGCGGATTTCATCGCGGGCGTCCGTGGGCGTCGATCGGGAAGAGCCGTAGGGTCGTAGGGTGGGTCGAGCAGGGCGAGGCCCACCAGCGCGGT
>JBAQZJ010000581.1:0-7036 GCA_049790855.1 Planctomycetaceae bacterium | reverse complement strand
GGAGCGCCCCCCCGACCGCCTTCGGCGGCAACGACAGAATCGCACGGGCGGCCGGGCCGCCGCCGCGGCCGAGTGCGCCGCCCCGGCCGTGAAACACGATCAATCGCACGCCGTGACGATCGGCGATTTCCGCGAGACGCTCTTGCGCCTGGTGGAGTCCCCAGGAGGCCGCGAGATAACCGCCGTCCTTCGTGCTGTCGGAGTAACCGACCATGACCGTCTGCGTCGGCTCACCTTCTGCGGAATCGAGATAGGCCCGGTACGTCGGGTCGGTCAGCATCGCGTCGAGCACGTCGGCCGCACGGGCGAGATCGTCGATCGTCTCGAACAGCGGGATGATCGGCAGATGCGGCAATCGGCCGTGCTGTTTGCCGTGCTTTTGCCAGGCCCACCGCCACAGGCAGAGCACTGCCAGCACGTCGGAGAGGTGATGAGTCATGCTGATGACGTGCCCGCCGAGCGGCGCGAGGCCGAAATCGCGGACCGTCGTCGCCAGCACGCGGAACAGGTCGAACGTCTCTTGCGTTGTCTCCGAATAGATGTCGGCGACGTTCACCTGGACGTAGCGTTCGGATCGATCAGGATTTTCAGTGATGTGCCCCCATTCGACGAGTGCGAATTCCGTCAAGACCCGCAGGCGGTCCTCTTCCGAGAGATCCGTGTAACGTCGCCCCTGATTCCAAGCCAGCGCGAGATCGCCCGAGTCCGACTTCAGGATGTCGGTCAACACGTCCACGTGCACCCGCGAGTCCTGCCGGACGTCGAGCGAGGCGAAGTGCAGTCCGAAGGTCTGAACCTGGGCGATCCAGTCGTCGAGATAACCGTCGACGATCGCACTGCCGCGATGGCTGACCAGCGAATCGACCAGCAATTTGACGTCCTGCAACAACGCCGCCGCCGTGCCGTAGGCTCCGGCCGGCAGGTCACCCCCCGGTCGCATTTAGAGCGTCCCCTCGAGTCGCCATTCGATTAAGCGGAGCCAGCGGCGGTAGCGTTCGGCTTCGACGACGCCTTCGAGGGTCGCGGCGAGTGCCGGCCACTTCGCCGTCGCAGCTTCGGTCGCTTCGCGGACGGCGGGCAGGATCGCGACGCTGCGATCGGACATGACGAGGATGCGATACAAATCATGCACCGTCGTCAGGTGACGGCGAATGGCGGCCGACCGGAGCGTCTTCAGCGTTTCGGTCGTGACGGCCGCGGTGACGAACGGATTCCCGTCGCGGTCGCCCCCGATCCACGATCCGAACTTCAGGAACGGCCGCAACGGCTCATCCGTCTGATGCGACACTTCCGCGGCCGCGGCGCGCAGTTCCCGGTCGATGCGGGGAACCACCCGCCACAACTCTTCGATGAAAAACAGACCGCGCTCGACTTCCTGCGACACGGTCGGTCGCTGCGGTCGCAGCAGATCGATCTGGCTGAGGATCGTCAGATCGCTGCGCATGCGGTCGACGAGACGTTCGCGCTCGACGTCCAGCAGATCCGACGAGTGCTGCGTCTGAAGCGACTCGCGGAGCGTGCGAATTAGCCGTCGCGTCGTCCGTCGCTTCGCTTCCGTCGGGTGCGCGGTGAACACGAGATCGACGCTCAACTTGCGGAAGAGTTGCGCGAGCTGCTCGGCCGAGACTCCCTGCGCCTGCAACGTGAGCACGGCATCGCGAATCGACTCGCCGCGGGGAGCGTCGCCGCTGGCGCGTTCGCGATCGCGCAGCACGCGAACCCGCTGCATGTCCTCCGCCATATTGTCGAGGTCGAAGAACAGAATGAGCGCCGGCACGACGACGCCGACTTCTTCTTCGGACATCGCGGCGATGCGGGCGACCAGCCGGTCTTCCGCGCCCGGCAACGCGGCCCGTCGCTCGCGCGAAATCTGCCGCAGGTTCTCGATCAACCGTAGCGCCGATTGCCCCGCCTGATTGGCGATCACGTCGTCGAGCAGATCGGAGAGGAATCGAACGTCGCGTTGAAGGTCATCCATCGGCGAGGTGGCAGGTAGTAGGTGGCGGGTAGTAGGTGGTAGGTGGTGGTGACCGTGGCCTTGGGAGCGCGTTGCCGCGTCGGTCAGGCCGTCGCGATCAACGCCGGCTCGTCGGCGGGTTCGAGTTCGCCGGTGCGATCGCGGCCGAGGTGCTCGAGCATGTATCCGACGAGCGCCGTCCAGCCGGTCTGGTGGCTGGCGCCGCAGCCGCGTCCATTGTCGCCGTGAAAGTATTCGTAGAACAGGACGAGGTTCTTCCAGTGGGGGTCGGTCGCATAGCGGGCTTCGTCGCCGTGGCAGGGCCGTCGGCCGGTCGCGTCGGGCAGAAAGAGTTTCAGGAGCCGGCTTTCGATTTCTTTCGCGACGTCGCCGAGATTCATCAGCCGCCCACTACCGGTCGGGCATTCCACCAGCAGCGAGTCGCCGTAGAAGCGGTGATAGCGTTGCAGGGCTTCGATGATCAGATGGTTCAGCGGGAACCAGACCGGCCCGCGCCAGTTGGAATTGCCGCCGAACAGCCAGGTGTCCGACTCGCCCGGCACATACCCGACGCGGTGTTCTTCGCCGCCGAGCCGGAACACGAACGGATGCTGTTCGTGGGCCTTCGATAGCGACCGGATGCCGTAGGGACTGAGAAATTCGTTCTCGTCGAGCAGGTAGCGAAGCATTCGTTCGAGCCGATCGCGAGTCGGCACGGCAAGCAGTCGCAATCCGTTGCCGGAGCCGTCCGGACAGTCTCGTTCCATGTAGGTGATGTCGGACAGAATGTCGCTGCGGTATTTGACGAACCATTCCATCCGTTTGCGGAAGTTCGGCAGGCGGTCGAGGATGCGATCGTCGATGACGTCGACGGTCAGCAGGGGAATCAGCCCCACGAGACTGCGAATGCGAATGGGAACCGCCGTGCCGTCGCAATGCAGCCGATCGTAGTAAAAGCCGTCCTCTTCGTCCCACAGGCCGCTGCCGTCGAGCGTGTTCATCGCATGGGCGATGCGTACGTAGTGCTCGAAGAACTTGCTGGCGATGCCGGCGTACGACTTGTCTTCGACGGCGAGATCGAACGCGATCGCCAGCATGCTCGCGCAATAAAACGCCATCCAGGCGGTGCCGTCGGCCTGTTCCAGATGGCCGCCGTTCGGCAGCGGCTTCGATCGGTCGAAGACCCCGATGTTGTCGAGGCCGAGGAAACCGCCTGCGAACAGGTTCCGCCCCGTCGGGTCTTTGCGGTTGACCCACCAGGTGAAGTTCAGCAGCAGCTTCTGAAAACAACTCGCGAGGAAGTTGTGGTCGTACTTCCCGCCCGTCGCGGTCATCTTGTAGACGCGATGGCAGGCCCATGCCTGGACCGGCGGATTGACGTCGCCGAACGCGAACTCATAGGCCGGAATCTGCCCGTTCGGGTGCATGTACCATTCGCGCAAAAACAGGATGAGCTGCTCCTTCGCGAAGTGCGGATCAAGCCCCGCGAACGGGATCATGTGAAAGGCGCTGTCCCACGCCGCGAACCAGGGATACTCCCATTTATCAGGCATCGACAGGACGTCGCGATTGAACAGGTGCGTCCAGTCGCTGTTACGGCCGTATTGACGATGTTCCGCGACAGGAGGTTCGGCCGGATCGCCTTCAAGCCAGTCCTTCACGACGTAATGATAAAATTGCTTCGTCCAGAGCAGGCCCGCGCACGCCTGGCGGTGGATGTTCCGCTCTTCGACGCCGAGAGCGCCCGACGGCCGGTGTGCATAAAACGCATCGCATTCGGCCTTCCGCTGCCGGAATAGGGCATCGAACGTCTCGCCGAACGGCGTGCCCGGCGATTCGTTTTCGGCGCAAAGCCGCAGGTGGATCGTCGCGTCGCCGCCTTTCGGCAATCGCATCTTATAGTACGCTGCGACCTTCGTTCCGACCCGCTTGCGACGGATCGCGTTCTTCTCTTGATCAATTAAATAGCGGTGGAAAGAGTCTTTCGTATACGGCGACTCGTTCGCAGCTCCGTAGAGCCGCTCGAAGTTCGTTTCGTTTTCGGTGAAAAGCCAACGCGGTTTTCGTCCGTTGGGCCGGCTGCCTGCATAGAAACGGAACCGTTCGAGCGATTCGTGCTTCGTGACGCAGCACCCGGCGACGTCGTCCCACCAGATCGCGGGCTTCGGCCAGCAGCCTTCACTGTCGCAGCCCCAACTCCAGGTATTGCGAAACCAGAGCGTCGGCAGCAGATGGATCGTCGCCGCCGCGGGTCCGCGATTCGCGACGTGAATCCGAATCAGAATGTCGTTGGCGGACCCTTTCGCATATTCGGCCGTGACGTCCCAGTAGCGGTTGTCGTCGAAGAGTCCCGTATCTTTCAACTCGAACTCGGCGAGGTCGCGACCGCGGCCGCGGTTCTCGGCGACAAGCCGGTTATACGGATACTCCTCCTGCGGATACTTATACAGCGCCTTCATATAGGAATGAGTCGGCGAGCTGTCGAGGTAGTAATAACATTCCTTGACGTCTTCGCCGTGATTACCCTCGTTGCCGGTCAGCCCGAAAAGCCGCTCCTTAAGAATCGGATCCTTGCAGTTCCACAGCGCCAATCCGAAGCACAGCCGGCATTCGCGATCGGTCAGGCCGAGCAGCCCGTCCTCGCCCCAGCGATAAGCGCGGCTGCGGGCGTGATCGTGCGGAAAGTATTCCCAACAGGTGCCGTCGGGGCTGTAATCCTCGCGAACCGTGCCCCATTGCCGTTCGGCAAGATACGGCCCCCAGCGCTTCCAGTTCGAGCCGGGCATCCGCGCCGCCTCGGCGGCGAGCCGTCGCTGTTCGGCGTCCAGATGCGCGTCGTCGTCAAGTTTCTGCATCGATTCATCTTCGCAAAACAGCGAAGCCCGCCCAGAGCGTCGGGCAGGCTTCGGAAAACGGTCGGTCGGATTCACTCGGCCCCGGCGAGCACCTCCAGCGAGAGTCGCAATGCCTCGCCGAGACTCCAGGCCTGAAAGGGGCAGCCGCGGGGCCGGTGCGGAGGATCGCCGTCGGCGAGTTCGGGCAGATGGCCGACGCCGAGAATCTCGGTCTGCGACAGCAACGGCTCGAGGAACCGCCGGCGTGCCTCGCGCTTCGCTTCGATCGAGCCGCCGCGCACGCGAACCCAGCCTTCGATGAACGCCCCGGCGAGCCACGGCCAGATCGTGCCCTGGTGATACGCCGCATCCCGCTCCCAGAGGCCGCCGACGCACTCGCCCCGGTAATCGGGGTGATTCGGCGACAGCGTCCGCGGGCCGAACGGCGTCCAGAGCCGCTCTTCGGCCGCGGCGATGATCTTCTCGGCGAGCGGCGCCGGCACGATCGCTTCGGGAAGGCCGCCGACGGCGAAAAGCTGGTTCGGCCGAAACTCCGCCGAGGTCGTTCCCGGCTCGTGGTTCAGGTCGACGACGTCGTACAGGAACCCGCCGTGTGCGTTCCAGAATCGCGACGAGAAGGCGGCCAGGCCGCGGCGGAAGATCGTCGCCCATTTCTCTTCGAAGCGGGGCGACATCCGCACCGCATTGAGCCAGAGCGCCTGGACCTCGACCGGCTTGCCGATTCGCGGAGTCACGACCCAGTCGTCGATCTTCGCATCCATCCAGGTCAATTGCAGGCCCGGTTCGCCCGCGGCGATCAGGCCGTCGCTGTCGAGCCGGATTCCGAACCGCGTTCCCGCGGCATAGCCGTCGAGAATCGCCTCGATCGCGGTCTCGATGGCCTCGCGATCCTGCGGTTTCAGAATCGACGGCTGTCGCGCTTCACAACGCCGCAGGAAGTCGCCGGCGGCGACGACGTACCAGAGCGAGGCGTCGACCGAGTTGAACTCCGGTGCGCCGCCGACGTCGGTGAACCGGTTCGGCAGCATGCCTTCCGAGACCAGGCCGCTCCAGGCGAGCAGAATGTCGCGTGCGTCGCCATAGCGGCCCGTCGCCAGACACAGTCCCCGCACGGCGACGAACGCGTCGCGGCCCCAGTCGGAAAACCACGGATATCCCGCGATGACCGTTTGTCCGCGACCGCGTTTCACGAGGTAGGCGTCGGCAGCGCGATGCAGCGGCGTCGGAAACGCCGCGCGGCGACGCTGCTCGACATCGCGCAGCGCGTGGAACCGGTCGGCGGCCGTCGTGCCGCTGCCGCCCTGTTCGGTATCGCCGGCCGACAGCAGAAGAAACGCCTCGCCGCTCGCGAGATTAAAGCGGAAGATTCCCGGTGATGCGAGGTCTTCGACGCTGTCCAGCCCGCGACGACGCTCTTCGACGTAGAGAAACCGGTAGTACCACTGCGGGGCGTGCGTGTAGACGCCGTTGCTGATCGCACGGATCGACGGCAGGTCGGGATAGGGACGCCAGCGAATCGAGTCGTGGTTGACGTCGGCATCGAACTTGAAGAACTCGTTGTGGCCGTGCAACTGGTGATAGTCGCGGCCCGAAAGCAGCGGTCGCACGCACAGCGTTCGCTTGGCGTCGGGGGCCGAGACCGACCAGCGCATCGCGACGAGCGGTCGCCCGCGCGGCATGAACAGCTCATGCTCGACGGTCGAGCCGTTCTTCAATCGAAACCGCCACTTGGGCCACGGCTCGACGGTGAACGAGTCGATGCTGCGGTAGCCGTCGGGGTTGATGACGCCGGGATCGTAGATTTGTGTGCTGAGCAGGTCGACTCCGCCGTTGCCTTCCACCCAGACTTCCAGCCCGTTGACGAGCACGGTCCGTCCGACGGGAGGCCGCAGCGCGGTGCAGAGCAGGGAGTGGTATCGTCGCGAGCGGTGTCCCGATTCCGTACCGGTGGCGAAGCCGCCGAGTCCGTCGGTTTCGAGCCATTCGCGAGACAGGTCGTTCAGAAGGTCCACGTGCGTCTACATCCGTGCAAGGAGTGTCGTCGGGTTGAGGAGCGACACCGACTCCCGGATGATAGGCCGTTCGTTCCCGCGACGCCACCGGATGCAACCGAGCCGCGACCGTCAGCGAGCGTCGTCGACGCGGCGACGTCGAGACACCACACCTGCCAGTCGCAGCTCTGAGACGGATTAAGGCGTCCTGACGAAACTCCCCTCTCCTTGGG
>JBAQZJ010000580.1:0-2434 GCA_049790855.1 Planctomycetaceae bacterium | reverse complement strand
AATCCCAAACCCGCCGCGCCAGCGAGGGATCGCCGTCGCACCGTTTCCGCCCGCACGACCGCCGGCTTCTCGATGCCCGATACGCTCGCCCATCTGTTCGTTCGCTGGCGCCGCACGTTGCTCGTTGCGGCGGCGGTGCTGGCGGCCGTGTCGATCGTGCCAGCGCTAAAGTTGAAGCTCGATCGGTCCATCGAGTCGCTTTACGCCGAAACCGACCCGCATCTCGTCGACTACCGCGAAAGCAAGCGGCTGTTCGGCGGCGACGAGTTCGTCATCGTCGCCTGGAGCGAGCCGAACCTGCTCGATGCCGACGGCAAGCTGACGGACACGGCGAAACGGCATATCCGCCAAATCACCGACGGGCGTCCGCGAGCGAAAGACGCACCGGCGCGTCGGGGATTGAGCCGCGTCGGCGGAGTGAGCCGCGCCAGCACGCAGGATCTGGCTCGCGTCGTCGATAACGCCGTGGCGTTCGCCAAAGAGACGGCGACGGAACGATCGGGAGACAGCGCACTCGTTCGGGCGGCGGCGCGGCGTTATGCGGCGCACGCCGCTCTCGAGCGACAGCAGCAGGCGATCGAGTTTGCGCGAGGCATTCTCGTCAGCGACGACGGCGAGACGACCGCGGTCGTCTTGCGTCTGCTTCCCGAAGAAGAGTCGGAAATCTCGCGGGACGAGACGTTCGCTCAGTTGAGAGAGATCGCCGCCGGCTTCGCCGACGACTGGGGCCGTCCGGTGCATGTCGCCGGCGAGCCGATTCAGGTTCACGATGCATTCTCGTATGTCGAAGAGGACGGCCGGACGCTGTTCGTGTTCTCGCTCGCGCTGCTGGCGGCCGTGCTGCTGGTGCTGTTCCGTCGCGCTCGCTGGGTGCTGCTGCCGCTCGCGGTGACGGGGGCGGCCGTCCTCTGGACGCGGGCGGCGCTGGCGGTCTCGGGCACCGAACTGAGCATGGTCAGCTCGATGCTGAATTCGCTGGTGACGATCGTCGCCGTCGCGACCGTCACGCACGTCGCCGTGCGCTTTCGCGAACTGCGACGACGGCACGAACGGCTCGACGCCTTGCGGCACACGATCGCCCAGTTGGCCACGCCGATCTTCTGGACGACGGCGACGACCGTGGCGGGCTTCCTGTCGCTTGTCGTCAGCGACGTGATGCCCGTCCGCAGCTTCGGGCTGATGATGGCGCTCGGCACCGCGATGGTGCTCGTCGCAGCCGCGATGATCGTGCCCGGCGGAACGCTGCTCTGGACGGATCGACGTCTCGACGAGCGCACCGGTGAAGATCGTGAACGGCATCCGCGGCTGGCCGGGGCATTGGCACGCATGACCGATTTCGCGCGGCGTCATGCCGCTCCGGTCACCGCGACGGCCGTGATTCTGACGGCCTTCTCGGTGCTGGGCGTGATGCAGATGAAGGTCGAAACCGACTTCAGCAAGAACTTCCGCGCCGATAGCCCGATCGTGCTCGCTCTGGACTTCATCGAAGAGCATCTCGGCGGCGCAGGCACGTGGGAAGTGAACTTCCCGGCCCCCGAAACGCTCACGCCCGAGTATCTCGATCGCGTGCGATCGCTCGCCGACCGGCTGCGCGCGATCGAAGTCGACGGCGAGCGACCGCTGACGAAGGTCATCGCGATCACCGACGGCCTCGACATGCTGCCGGACAACCTGCGGACAAGCGACCCGAACGGTGATCTGGAACTGTTCGCGAAACTCCAGCCCGAGTTCGTGCCGAGCCTTTACAATCCGTCGCAGGGCCGGATGCGCATCGTTCTTCGCGCCCGCGAACGGCAGAGCGCCGAAACCAAGAAAGCCATCATCGACCAGGTCGCTTCGACCGCGAAAAGAGAGTTCTCCGAAGCGAACGCCACCGGCCTGTTCGTGCTGCTGACCTATCTGATCGACAGTCTGCTCGGCGATCAGATCGTGTCGTTTTCGGTCGCCGGTGCGGCACTGCTCGTGATGATGCAGATCGCCTTTCGGCGGCCGCTGCTCGCGCTCGTCGCGCTCGTGCCGAACGTGCTGCCGATTTTGCTGCTGCTGGGCGGCATGGGCCTGGCGGGCGTGCCGGTCAACATCGGCACGGCGATGATCGCCAGCGTGTCGATCGGACTGACGATCGACAGCAGCATTCACTATCTCTCCGCCTATCGCGCGGCCCGCGACGCCGGCCGGACGGTCGCCGAGGCGCTCGACGAGACGGGCCGGCACGTCGGGGTGGCGCTGGTGTTCGCGACGCTGGCGCTGTCGGCGGGGTTCAGCGTGCTCGCCGTTTCGCACTTCGTCCCGCTGATCTACTTCGGCGTGCTCGTCAGCCTGGCGATGCTCGGCGGCCTGCTCGGCAACCTGCTGCTGCTGCCCGCGCTGGTGCCCTGGGTCGATCGTGACGATTGAAACGCTTCGACACTTCGTTTAGCCGCGACCGTCAGGG
>JBAQZJ010000579.1:0-1544 GCA_049790855.1 Planctomycetaceae bacterium | reverse complement strand
CTCCTGAATACCGGGCCGTCCAGCGGCCCGACCCCAGCCACCCCGCGGCTCAACAGGCGGTTTGGTGCTGGTCAACCGTGCTTGCAGGGGTGCTCGCGACGATCTAGAATGGCGGGCTTGACGCAAGGGCCGTCCACGGCGGGACGTGCGCCGTGGCCGCTGTCGCGGTCCGCCGCCCGTGACCGAGGCCGAGGCCTGCTTCCCTCGGTTTCCCTTTCTCCGGCCGGTCCATGAAGCGCATCGCCGTTCTCGGTTCGACCGGGTCGATCGGCACGAGCTGCCTCGATGTGATCCGGCATCAGGGCGACTGGCCGAGCTTGTCGCGGCTGACGGCGTTCGGGCTGACGGCTTGCCGCAACTGGAAGCCGCTCGCCGAACAGGCGGCTGAATTCCGTCCACGCCGGGTCGCGATTGCCGAACCCGATCTGCAAGGCGAAATCCCCCGCGACGCATTCGACGGGGTCGAAGTGCTGTTCGGGCCGGAAGGAGTCGAGGCGATCGCCGCCGATCCCGAGGTCGACGTCGTCATCGCCGGCATCGTCGGCGCGGCCGGCCTCCGCGGAACCTGGGCGGCGCTCGAGGCCGGCAAGATGATCGGCCTTGCCAACAAGGAGACCATGGTCGTCGCCGGTCCGCTTGTCGAAGACGTCGCCGTGCGCACCGGCGCGACGATTATCCCCGTCGACAGCGAGCACAGTGCGATCTATCAGGCGCTGCAATGCGGCGGCCTTCACGAGGTGAAGCGCGTCGTCCTGACCGCCAGCGGCGGGCCGTTCCGCGGCAAGAAGCGCAGTGAACTCGCCGATGTCACGCCGGAGATGGCTCTCGCCCACCCGACGTGGGACATGGGCAGGAAGATCACGATCGACTCGGCGACGATGACGAACAAGGCGCTCGAGATCATCGAGGCGAAGTGGCTGTTCGGCCTGCGCGACGACCAGATCGGCGTCGTCGTGCATCCGCAAAGCGTCGTCCACAGCTTCGTCGAGTTCGTCGACGGCAGCGTGATCGCCCAGCTCTCGCCGCCCGACATGCGGCTGCCGATTCAATACGCCCTGACCTGGCCGAACCGCATCGACGGCGTCGCTCCCCGGCTCGACTGGTCGGCGGCATGGAGTCTGACATTCGAACCGCCCGACGAAGACGCCTTCCCGGCGCTGGCGCTGGGGCGAGAATGTGCAGCGAAGGGCGGCAGTTGCGGCGCGGTCTTCAACGCCGCGAACGAGATCGCCGTCGAGCGGTTTCTCGCAGGCGAAATTGGTTTTCTTGACATTTCCGGCACCGCCCGCGCGGTGCTCGATTCGCACGACTACGACCCCGCCCCGAGCCTGCCGGAACTCATCCGGCTGGACGACTGGGCGCGACGGGAGGCCCGACGGTGGCGAGCATGATGCGGCAAGCGGATTACGATCTCTGTGAACCCGGAACGAGAACGAGAACGAGGAAGGGGAGAACGGGAGAAGGAGCGAGGGGGAGAAAAGTCCTGTCTCCCCGTCCCCCCCTCCCCCCCTCCCCCATTCGCCGCCGGGCGACGACGCGCCTGC
>JBAQZJ010000578.1:0-4680 GCA_049790855.1 Planctomycetaceae bacterium | reverse complement strand
GTTCGTCGTCACCCGCTTGAGCGGGTTCGGACGCAGGGTGCCGTCCTCGTTCGCAAGCCCAACGCGCCGGCGAGGGAACGCGCAGGCTGTCGGGCTTCACAGCCCGCCGGCAGGCAGGCCGACGCCTGCCGCTCGCCGGAACGACGGCCGAAGCGACGTGATGCGCCCTCACGCCGCTCGACGCAGGCTGCCGCAGTTCCGGCCGACACCAAGTGCTTCGTGCAGGCCGCCGATCACGCGATCCTGATGAGTCGTCGGAAGTTCTGCGTAGATCGGCAGGGCGAGCACTTCGCGGCAGGCGCGTTCGGCTTCGGGCAAGTCGCCGGCACAATAGCCGAGACTTTCGAAGCACTTCTGCAGGTGGAGCGGAATCGGGTAGTAGATCATCGCTCCGATCTGGTTCGCCTTCATCTCGTTCAGCACGGCGTTGCGGCGACCTCCTCCGATGCGAGTCACATACTGATTGAAGACGTGACGACGATCGGGCAGAGTGACCGGCGGTGACAGGTGACCGATCAGCCCTGTGCTCTTGAACTGCTCGACGTAGCGGGCCGCATTGTGCTGTCGGCGTTCCGTCCAGTCATCGAGGTGACGAAGCTTCACCCGCAGGACGGCCGCCTGCAGGGCGTCGAGCCGGCTGTTCAGGCCGACTTCTTGATGGTTGTATCCGCCAGAGTCGCCATGCACCCGCAACCGTCGCATCCGCCGCGCCAGCTCGGGATCATCGGTCGTGAGGATGCCACCATCGCCGGCACCACCCAGATTCTTCGTCGGAAAGAAACTGAAGCAACCGATCGTGCCGAGCACGCCGGCCCGCCGCCCCTGATATTCGGCTCCGATCGCCTGGCAGGCATCTTCGATGACGGCGAGACCGTGCCGGGTCGCCGTTCGCAAGATCGGCTCCATCTCGGCGACCTGGCCGAAGATGTGTACGGGCATGATCGCTTTCGTCCGCGGCGTGACGGCCGCTTCGACGGCGGCCGGATCGAGATTGAAACTGATCGGCTCGACGTCGACGAACACCGGCGTCGCACCGACGCGCACGATCGAACTGGCCGTTGCGAAGAAGGTGAACGGGCTGGTGATGACTTCGTCGCCCGGCCCGATTCCCAGCGCCATCTGGGCGAGAATCAGGGCATCGGTGCCGCTGGCGCAGCCGATGGCCTCGGTCGCGTCGCAATAGGCGGCGATTTCGGCCTCAAGCTCGCCGACTTCGCCGCCGAGGATGAACGCCTGATTGGCGAAGACGCGGCCGACCGCGTCCATGACCTCCGCTTCGATCGTCTGGTGCTGGGCGACGAGATCGATGAACGGGACGGGTTCGGCGTCCGTCGTCGGGCCGATCGGGTGGGCCTGAGACATCAGCGACTCCATTCACTGGGCGTTCGGTTTCGAAGGCAACAGGGCGGATTCCAGAGTCCGCACGCCTCTTATGATCGACAAAACCACCGGTCGAATTTGAAGGCAGAATCGACACGACCAGAGAATCTTGCCCACCCGAAGATTCGCAGCGAAACGAACGGCCCGCGGCGTCGCGGAACGTAGCACTTGTGCGGTGACGCGACAATGCCGCTGCCGCGCACCACCGAATCCGCTGCTTACCCCTTCGGCGACGCCTTGTTTGGCGATGCCTTGGCGCTCTTCGCATCTTGGCGGTTCTTTGCTGAAAACACGACGAACGACGCACCGCACGTTTTCCTCAGAGCCGCGTGCGATCGATCGTGGAAACGTTGCAGAGGAGAATTAAGAGGCTCTCACAAATCCCCCCTCTCCTTGGGGAGAGAGGAACCGACGGCGAAATGCGGCCCGGCGCATGACCGAGGTATTTGGCAGCGTCTCTTGGGAGAACGAGCAGCCGCGGGCGTCTTGCCGCCGGCTCGCTTCCCGCCTCGAACCCGGCTTGACCGAGTCGTGGTGAAAACCTAGGTTCCAGCCCCTCTCCACTTCCCAAGAGTCCGTAAGCGAAGCGTTGCGGCCGTGGGTGCCACGGCTGTTGTGCGCTGCGCGCGGCGACCGAGCGTCGGTGAAGCGTTCCCTCCGGGTGCGGCAACGGCCGCAGTCCACGCACCTCTCACCTCACCCCTCCGCCATGCCCCGATCACTTGCCCCGTCTCGCGAGATTTCCGCGCGACTTCGCCGGTGGACCGGCGTCCTGTGCCTCGCGGGCCTGACCTGCGTGGTTTTTGCAGGCTCGCACGTCCGCTCGACCCGTGCGGCCGACTGGTTCGACTGGACGCTGTTCCGCTCGCAGTCGCCCGATGAGGAGCCGGCGCCGCAAGAAGAGGCTCGCGAGATCAAGCCTGGCACGAGTCTCAATACGCCGTACGTCGGCGAATACGTCACGAGCTTCGGCGGCACAAACCTCATCTCGGTCGAAGGCGTCGGCCTGGTCGTCGGTCTCGACAACACGGGCGAAGACCCGCCTCCGTCGCACCACCGCACGATTCTCGTCGACGAGATGCGGAAGCGCGGCATCGACAATCCGAACACGATCCTGGCCCGCCCCGACACCGCGATGGTGCTGATTCGCGCGTTCATCCCCATCAACAGCCGGGTCGGCGACAAGTTCGATGCGCAGGTCGTCCTGCCGCCGAACGGTGCTGCGACGAGTCTCGCCGGCGGCTGGCTCGTCGAGGCCCGTCTCGCCGAGAACAAGGTCACTCAGGGCGGACGACTGCTGACCGGCGACGTGCTGGCGACGGTCGGCGGTCCGATTCTCGTCTCGATGTCGGGTTCGGAGGGCGGGAATCCCCGCATCGGCAAGATTCTCGGCGGGGCGAAATCGAAACTCGATCGTCACCTCGCGATCACGCTGCGCAGCGAATTCCGGTCGGGGCGAAACACCGTTCGCATCGCCGACGTGATCGGCAAGCGGTTCCACGGCCATGACAAGAACGGCATCAAGGTGCCGATGGCCGAGGCGAAAGACGATCAACGCATCGAGCTGATGATTCCTGATCAGTATCGCGAGAACTGGCCGCGCTATCTGGCCGTGATCCGCAATCTCGCCTTCCGCGAATCGGAGCTTGCCCTGCGGGTCCGCATGCAGAAGCTCGAACAGCAGATCAACATTCCCGCCGAAAGCGAGGTCGCGGCGCTGCGGCTGGAGGGCATCGGCGATCCTGCGTCGCCGATCCTCAAACGGTCGATTCAGAACAAGGACGTCGAAGTTCGCTTCAATGCGGCGATGGCGTTGACCTACATGGGGTACACGGACGGGCTGGAGTCGCTTGCCGAAGCCGCGAAGCAGGAACCGGCGTTTCGCGTCTACGCTCTGGCGGCGCTGGCGTGCTGCAAAGAGGCCGAAGCCGCGGTCGCGCTGCACGAACTGCTCGACGAAGAGATCGCCGAGACGCGGTATGGAGCCTTCCGGGCGCTGACGGTCCTCAACGAGCGCGACCCGGTCGTCGCCGGCGTGCCGATGACCGGCGGCGAAAAAGAACCGACCTACAAGCTGCACATCATCGACGTCCCCGGTCCGCCGCTCGTCCACCTGACCCATCACACCAAGGCCGAGGTCGTGCTGTTCGGCGCCCGACAGCGCTTGCAGCTGCCGGCAGCGCTGAGGTGCGGTCCGCACATTCAAGTCGTCGCGTCGCCCGGCAGCGACGAGGTCGTCGTCGCCCGGTATCGGGGCAAGCACGCCGGTCGGAAAGTCGTCTCGGCGAACCTTGCCGAGATCATCACCGCCTGCGACGAACTGGGCGCAACTTATCCGGACGTCGCATCGCTGCTGGTCCAGGCCGAGAAGCAGTACAACCTGCCGGGCGAGCTCGAGATCGACGCCCTGCCGGAGGCCGGCCGCCTTTACATGCCGAAAGATTCCAAGGGCGGCAAACGGACGATTGGCAACAAGTACACCGCGCCCAACATGCTCGCGCCGCCCTCGAACGAGGCCGAGAAGGATCGCGAACACGACCTCCAGGAAGTTCCCGTCGGCAAGCCGAGCCTGACGGACACCCAAAAAGACTCGGCAGTCCGTCCGGCTTCGACAACCAGCGAAACCGCTGCGGACGCGAAAGACGGCGAGAAAGACGGCAACATCGTCACCGCCGACTTTCAGGCCCCCGCCGAAGACATGCCCGCCCCGCCGCAGGGCGGCACGCTGCCGAGCGAGTCGCCGACTTCGCCAGGCGCCGCGACGTCTGACAACTCGTCTGGCGGCGACGGGGCGAAGTGGTACGATCCGCGACGATTATTCCAGCGACCCGACTGGCTCGGTTCCGAGGGTCCGCCCGTCCAGTCGGAACCAGTGCTGGAGTGAGTCGATCGCTCGGCCGAGCACTCCAGAAGCCACCCTGAAACCGCGCCCGAATCGATGAAGCCGAGAGGCTGCAACCCCCTCGGCTTCGACGTCATCACCCGCGTCGTCCGCCTCGTCCGTTGGTCCCATGCTCGCCTCGCTCGAACTCTTCGGGTTCAAGAGCTTTGCCGAGCGCACGACGTTTGAGTTCGCGCCGGGCGTGACGGCCGTCGTCGGGCCGAACGGCTCGGGCAAAAGCAACGTCGTCGACGCCATCAAATGGGTGCTCGGCGACCAGAGCGCCAAAAGCCTTCGCGGCAAGGAGATGACCGACGTCATCTTCAACGGCGCAACCGGCCGCAAACCGAGCAACTTTGCTGAAGCCACGCTCGCCTTCGACAACAAGAGCGGCTTCCTGCCGACGCCCGACCCGCAGG
>JBAQZJ010000577.1:0-2255 GCA_049790855.1 Planctomycetaceae bacterium | reverse complement strand
CCTTGCAAGGGGCGGGCTTGAAACGCGTTTCGCCCGTGCTGACGGGCATCGACGTCCTCAAACGCGACGACTTCGCACCGCTGAAGGGTCGCAAGGTCGGCCTGATCACGAACCACACCGGCCTCAGCCGCGAGCACGAAAGCACCGCCGAACTGATCGCGAACGCCGACGGCGTCGAACTCGTCGCCTTGTTCAGCCCCGAGCACGGCTTCGCGGGCACGCTCGACGAATCGGGCATCGGCGACACCCGCGACCCGAAGACGGGCGTCAAGGTCTACAGCCTCTACGGCGAGACCCGCACGCCGACCGCCGAGATGCTCGCGGACCTCGATACGCTCGTCTTCGACATTCAGGACATCGGCGCCCGCTTCTACACTTACCCGGCGACGATGGCGAACGCGATGAAGGCCGCCGCCGAGCACGGCAAGCGGTTCGTCGTGCTCGACCGGCCGAACCCGATCAACGGCGTCGACGTCGCCGGGCCGGTGCTCGACGAAGGCCGCGAGGCGTTCGTAGGCTTCCACACGATTGCCGTCCGGCACGGCATGACGATCGGCGAGCTGGCGACGATGTACAAGGCCGAACGGAATCTCGACCTCGACCTGCACGTTATCAAGATGGAAGGCTGGCGACGCAGCGACTTCTTCGACGCGACGGCGCTCACCTGGGTCAACCCGTCGCCGAACATGCGGAACCTGACGCAGGCGACACTCTACCCCGGCATCGGCCTGCTGGAGGCGACGAACCTTTCGGTCGGCCGCGGCACCGACACGCCGTTCGAAATCTTCGGCGCGCCGTGGATCGATGAAGTGCAGCTCGCCTCACAACTCAACGAACGTCGGATGCCGGGCGTGCGCTTCGTGCCGGTACGGTTCACACCTGCCAAGGACACCTACAAGTTCCCCGGCGAGGAATGCCGCGGCGTGAACGTGATCATCGTCGACCGTGAAGCCTTCCGCCCCGTCCCGACCGGCCTCGCCATCGCCTGCCAATTGCGTCAGAACTACCCCGAAGACTGGGAGACGAAGAACTTCGACCGCCTGCTGATCGACAAATCGGTGTACGACGCCGTGGTCGCGGGCAAGCCGGTGGAAGAGATCGAGAGGTCGTATCAGCCGGAACTGGACGAGTTCATCGAACGTCGAAATCAATTCCTGCTTTACGAATGAGCCGGCAACGGGGGTGGCTTGCCTCAAGGGGTGGCTGGGGACGACGCGCAATCGGCGTCGCTTTCGAATCCGACGCCGTCGCGTCGCCCCCAGTCGAACGGCAACGGAGGTCAATCTTCGAGGAACGCCCAATTGCTTCCGACTGGGGGCGGGCCGACGAGACCGCGTTCTGATCACCGTCGCCCACTGCGGCCCGACCCCAGCCACCCTGCCGCGCGAAGCCTCGACCGCGTCATTGCTCCTGGCCGCTCCACTCCAGCACGACCAGCAACGGCCGGTGGTCCGACGCGACCGATTCGTCGAGGACCGTCGCGTCGATCAGTTTCCAGGAGTCTGCGGACCGAGCGAGCACGTAGTCGATCTGGCGTTTCGGCTTTGCCGCAGGAATCGTCGGCAGCGGCTCGTCGGCCGTCGGGTTCCGCCAGACTGTTTCCAGCCGCTTCAAAACGGCGCTGTCGGGGACTGCGTTGATGTCGCCGGCGAGAATCGCCGGTGCGTCCGACTCCAACGCGAGTTCGTTGATGAACGTCGCGCTCGCCAGGCGTTCGGCATCATCGCCCGCGCGATGGTCGAAGTGCGTGCAGAGGAACCGCAGCGCCGGTCGGCCTTCGCCCGGTTTGATCTCGACGGCCAGCACGCCGCGACGCTCGGCCCCGGTCGAAGGCAGGAGATGATTCTTCGACTGCGCGATCGGCCAGCGTGACAGCGCCGCGTTGCCGTAGCGGCCGCCGCGGTAGTCGATGTTGTCGCCGGGAACGGCCGTCAGGCCGGTGAGCCTCGCAAGTTCCGCCGCCTGGTCGACGCGGCCGGTGCGGTCGTTCGTGTAATCGACTTCCTGCAGGGCGACGAGGTCGGGCTTCGCGTCGGCGATGATCCTCGCGATGCGCTTGAGGTCGAGCTTGTCGTCGGTGCCTTCGGCGTGATGGATGTTGTAGGTCAGCACGCGAATGCGTAGCGGCTCTTCGGCGACGGCGGGGACAAGGAGCATCGCGACGAGCAGGGTGAGTACGAAGCGTGTCATCGTCATTTCCAGAATGCGGGAATGCGGTCCCACCCTCCGCTGAAAACGGCCTGGAGCTTGTGGTG
>JBAQZJ010000576.1:0-5939 GCA_049790855.1 Planctomycetaceae bacterium | reverse complement strand
CCCTGACGGTCGCGGCTCTGAGGTCGGTCAGGCCGTCGGCGGCATCGCGCACGACAGGCCGCCGGCGGCGGGGACGTAGCAGCTTTTCACGTAGTCCATCACCATGCGGTCGGCGTTGAATCGCCAGCCGAGCGTGCGGACGCTGCGCTTCATCATCTTGACCCACGGTTGCGGAATGTCGTCGCGGTCGCGGTCGAAGTAGAGCGGAATCACCTCGTCGTTCAGCACGCGGACGAGATCCTCGGCGTCGCGCTGGTCTTGTACGGCGGCGTCGACGTGCGTCTGGCCGCCGCCGATCGCGAAGCCGTTTTTGCCGTCGTAACCCTCGCACCACCAGCCGTCGAGCACCGACAGGTTCAGGCCGCCGTTGAGAACGACTTTCTGACCCGAAGTGCCGCTGGCTTCGAGCGGCCGCCGCGGATTGTTCAGCCAGACGTCGACGCCCTGCACGAGGTGACGGGCGACGTTGATGTCGTAGTTTTCGACGAACACGACCCGGCCGGCAAGCGATTCGTCGCCGGTGAGCTTGATGATGTTCTGCATGACCTCTTTGCCGAGGTCGTCGCGCGGGTGAGCCTTGCCGGCGTAGATCAGTTGGACGGGCCGGTCGGAATCGTTCAGCACCCGTCGGAAGTTTTCGAGATCGCGCATGACGAGGTCGGCGCGTTTGTAGGGCGCGAACCGCCGGGCAAACCCGATCGTCAACGCTCCCGGATCGAGCAGCGAGCCGATGCGGTCGATCTCGGCGTGACGGGCGCCGTAATGACGGGCCTGACGCATCAGCCGCTGGCGGACGAACAGCACCAGCCGGTTTTTGAGAGATTGGTGCGTCTCCCACAATTCGCCCGGCGTGACATTTTCGAACCCGGCCCAGACTTCCGGTTCGCCGGTGCGCAGATACCAGTCGAGCGGCAGCACGCGGTCGTAGAGCATCCGCATCTGGGCGGCCAGCCAGCTCGGCACATGCACGCCGTTCGTCACGTGGCCGATCGGAATCTCTTCCTCCGATCGCCAGGGCCAGAGCGGCGCCCACATGCGACGGCTGACGACGCCGTGCAGGCTCGAAACGGCGTTCGCCCGGCGCGACAGCTTGAACGCGAGCACCGTCATGCAGAAGCTCTCGCCTTCGTTGTGCGGGTCGACGCGGCCGAGGCCCATCATGCCGTTCTGGTCGAGGCCCAGCTGATCGCCGAGCGGTCCCACGTGCTCTTCGACAAGGGCGGTGTCGAACCGGTCGTGGCCGGCGGGTACGGGCGTGTGCGTCGTGAAGCAGCCCATCATCGCCGTGTCGCGAAGCGCCTCGTCGAACGGCACGCCGTCCTCTTCCATCTTCATCCGGACCATTTCCAGCCCGGCGAAGGCGCTGTGCCCCTCGTTCATGTGAATCACGCCGGGCCGGATGCCGAGCGCCGTCAGCGCCCGCAGTCCGCCGATGCCCAGCACGATCTCCTGGCGAATACGGGTTCGCGTGCCGCCGCTGTAAAGCCGGGCGGTCAGCGTGCGGTCTTCCTCGCTGTTGTCGGGAATGTCGGTGTTGAGCAGCAGGAGGCGCACGCGGCCGACGTCGATCCGCCAGACCGTCGCGTAGATCGAACCGGTGCGGGTCTGCACGCTCACCTTGACGGGCTTTCCGTCGCGACCGACCGCCGGCCTCATCGGCAGGTCGCCGGTTTTCGCTTCGATGTAGTCTTCCTGCTGCCAGCCGTTCTTGTCGACTCGCTGCGAGAAGTAGCCTTCGTCGTAGAACAGGCCGACCGCGACGAGCGGAACGCCGAGATCGCTGGCGCTTTTCAGATGGTCGCCCGCCAGCACGCCGAGGCCGCCCGAGTAGACCGGCAGCGATTCGTGCAGGCCGAACTCGGCCGAGAAATAGGCGACGGGCCGGTGCCCCAGAACGGTGGCGTGCGTGTCGCCCCACGTCTCGTCGCTGTGCATGTACTCCTGCCATTTGCGGTACATGCGGTTGACACTCGAATGCAGCATCAGCTGCTGCCCGCGGTCTTCGAGCTTTTCCGGCGTGTACTCGCGCAGCAGCAGGACCGCATTGTGATCAAGCTCGCTCCAGCGGGCCGGGTCGATCGCGCGGAAGATCGTGGACAGCTCCGGCTGCCAGCTCCACCAGTAATTCCGGGCGAGCAAAGAGAGCTTGTCGTGAAGGCTCAACTGTTCAGACATCGCGCTGCCGTCCCTGGTGCGTCGGAGACGCCGATGTCTCGACGACGCCGGTGCCATTGCAAAGGCGACCCTCGGGGCCGTCCCGGTAAAGCGGAAAGTATAGCGAACAGCTGATCGCGGTCGATACCGCCGCAAAGTCTCGAAATTGGGTATTCCGAACCGGTGTACAGCAGGGTATGTTGTTGAGTCGTCGAAATCTTTCACCGCTGCACGGCGAAAAATCAGGGCTTCGTGCGATGCCGACCTCGCTGGAATCCGACAACTCGCTCGATCGTACAGCCCCGCATGACCTCGTCGCGCTGTTCGAGGATCGCTGGCAGGACGGAAACCGTCCAGACATCGGCGAGTACCTCGATCGGACCCGGCCGCACGACCGATCGACGTTGCTGACGCAGTTGATCCGCATCGACGTCCAGGAGCGGTTGCGGCATGGTGAAGCGCCGCATGCCGCCGAGTACGTTTCGCGGTTTCCCGAGGATCGCGGGACGATTCTCGGCATCAACTGGATGTCGCTGACGAGCCAGGTTCGACCGACGCGCACCGCGGACGGCGCCGGCACGACCGCGCTGCCGCGCCGGTCGCGCATCGGTCGTTTCGACCTGATCGAACGGCTGGGAGTCGGCGGGTTTGGCGAGGTGTGGAGGGCATTCGATACGCACCTGCAGCGCGACGTCGCCATCAAAATCGGCCACTTGGGAACCGACGATACCGAACAGGTTCACCTGTTGCTGCACGAAGCCCGTTCCGCCGGCCGACTGCGCCATCCCGGACTGGTGCCCGTGCATGAGGCCGCCGTCGAGGACCGGATCGCCTACATCGTTTCGGACTATATTCCCGGCGCGACGCTCTCCGCACGACTGAAAGCGAAACGGCTGCCCTTCCGCGAAGCGGCCGGAATCGCGCAGAAGCTCGCCGACGCGGTCGCGCACGCCCACGATCTCGGAATCATCCATCGCGACATCAAGCCCGCCAACGTGCTGATCGACCTGGCGGGAGACCCGCACCTGACCGATTTCGGCGTCGCCCGGCGGGCCTCGGCCGACGAAACGATCTCGACCGAGGGCCAGGCACTCGGCACGCCGGCCTACATGGCGCCCGAGCAGGCCCGCGGCGAGAAGTCGGCCGATCATCGGGTCGACGTCTACTCGATCGGAATCCTGCTGTACGAGCTTGTCGCCCATCGGCGTGCTTATCCCGGCGACGCACGCGAAGCGCTACAGCGGGTGCTGCTCGGGCCACCGCAGCGGCCGCGGCTGTTCCGGCACGACATTCCACAGGATCTCGAGACGATCATCGAAGTCGCGATCGCCCGAAATGCGCACGACCGCTACCAGACGGCAGCGGCACTCGCCGAGGATCTCGACCGGTTCCTTCGCGGCGAGCCGATCGTCGCCCGCCGGTCCAGTCCACTGAAGCGAACGTGGCAGTGGGTGCGACGCAGACCGGTCGGCGTGACCGTCGCGGCATTGCCGATCCTGCTCGCCGGCGGTCTTTGGGCCGCCAATGAAGGCTTCGACGTCGACGTGCCGTTCAGCGATGGCGGCCGCGTGGACGCCCCCGTGCAGCCGGTCGACGTCCCGCCCGCCCCGCCGGAGATCGCCGGCGAAGCGCATGCGAAGCTGCTCGAAGCCGCGAGAGCGCCGGACCATCGCATCGAATGTCGCCTCGTCGAGCTGCGCACCGATCCCCCGGGCGCCGATGTCTGGCTGTTCCCGCTCGACCCACAGACGGGCATGGTCCGGGCCGAGATGCTGATCGACCCGAAGGCGAACAGCCCCGTCCGGCTGACCTTGCCGGTCGGCTCCTACCACGTCGTCGCCGACCTCGGCGGCGGCCGCTTCGCCGAGGCCGTCCGCCGGGTGCCACCAAACAGAGAAGAGCGGCATGGACCGCTGTTGACGGTCGAGAGCGTCGCGTGGAGCCGGATTGTCGGCGGCGTGGCGCTCAGTGTGAAGATTCCGCCTCCACCTCGGCTTGAGAATCTCGTCTACGTGAAGGAAGGCGATGTCACGGTCGACACCGGTGCGGGCGAACCGATGCGCGTCCATGTTCCGGCGTTCTACGTCGCCGCACAGGAACTGACACTCGATCAATACGAAGCGATCGCGCGACGTTATGAAGATCCTACGCGCCATCTGAAGACCGAAGATCGATTCCTGCCTCGCATCGCGCGCGTGGACGATATCGCTCCGGAAGATGCTGCCCGGCTCCGCTTCTTCGAGGCGGAACAGATCGCCCATTGGAACGGAATGCGGCTGCCGGACGAATTTGAATGGGAATGTGCCGCCCGGATTGCAACCGCGACCAATTGGGACGCGATTGCCGCAGAAGTGCCTGAAGAGGGATTCGGACCGTCAGGCGTGCCCTCTTCCGATCGAACGGAAACAGTTCCGCCGATCGTGGGTCTGCGATCAAACGTGGCCGAATGGACGAGTTCCTGGTTTGATGCCGCGTCGGGCGGTGCGCAGTTTCCGTCGCCGGAGGATCGTGATCCAAAGGACGCCGGTCCAGCCGAGCGTCATGGTCTCGGACTGCGCGTGATTCGCGGCGGCGACCTTCCGACGGTCGCAGGCAATCCAGCCGTCACTCCGGCAGCGCGGGCGATCGAGAACCGGATCGGAGGGCACATGGACGAACCCTGCCCCGGCGTCGGCTGCCGTCCGGCCCGAAGCGTCAAGCCGCGTCGCGCTCCGGAGGACTTCCCGCGGATTCTTGCAGCGGGAACGCAGTAGAAAAGCAGTCCCCGGGCCACCCAGCCGACGGCGTCTGTTCATTCCGGCTCGCGCATCGGAGCCGCGACCGTCAGGGAGCGCTTTTCGTCGTCCCTACGTCGATAAACGCTCCCTGACGGTCGCGTCACATCAAGCCAAGGTCGGCGTCACTCCCGCTCAGGCTCGACGGCAATCGTCGGCTTCGGCAGCAGCTCGCGCTTCTCCTCTTCGCTCGGCAACAGCGAGTGCATGCGGACGAAGTAGACTTTCGGCTGGTTCACTTTCTCGCCGTCGTCGGTCTGCGCTTCGTCCTCCTCGTAGCCGAGCGCGAGCCGATAGTAGCCGTCGACGACCGCGCCGGGAAAGTTTCTGCTGGCCGGATCGAGTGTGACCGGCTGCAGCTTGTCGATCCCGACCGTTTCGGCCTCCGCGTTTCCTTCGGGCGCTTCAATCTCGTGACCGACGCGGTGGATTCGCCGGCCCTCCTCCTTCGGCTGCAGGTCAATTAATTGCAGCCAGGTGAACACCTCGCCGTCGCCGCCCGTGATCTTCACGAGCCGCGGGCGAATCGACTCCTCGCGGAAGTCGATATGGGCGTTCAGCTTCACCGGAAACTCGAAGTCCGGCCTCCCGTCCTGGACCCGCTTCTTGTTGGGCAGCCGCAGCGACGGAAGGCGGCTCATGCTCTCTGGGCGCTCCGTGTCCTTCTCGGCTTCGGCGTCCTGCGACTTCTCCTCTTCGCCCTCTTCGTCCTGGACTTTGCGCAAGAAAAACGCACTCAACCAGCAATTCGGACTGGAGCACTGGGAGTCGCACTCGCCGTACATCAGAGTGTCATAGATGACGACCTCTTCCCAAATAGAGCACTCGGTCTCCATGCCGCTGTTCGGCGGATGCTTGTAGACGACCCAATAGTTGTCTCCCGCGAGAAACGTTTCGATGAACTGCGGGCAATAGCAGTCGTCCGTGATGCCCGCGGCGGTGGGTACGGTTCCCGGCAGCGATTGCGCGGTCGGCTGAAGTTCAATGCCGCAGCCGCAGTCGGCGGCCGGC
>JBAQZJ010000575.1:0-6467 GCA_049790855.1 Planctomycetaceae bacterium | reverse complement strand
GCCTTCGACCGAAATCCCGCCGCCGCGGTGATTCAGACTTTCCGGACAGGCTCTGAGAACATTTTTATCCCGGCGTGACGCCCTGCTTTGCCTCAGCTTCGTGCATCGCCTACTTTGGATCGAGGGCGCGGCCCGGCGCGGGGTCGCCCTTGCGTCGACTCCAACCGATACGGTGGACCGCTGATGCCGCTTCGCCGGTTCTCCATCGCTCTGACGACCGCCGTCGTCGCCGTATTCGGCGTCGCCGCAGCGGACGCCGCTCCACCCGCTTCGACCCGACCGGTCGCCGGCATTCGTGACAACACGCCGCAGGTGCATGCGATCACGAACGTTCGGCTCGTCGTCCGGCCGGGCGAGGTCATCGAACAGGCGACGCTGGTCGTGCGCGACGGTGTGATCGAAGCCGCCGGTGCCGACGTCGCCGTTCCCGCCGACGCCCGTCGCTGGGACGGCTCCGGTCAGTCGGCCTACGCCGGCTTCGTCGACGCCTATTCCGAGATCGACGCGCCGCCCGTGCCGCGGGACAAGGCCGCCGCGCACTGGAACAAGCACGTCACGCCGCAGGCCGTCGCGGTCGAAGGATACGCACCCGACGACGATGCGAACGAGGCGTGGCGGAAGCAGGGTTTCGTCGCACGGCTCGTCGCTCCGTCGAAGGGCGTCATCAAGGGCTTCAGCGGGCTGGTGACCACGGGCGACGGCGAAGGGGACCGCGTCATCCTGCATCGCCGTGTCGTGCAGCACGTGCGGTTGACGGCACCGCGCACGGGCGGCGAGCGCAGCGACGACTATCCGAACTCGCCGATGGGCGCCGTCGCCCTCGCCCGGCAGGCGATGTACGACGCCCGCTGGTATCGCAACACGCAGAATCTGTTCGCCTCCGGCGCCAAGATCGCCCGCCCCGAGCAAAACGACGCCCTGCAGGCGCTCATCGCCGTGCTCGAAGGCAACGCCATCGTCGCCGATGCGATCGACGAGCAGTACTTCCTGCGGGCCGACGCCTTCGCGAAAGAGTTCGACCTGCACATGATCGCCCGCGGTTCGGGCCACGAGTACCGCCGGCTTGATGCGATCGCGGCGACGAAGCGGCCCGTCATCGTGCCGCTCGACTTTCCGAAGCCGCCCGGCGTCTCGACTGCCGAGGCCGCGCTCGACGTCTCGCTCGAACGGCTGATGCACTGGGATCTCGCCCCCGAGAACCCTGGTCGTCTCGCCGCCGCCGACGTGACGATCGCGCTGACGAGCCACGGCCTCGACAAACGCTCCGACTTCTGGCCCGCATTGCGAAAGGCCGTCCGCCGCGGCCTCGACCGCGACGATGCTCTCGCCGCGCTGACGACGAATGTGGCGTCAATCTACGGTCTCACGCGTCACGGCATGATCAAACCCGGTTTCGCGGCGAGCTTCGTGGTCGTCGACGGCGACCCGTTCGTCAGCGAGAACGCGAAGTTCACCGCCGTCTGGGTCGACGGCCGTCGCTACGAGATCGAACCCGAACAACCCGCCGACCTCCGCGGCGACTGGACGCTCGCGCTCAACGACGAGGCGAGCGGCAGGCGTCAGCCTGCCGGTGGATCCGAAAGCTCCCTCACCCTTACCGGCGAACCCGACAAACTCAAAGGCCACGTCAAGCACGACGACGAGAAGATCGAACTCAAGGAACTCACCTTCCAGGACGGCCGGCTCGTCGCCCGCTTCGAGTCCGACAAGTTCGACCGCGACGGCATCGCCCGCCTGACGGCGACCGTCACCTTCGAGGACGGCCAACCGGCCTCGCTCATCGGCTCGATCGTGTGGCCCGACGAGTCGGTCACGCCCTTCACCGCCGCGAGGACCGAGAAAGACGAGTCTCACCACATTCCCACCGAGCCGGTCGTCGCCCAGAAGCCGAAAGACGCCGAAAAGGCGTCGTTCCCCGTCAACTTCCCCTTGGGCGCATATGGTCGAAGTGAACCGCCGAATCGGTCCAGGATAGTCTTGTTCACGAACGCGACCGTCTGGACTTGTGGGCCGTCGGGCGTGGTCGAAAACGCGACCGTGGTCGTTCGCGACGGCGTCATCGAGGCCGTCGGCGATGACGCCGGTCCGAAGGGGCCGGGCGACACCGACGGCTGGGCCGGCGCGCTCGTCGTCGACTGTGCCGGCAAGCACCTCACGCCGGGGCTGATCGACTGCCACAGCCACATGGGCACCGACGGCGGCGTCAACGAAGGCACGCAGGCCGTCACCGCCGAGGTCCGCATCGGCGACTTCATCAACGCGACCGACATCGACGTCTACCGCCAACTCGCCGGCGGGCTGACGACCGCCAACGTGCTGCATGGTTCAGCGAATCCCATCGGCGGGCAGAACCAAGTCATCAAACTTCGCTGGGGAGCGTTGCCCGAGGAACTGAAGTTCGAGGCCGCGCCGCCCGGCATCAAGTTCGCGCTCGGCGAAAACGTCAAGCAGAGCAACTGGGGCGACGACAAGACGACACGCTACCCTCAGACGCGGATGGGCGTCGAGCAGATCATCCGCGACCGCTTTCTCGCCGCCCGCGAGTACCGCCATCGGCAGAAGCAGTACGCCGAAACGAAGACCGGTTCGCCGCCCCGCGTCGATCTCGAACTCGAAGCGCTGGCCCAGGTCGTGTACGGCGAACGGCTGGTGCATTGCCACAGCTACAGGCAAGACGAGATTCTCGCGCTGCTGAAGACGCTCGACGAGTTCGGCGTGACGATCGGCACGCTCCAGCACATCCTCGAAGGTTATAAGATCGCCGACGAGATGGCGAAGCACGGCGCAGGCGGCAGCGCGTTCTCCGACTGGTGGGCCTACAAGTTCGAGGTCTACGACGCGATTCCTTACGCCGGAGCGCTGATGCACAAAAACGGCGTCGTCGTCTCATTCAATTCCGACGACCGTGAACTCGCCCGGCATCTCAATCAGGAAGCCGCCAAGGCGACCAAGTACGGCGGCGTCTCGCCCGAAGAGGCGCTGAAGTTCGTCACGCTCAACCCTGCGAAACAATTAAAGATCGACCAGTACGTCGGCTCGATCGAACCCGGCAAGCATGCCGACCTCGTCGTCTGGAGCCGCGAACCGCTGTCGAACCTCGCCGTCTGCGAGCAAACCTGGATCGACGGCAGACGGTATTTCAGCCGCGAGGACTCGCAACGACAGGCCGACGAGATCCGGCACATGCGGGCGACGCTCATTCAGAAGGTGCTCGCCTCCGGTGACAAATCGGCGAAAGCCGACGAAGAAGAGACCGAGGAACGCGACTTCTGGCCCCGCACCGACGAGTTCTGCCGCTGCCGGATCGCCAGATGACCGCCCGTGACGCGAGCCGCGAAATCGCAAACGATCAAGTGCGCCGGCTAAGCGTCGAACGACCCGTTCCCGCATACCGCCGAACGATGTTCGCGCACATCGCGGCAAATGTCGCGAGCCACGCCGCGAGGGCGAGCCAGACGAACACGTCGGGAATCGCCAGCAAGAACGGCAGATCGACTGCCCGCGACAACTGGATCGTCGCCGCCGTGTACATGCCCAGCGGAAACACGATGCTCCAGTATTGCGGCGTGTAGACGAGCGAGAAGCGTTTCACCGCGTGTCGCCAGATGCCCAGGATTACCAGCAGCGGAATCCACCACGTCGCCGTCGCCCAGAAGAACAGCGTGAAGCCGCCGAGGAACGGCCGCAGCTCGGCCAGCAGCGGCGACGCCGGGGCGTTCAGAATCAGCCGCGAGCCGGCGAGCGTCGTGATCGCAACCGCTCCCATGTTGATCCAGTAAGGCGGCGTGAGATCCTCCGGCGACAGCCGCAGGAAGCTGAAGCGATAGACGATCAGCGTGATGATCAGCAGGTAGAACATGCAGCCCAGCAGGTAGGCGCACAGCGAGACGAACAGCATCTCTTCGCGGTGGGCCGACGGCTCCGGGGCCAGCAGCGCCCCCAGCACGGCGACCGACTGCGTCGCGACGGTCGCCAGCAGCCATCCTCCGCCCAGTCCGACGTCGAGCGTCGGCTTCGGCTCGACGATCGTCACGCTGGCGAAGAAGGTGTAGATCAGCAGCAGCCACAGCCCGATGCCGGCGTACCAGAGCGTCGTCGCGGCGTCGGACTGCGAAACGACGATGACGCACTGGCTGCCGAGCACGCAGGTTCCCGCGATGATCGTCAGAGAACCCGGCCCGGTCGCGTGCCGGGTCAGGTCGGTCAGCAGTTCGCGACGGAAGCACGCGAGCCGCACGAGCGTCAGCACCCACAGCAACGCATAGAACGCGATGTTGAGGACGAACAGCGACGTCGCGACGGCGGGCATTCCCTCGAAGTGGGCCGCGATCGACACGATGCCCGTCGCCATCACGAGCGAGAAGCAACCGGGGTTCAGGTTGCGGACGTCGCTTTTGAACGTCTCGATCACGTCGCGCTCCGGGGGCGTTCCATCACAACAACAGTCCGGCGATGATACGCGATCGCAGAATACATTCACGCCCGAACGCCGCTTGCGTTTTCGCCGCACTTTCAAGAATGTCACGCGATTGCAATGCGAGATCCTCAATCGTCATCGGAGTGCGTTGAGACGTTCGGAAGGAATCGCAGATGACGCGGATCAGCGCAGACATTTGCCTGGATGCGCCGTTACCAACATCCGCGTCCATCCGCCTTCATCTGCGAGAATCCGCGATTCTTGTGGAATGGTCGAAGGGTCGTCCTGTCTGTTCAGAATCCCATCCTGAATGACTTTCCCCTACCCCGTCGATTAACATCACTCGTTCGACGACCTGCGACCGCACGATCACCCGATTCACTTCCTCCGCCGCCATGAAGCACTTCCTTGCTGCGCTGGCCGTCGTCTGTCCCGCCCTCGCCGTCGCCTCCGACGCGATTCCCGCGCCGCGTCAGAACGGACCGGTTGCGCTCGTGAACGGGACGATTCACCCCGTCTCGTCCCCCGCGATCGATGGCGGCACGCTCGTCTTCGAAAAGGGCAAGATCACGGCCGTCGGCAAGGACGTCGAGGTTCCCGAGAACGCCGAGCGCGTCGATCTCGAAGGCAAGCACGTCTACCCTGGCCTGTTCGAGGCGATGAGCGATATCGGCCTCATCGAGATCGGCGCCGTCCGCGCGACGATCGACAAGGACGAGGCCGGCGACGTCAATCCGAACGTCAAAGCCTGGGTCAGCGTCAATCCCGACAGCGAAGTCATTCCCGTCACCCGCAGCAACGGCGTGCTGCTGGCGGTGACGGCACCCTCCGGCGGACTGCTTTCCGGTCAGGCGGCGGTGCTGCAACTCGACGGCTGGACCTGGGAGGATCTGACGCTCAAGGCTCCGATCGGTCTCGTTGTGAACTGGCCGAAAATCGGCAAGACTGACGACACACCACACAAAAAGCTCGACCGGCTTTTCGAGGATGCGGCGGCATACGCCCAGTCGCGCGGCGCGAACCCCGACGCACCGTCCGACTTGCGCTACGAATCGCTTGTGCCGGTTCTGAAACGCGAACTGCCGCTGATCGTCGAAGCCGAGGAACTCGAACAGATCCAGTCGGCCGTCGCCTTCGCCGACAAGCACGACGTGAAGCTGATCCTCTACGGCGGCTACGACGCGCCGTTGTGCGCCAACCTGTTGAAGTCGCGCGACGTGCCGGTCATCGTCGGCGGCGTCTACCGCTTGCCGCGACGGCGCAGCGACGCCTACGACCGTGCCTACACGATTCCGGAAGCGTTGCGGTCGGCGGGCGTGACGTTCTGCATTTCGGGAGCGAACCGGTTCGGATCGTCGAACATGCGGAACCTGCCCTACCACGCCGCGACCGCCGCCGCCTACGGACTGCCGACCGACGACGCTCTCCGGTCAATCACGCTGTCGCCGGCGGAGATTCTCGGCGTCGCCGATCGCGTCGGCTCGCTGGAGGTCGGCAAAGATGCGACCCTGTTCATCGCAACGGGCGATCCGCTGGAGACGGCGACGCAGGTGACGGCGGCCTACGTCCAGGGGCGAAAACTCGACCTGACCGACCGTCATAAACAGCTTTACCAGAAGTATCGGACGAAGTACGAACGGCAGAACGGGCGATGACCCACCCTACTGCACTGACATAAACGCTTCCTGACGGTCGCGGCTTTGAACAGGAGGCGTCGATCGGCCTTGCTCCCGCCGGGCCGATACGGTTCACTGAATGGTGACCCGTCTCGGGGCGCAGTCGCGCCAAGGAGTCGATCGATGATCTCGCCCGTGCCCGTCTCCGACTACGTGCTGTTGCGACGCTTCGCCTTCGACGGCGACGACGACGCCTTCGAGGAACTGGTGCGTCGTCATACCGCCATGGCGCGCGGCGTCTGCCGGCGCGTGCTTGGACCTGCCGGTGATGCCGACGCCGCCGCCCAGTCGGCGTTCCTGTCGCTGGCGACGCACGCCCGCCCGCTCGCCGGCCGTCTCGGCCCGACAGGCAGCCTCGCCGGCTGGCTCTACCG
>JBAQZJ010000574.1:0-14663 GCA_049790855.1 Planctomycetaceae bacterium | reverse complement strand
TTGCTTGGTAGACGGACCACTACGAATCGACCATCTCAATCACCTCCAGCAGTTGCGGCAACTCCGTGATGACGGCGTCCGGCGTCACGCCCTCGATTCGGGCATCTCCTTCGCGTTTCCGCAGGCTCCTTCGGTCGCCGGCGAACAGGACCGTGCGGAACCCGATCGCCGATGAGGCCGCGACGTCGTTGAGCAGGTCGTTTCCGACGTACAACGTCTCGCGCGGCGTCACGCCGATTTCCGCCAGCGCCGTCGCCGCCCGCTCGAAAATCACACGTCCCGGCTTGGCGTGACCGATTTTGTACGACAGATGCACGAGGTCGTCGCGAATGCCCAGTTCGTTTCGCGAAATGCCGAGCAAGGCTTCGAACATCGGCAGCGTGTAGAACTGCGAATTGCTCACCGCGCCCAGGAAACACCCCGAGTCGCGCAGCCGTTCCAGAGTTTCGCGACAACCAGGCATCGACCAGACCGGATTGACGAGATTCTCGTACACGGCAGCCAGCCGGCGAAGCCCCGCGTCGTCCGGCGAATCTCCGGTCAGATCATCAAACACTTCGCGCCAGACGTCGACGACGTCGATCTCCGGATACTCGATCCCGGCCGATTTCGCCGTCTCGTGTCGGCGTCCGACGACGCCGTCCAGACGGTCGACGACAGTCGCGGCGTCGGGCAGATCGACGAGGCCGCATATGGCCGCCGCCTCGGCAAACGCCATGTCCCGGCCTTTTGAGGCGGTGGCGACGACGTCGCCGCTCGCGCTGACGAACAAAGTGCCGTAGATGTCGAACAGTACGGCTTTCACGCCGTGCAGTCGTCGCAGGACGGGCGTTTCTCCCGTCGGCTCGGGAGCCAGCGGCTTCGCGAGCCGACGGATGATTTCGGCGATCGGATCGAGCATGCCTGGTCACATTTCCGCGGCGAGCGTTCACGACGGTATCGTCGGCCGCTCGTCCGCCAGCCGCAATGTACTATGCCGGCGGCCGTAGGCGAGATAGACGACGAAACCGATCGCCAGCCAGACGGCGAGTCGCATCCAGGTATCGAGCGGCAGGAACAACGTCATCATGAGGCTGGTCGCGATGCCCAGCGGCGCGACGAAAAACAGGGCGGGACACCGGAACGGACGGTGGACGTCGGGCCGCGTGATCCGCAGCACCATCACGCTCGCGCAGACGAACGCGAACGCCATCAGCGTGCCGATGTTGACCATGTACTCCAACACGATGATCGGAAAGAAGCCCGACGCGAGCGCGATCGTCGCTCCGGTCAGAATCGTCGCCCGGTGCGGCGTGCGGAATCGCGAGTGCAGCACGCCGAAGATCGACCGCGGCAGCAAGCCGTCGCGGGCCATCGCCAGAAACACGCGCGCCTGGCTGAGAAACGTCACCAGCAGCACGCTCGTCAAACCGGCAAGCGCCCCGGCGGCGATCAGGCCGGCAGCGGCACGCATCAATGGACTTCCCGTGGCTTCCGCCTGCTTGCGGAACGCCGATGCGACCGCGGCGTTCGGATCGATCGACGGATACGGCTCCATGCCGGTGATGACCCCCGCCATCAGAATGTAAAGCACCGTACACAGGCACAGCGAACCGAGAATCGCGATCGGCAGGTCGCGCTGCGGTCGAATCGCTTCCTCGGCGTGCGTCGAGATCGAATCGAAGCCGATGTACGCGAAGAACACGAGCGCCGCCCCGACCATCACGCCCGAGAACCCGTAGGGCAGAAACGGGCCGCGGACCGCCTCGTCGAGCGGCGCCAGCCAGCGGTTCAATCCGAAGACCCCCAGCAGGCCCCACTTTTCGACCTCGCTGGGCAATGCCGCGATGCGGGCTTGCTCGGCCTCGGTCAGGCCGGCGACGGCTTCGGGATGCCTATCGAGGAATTCCGCGCCGGTCATTTCGGGCGGAACGACGCCGCCGGGAACCTGCGAGGCGACGTCGGGATGGCGGGCGACGTAGTCGGTGAGGAAGTTCGCGTTCCGGCTTTCGACGGGCAGGGCGGTCCAGTTGCGGGTCTCGACGTAGCCGGCCCCCAGCGCGATGACGAACAGCACGACGCCGACCTTCAGCATGACCAGCGCCGAGTTCAACGCGGCGCTCTCGCGAATGCCCTTCACCAGCACGACGGTCGTGCAGGCGATGATCAGAATCGCCGGCAGATTGCAGTATGCCTGAACCGCCTGCGTGCCGACCGTGACCGGGGTGAACGGGTCGGAGGTCCATTCCGGCGGCAGTCGGAGGCCGAAGACGATTCGCAGCAGCTCGTCGAGGTAGTGCGTCCAGACCGCGGCGACGACCGAGCAGCTCATCGCGTATTCGAGAATGAGATCCCAGCCGATGATCCACGCGAACGCCTCGCCGAGCGTCGCATAGGTGTAGGTGTAGGCGCTGCCGGCGACGGGGGCCATCGCCGCGAACTCGGAGTAGCACAGCGCCGCCAGCGCACACGCGACTCCGGCGACGACGAACGAGAGCACGACAGCCGGGCCGGCGTCCTGGGCGGCGACGCGGCCGGTCATCGCGAAGATGCCGGCCCCGATGATCGCCCCGACGCCGAGCGACGTGAGCGACACCGGCCCGAGCGCCCGATGCAGCCGGTCTTCGCCGTCGGCCTCGGCGATCAACCGCTCGATCGGCTTCCGCCGCAACATCCCTCGCCAGAACATGGCCCGCCCCTGTTTCGCTTGCGAGTTCACAGCATGCCGGGGCGAGGCATACTTGATGTGCCGCGAAACCGCAAGCGGGCTGCACGCCGTCGCGTCGGCCGGAAGAGGAAGCAGAAACCGTTACGAATCCGTCATCCAGAGGCCTCGCAAGGTCGTCACCAACCGTGCGTTGGCGGAGCTACGCACTCGATCGGCAAACGGTTGACCTTTCGGCGGCTTGGAGTTCGTCGGCCATGACAGCCTGAGAGGGTTTCCGGAGAGCCTCTTATCCCTGGTTAATGGTTGCACGCCGAACACATTTGGCATCGCTGATGCAATCGTGGTACCATCTCCTGGTTCTGTATCGTTGAGGCGACGAGTCCTTCCTGGAGCAGGTTCGATGCGAAACGTTCCTTCCGACGCGTGTCTCGATTGCCAAGGTCACTTGAACCGTCGCGATTTCGTGCGGGTGCTGGGGGGAACGGCCGCGGCGGTCGGAATGGCCCCGTTGCTGGGGCATTCGGCGAAAGCGGCGCCGACACCAGGCAGCCCCGCCGAAACCGCCGTGAAGCGGTTCTACGACTCTCTCACCGGGACGCAGCGCAAGACCGTGTGCTTTCCGTTCGAGCACAAGCTTCGCCACACGATCAGCGCGAACTGGCACGTCACGAAACCGACGATCGGCGACGACTTCTACAGCGACGACCAGCGGCGAATGCTCGACGAAGTTTTGCGCGGCGTGACCAGCGAAGACGGTTACGAACGCTTCGTGAAGCAGATGGAGTACGACGACGGCGGGATGAACTTCTACAGCTCGGCGGTGTTCGGCGAGCCGGGCACCGGCAAGTTCCAGTGGATGATGACTGGCCGGCATCTGACCGTTCGCGCCGACGGCGACAGCGTCGCCAATGCCGCATTCGGCGGCCCGATCGTCTACGGACACGGGGAAGAAGAGCCGACCGACAACCTGTTCTTCTATCAGACGAAACGCGCCAACGAGGTCTTCACGGCACTCGACCCGAAACAGCGCGAACAGGCCTTGGTGGAAACGGCTCCCGAGGAAGCCGCGGTCCCCTTGCAGGGAGAGTCGGGTTCATTCCCCGGCATCGCGGTGGGCGAGTTGTCGTCCGACCAGAAAGGCCTCGTCGAAGAGGTCGTGAAGGTTCTGCTCGCGCCGTATCGCGAAGCGGACGTCGAAGAATCCCTGAGCCTGCTCAAGGCCGGCGGCGGGTTCGACCGGCTGCATCTCGCCTTCTACAAACAGGGCGACTTGAAGTCTGACCAGATGTGGGACGTCTGGCGCGTCGAAGGCCCGTCGTTCGTCTGGCACTTCCGCGGAGCACCGCACGTCCACACCTACATCAACATCGGCCAGAAGGCGTGACGGGCGAACACCTTTCGCTCACTTCTCCTCGACGAGCAGCTCAAGTCCGAGATCGCCGAATTCACGCACTTCTTCAGGGCGAAGGACGAGTTCCTGGAGAGAGCCAGGCTTGTAGACTTGTTCGGGAGGGATAACTCCCGGCCGGCTGGGTTCCCGGAACGAGATCGCCGCAGCGAGGCCGGGGAACAGACCGCCGATGACGAACCGGCCGTCGGCATCGGTCTTCACCACTTCGGTCATCGGCCAGGTGAGATAGCGAGGCCGCTTCTCGCCCGCCGAAGCCGGATCGGGGTAGCTGATCGGGATGGTGAAATTGGCGAGCGGCTGGCCCGTCGTTGCATCCATCAGGCGACCAGAAACAGTTCCCGCCGGTTCGAGCCGGATCGTCGTCGGCTGCGGGCCGTCGACACCGACGAACGTTCTCGCAACGAGTCTGCCGTCGCTGCTGATCGCCGTCACCTCGCGAGGTTGGCCCTGTTCGAGGCCCACGACCTCAGCGTCTGAGTCGTCGAGGGCGATCGTCATTCCGCTACTGGCCGCCAGCCCGCGAACTCTGACGCCACGAATCGGGTCGCCGTCCGGTCCGACAAAGCGCAGCATACGGGATGGTGCGCGGGGAACGGTGAGTATCAGGTCCATGCCCTTCGCGTCGGCCGGCGGGCTGATGACGTGATAGGTGTGGTAACGCACGATCGGAATCGGACCGTTGATGCCGGCGAAGCTCTTTTCGTCGGCACCGGCGGGGGCGCCATCGCCCTGGGCGCGGGCGCTGAGTGTCAAATACGGTGAGAGAAGGTGGAATCCTTCACTCTCCTTCCAGACCCCGCCGAACATGACCATTTCGGGCCGGCCCGGCAATGACTGAACGAAGAGAACTCCCGGTCCCGGCGGGACGGCGATGCGGAACCGGCCGTCCGCATCGATCGGCTCGGTCAGCCAATGATTCGACCGCCGCGCCGGAGCGTCGGCGAAGTACAGCCCTGTCGGCATGTGGTCGAGAGCGGTGTTGTTGGCCAGCGGATAGTACTTGACGTTGCCGGTTCTCAGCGCGCCGGGCCACGGCGCATCGCATGTGTATCGCGATGCCGAGATGATCGGCCGATCGGTGCCCGCTTCAAGCACGCGGCCCGTGACGACGATGCCGTGCGGCAGGTCGATGTCTGCGACGATCTCGTTCGGCTCAATCGAGCCGTCGAACCGGCGGACGACGGGCAGGTACGTTCCCAGATCGTCCCAAGGCAGGGCCGAGACGTCGACGGGATCGCGGCTGACCTCGCGGAGCACCCTGTAACGGCCAGCGCTGTCGGTATGGGTGCTCGACGGATGTCCGTCGCGTCCGTTCTTCACCACGATGCGGACGCCGGAAATCGGCTCGCCGGTCTTCCCGTCTCGAACGATGCCGGCGATCGTCGGAGCGCGCTCGACGTCGATCGTCGGTGACGGACCGAACAGCCGGAGGCCGTCGTCCTTCGCCGTGCGAGGATACATCGCACGCATCGCACCGGTGAACCCGTCGACGTCATTGCGAGTCAGTACGCCGGCATAGGTGAAATGGAGGCCCGGCCCCTCGACGCGCAGCTCGATCGCCCGATCGGTGCCGACTCCGGCGAGCAGGAACCGGCCGTCGGAATCGGCTTCCGCAGAGGGAAGCATTCTCCAGGAGGAACGATGCAACGGCGAACTCCAGTCGCTGACGTTCGCCTCTTTGCGGGTCATCAGTTGCGTGTTGCCCGCCTCGATCGCGGCGGGCAGCTTGAACCAGCGAGGGTCGGCGATTTCATGGATGTCGACGACCGAAACAGCCGCGCCGGCGACCGGTTTTCCGTCGATGTCGAGGATGCGACCGGCGATGGGAGAATCGGCGGCGAGCCGGAAGTCCTGGTCATATTCGGGTTTCATCACTTCCCAACCATCGTGCTCGACGCCGGCAAGATTCGACCACGCGGGACCATAGCCTTCGGCGACGGCGATCAGCCACGCATTGATTTTCGACTTGGGCGAACCGTCTATGAACCTGTGGAACGACCTCTCGGGCACGGCGAGACGGTATGAACCGTCGGCGTCACTCGCCCCCACTTCGACGGGATCGTTCCAGCCGTCGATGCTCAGGTAAAGTCTCGCGCCCGCGATGCGGCGATCGTGGGAATCGACGACCGTTCCCCGCAGGATGATGGTTCGCACGAGATCGATCGCCGGCGGCCCCGACGGCGGTTCCGAGACGGCAGGAAGATTGGCGATCGTCGCGAGCGGCGGGCTTCCCTCTGCATCCGACGCGGCGTCGTTGGCAACGCTCCCAGTTGCGGTCTCTTCCGCATCGGCTGTGGCCGCGAAGTGCGTCACCGAGACGATCGCACCCCCAGCGAGGAACAGGAACGTGGCGACACGCACGGTTTTTCGCCCGGCTCTCGTCATCGTGTTTCTCCTTGGATCAACTCGTTCGTCGACGAGGCAATGGCCGGAGTGCCGCTCAACAGCGAAGATCATATTGCAGCGAGTACCAGTGGACCGTTCCGTCGTGCTGGTACACGACCCGGATCAATGCGCCTGCCCCGGCGGGCGCATTGCTCAGCCCGCTGCTTTTCTCGAACTGCGCTTTGCCTTCGGCATCGCCGCAACGCCAGTACCATCCGCCCTGTTTGGTGAAATCGTCCGGGGCGGCATCGGCCCGGAAAATCGTCGTCGTCCCGGACCGCATGCGCACTTTGATCGGCTTGCCTTGCACGCTTCGGGCCGACGTGATGACAAGATCGGCCCCGGAACCGGTTTTAGACGTCACATGCTCGCCGAACATGAGCGGAGCGTCGCCCTTCAGGGCCTGTTCCAACGTCGGGTCGTTGGGCCGCTCCCAAACCTGATTGTCGGCCGGCGTCGCCGAAACGAGTGCGGCACAAAGCATGACGAAGCCGCCGACGACCGCGAAACGGTGGATCTTCATTCTGCACCTTCATTGCAGCTAACGAGGGGAATCACCCGGCCGCGACGAGAGATTGTCCACTGTCAAAACGCCCGACTTCGCGGCTCGGGTGCATGGCTTGGCTATTGGGCCTGCTTCGCTGCGGGTGATGGAAGATGCATCGAATCGGCGATGGCATAAAAGCTCTTGGAACTGCGACAGCGGGGAATCGCATACCAGCGATCGTTCCCGCGAGCGTTCACTCGTGCCACGACAATCCGTGTTCGGTATTCGAGACCGTCGTAGCTCTCTGCCGCGACATCAACACTCAAAAATGTTTCACCGTAGTAGGTACTGAACGATTCAACCCACAGAGCGGCGACCCGTTTATCCTCGCTGTCAAATTCCTCGATCGCGATCATGCGAATTGGTTTCTTCGTGTTGATGCCCTTGCCAATGGGGAAGTCGTAGACCGTGAAGGAGTCTTTGCCGTGTGTGAACTTCGTCTTGTGGAGAGCTTCTGCAAATTTCTGGAGCGTATTAATCGGACCGTCGCACACACCGAGGAGCAGGTGCTGAACGAAATGCCTTGGGGATCTCGCGGCACAACCACGAAACAGGGCCACGGCTGCGTCTTCAGGGCTGGCTGCGCCTTCGCGATGAAATTCAAACGGCGGCAAGGCCGGGTCCGGTGTTGCGGCTTGCGAGTTGACGCCAAACGAGATCGTCGTCACGACGCCCACGGCGACGAGTGTGCATGCGATGATGAAACGGCGGCTGTTCATGGTAATGGCCCCCAGGTAATGAAGTGCCCAAAAACGTCTTATGACTCGTGAAGCCACCGGCAGGCTCACGCCTGCCGCTCGCCGGTTAAGTTGTTATGAAGCTGTCCGCTCAACAACCGAGGGCAATCGTCAGTGCCTGTCTTTCCGTCAGGATGCCTTGCAGCAGGAACTGCTCGGCGTGCTTGAGAAATCGTTGGCGAGAATCGTCGATTCGGTCGGCCGGCTCCGACGCGCTTCGGCGATCGATCCAGACGAGTCCGCGTTGTGTCAGATCCTTCAAAACCGTGATCGCCCGCCGTTGATCCTCCGAGAGCCGCAAGCCCTTCTCTTTCGCGTCGACTTGGCGGAAGATCACCGAAAGCTCTTCCAGCCGGATTCGATTCGCCTCGGCCTCGGAAACGGCCGGCAGGTCCGGCGGGACTATCGGCAGCGACTTCTCGGTAAGGAGACGCGACCAGAGTTCCAACTGCGCCGGCGTCAGAATCGCTTTGACGGCGGCGTCCACCGGGGGGCGAGCTTCGCTGAACTGTTCCTTCTGACGGTCGCTCAGTCCGAGCAACTCCTGAACGACGCCGTCGTGTTCTAGCACGGAAAGCCGTCCCTGTTCTCGCGAAAGAGAGCGTGCCGTCACGAACTCGGCCTGCGCGGGCGTTAGCAATCCGAATCGGACCATCGCTTGCGCGTGATCGAGAACCGCAAGCCGTCTCGCCTGGTAGCGATCCCGTGTTTCCTCGCCCTCGCTGCTTCGCTTCTCCTGAACACCGTGTTCGGTGAGATCGGAGCGATCCATCGCGTGCCACACCAGGGCGTCCAGCAACGTGATCGCCTTCGCCTGCGATTCGGCAAGAGGAAGTCTCTTTTTCCAAGGGCTGGTCTGTGTCAGATCGCCGATTCCATTGAACCAGGGATCATTGCGGGCGAGTCGCTCGAACTTCGTGTTTTGACTGAGGCTGTTGAGGAGAGCCTCGGCAGTCGCGGCGTCCTCCGGCATGTTGTGCGGCGAGTCCTCGGGTTTCGGCTCCGTCGCCGATTCGTCGCGCGGCCCGGCAGCGTTGTCGGTCTGCATGTCGAGGACATGTACTGCGTCGTCTTCATCACCGGCCGCTTCCGCAAACCGCGTCGTCGAGGCGATCGCGCCTCCGAACAGGAACAGGACCATCACGGCGAATGCCGTCCTGGGACCAGTCGTCGTCATCGTGCATCTCCTCGGATCGAGCAGTCGTGCGATGCGCCGCTCCAGCTCGCCACACCCGTCGATGATGCCGACTGCGGCTCCCAACGGGCGGGCCTGTACCAAGACTTCGGCGACATGCAGCAGGGTCTCGCCGTAGGCGATCGCGTCGCGACGCGCGAGCACGACGTTGTCGCACAGGTCTTCGCGCGCCCGCTGCAGTTCCCGATTGAGTGCATGCACCGGCACGATCGGCCAGTACAACGAACGAGCCAGTTCCTGCAGTAGCACGATTCGCAGATCGCCCCGCTTCAAATGCGCCAGCTCGTGCGAGAGGATGTCCTGCAGTTCGTCGTCGTTGACGACCGCAAGCAGTTTCTTGGGCAGCAGAACCGCGGGGCGCCCGAAACCGATCGCCAGCGGGATGATCGTGCGAGGCGACACGAGCAGTAACGGAACACGCCGCAGGCCAAGCTTACCCGCGATCTCGCGTGACAACGTCAACAGACGCTCATCCTGTGCCGGATGCGAGGAACGGCGAAGCTGGATGACGCACCAACAGTCTCGGGCCAAACGCAACAATAGCAACAAGACGCCGGCTGCCCAGACGCACATCGCTCCCGTCGCCACTCCGCGAAACGAAACCCGGACGGAAGCCGTTCCGTCGATTGGTTGCACGTCGGCTGTGGCGATCGTCGACGTCACAGAGACTTGATTCGTTGCGTTCTCGCTCGTCTCAGGACAACACGCGGCCATCAGCACCGGCATCGCGGTCGCAGCGGCTGCGTTCGACGCCGTGATTGGAGGCGAAGCGGTCGGCATTCCTGTCGACAAGCAAATCGGGCCGGCTTCGCTCGACGTCACCATGGGAGATGTCTGCGTCTGCTCCCCGCGAAAGAGGGGAACGGAGACCAGTGCCAGGCCCGTTGCCTCGCAGAACCACGACAGCGTGGGTGACGCCAGACAACAGACGAGCGCCGAAAACAAGACGAGATGCCTCACGGCCGCGTTGCCGGCCAGCCGTTTCGCGACGAGCCAGGCGACACTCGAGACAAGCGTCACCCCCAGTGTCACGACGAGCACGAATTCCAGGATGTCGTTTCCGGGATTCCAATCGATCGCGTTGGTCATCCAGTCGGACATCACGACCCCCTTTTCCGACCTTTGCCGGCTTGGGCCTGATCGAGAAGCTCACGAATCCGCTTCAGTTCGTCGGTTCGCAATCCGCGGTAATCGAGCAGGGCGGCGACCAGCGTTTCGGGCGATCCGCCGCAGACCGTCTCGACGAGTTCACGGACCTTCTGCCCGACGGAGTCGTGCCGCGGCCGCGCTGCCGAGTAGAGAAACGTTCGTCCCTCCTGGCGATGCGTCAGCCAGCCCTTGTCTTCCATCCGCTCGAGCAGGGTGCGAACGGTGTTCCGCGCGACGTCGCGGGTTCGAGAAAGAACGTGCCGTACTTCGCTGGCGGTGACTTCGCCCTGCTCCCAGACGATCTCCATGATCTCGCGTTGCGCGGGCGAAAGATCGGGCAGGTCCGGTTGTCTCGCGGCCACCTCGCCTCTCCCGTTGAACAGACCTCACGGCGACTGACTGTCGTCAATCATGGCGACTCGATGTAGCCATGTCAAGCGGGCATTCCGGCACTGCCGAAATCACGCGGCCGTGTCCGATCAAAGAGGCGGCGAATCAGGGTTTCCGGAGAGCCTCTGAACGCTGCGCACGACCGAAAGATGTTTGCGGCCAGCCTGCCTCTCAAAAGCCCGCCTTCCGACGCGCTCCTGAAGGGCGTTGGAGCCGAACCCGATAAAAACGGCCCGCCGTCGAGTGCTCGACGGCAGGCCGCAACAAGTCGGGGCGACACGATTCGAACGTGCGGCCTCCTGCTCCCAAAGCAGGCGCTCTACCAAGCTGAGCTACGCCCCGGCGACGCGGCGCTGTGCCCTCACAACAGGGACAGCGGCCGGTCGATCGGGGTTCATGCTAGGAAGGAAGCCCGTCGGTTGCAACCGGCGGGCTTCGGGCTTCCACGGACCGATCGACGCGGCTCGTTACGCCGCGGCGCGGAGGTGGCCGACGATGCGCTCGAACTCGTCGTTCGTCTCGAAGTCGATCACGATCCGGCCCTTGTCCTTGCCCTTGAGCTTGATCTCGACCTTGGCGCCCAGGTGGTCGCGAAGCTGCTGCGCGATCGACAGGATGTGGTTGGTGGCGTGCGGGTCGGTCGCGATCGTCTCGGCGGGTTGTTCGTGGCCTTCCGGCGTGGGAAACGGAACCGTCGCCCGGCCCTGCATCTCGCGGACCGCCTGTTCGACGGCCCGAACGCTCAAGCCTTCTTTCGTCGCTTTCTTGCAGAGTTCTTTCTGCTCGTCGTGCGAAAGCGTCAGTATCGCGCGGGCGTGGCCGGCGCTGATTTTGTCGTCGCGCAGCGCCTTCTTGACCGGCTCGGCGAGATCGAGCAGGCGGATGAAGTTGCTGACCGTCGAGCGGTTCAGGCAAAGCGTCGCCGCGAGCTCTTCGACGGTGCTGTCGAAGCGGTCGAGATAATTCTTGAACGCCTGCGCCTTTTCGAGAACGTTCAGGTCTTTTCGCTTGAGGTTCTCTTCGATCGCGACGGCGCAAACCTGCTTGTCCTCGAGTTCGAGAACCCGGCAGGGAATCGTGTCCAACCCGGCGCGCTTCGAGGCGATCAGCCGTCGCTCGCCGGCGATCAACTGGTACGAGCCGTTGTGCGGCCGCACGAGAATCGGCTGGAGCAGACCATGCTGCTTGATGCTCGCCGTCAGTTCGGCGAGGCTCTCTTCGTCGAAATCGGTGCGCGGCTGGAACGGGTTGCGTTCGATGAGCTCGACGTGAATACGGCCGGCTTCGACGCCGAGTGTGCCCTCTTCGGCGTGAGCGTCGCCTTCGACGGCCGGGACGTTGTCGTCGTCGCCGCCACCGAGCAACGCGCTCAGACCGCGACCGAGCCGTCGCATCGGCACGGGCCGGTCTTCACTCTGATGGTCGTGGTGCTGACCATCATGCTGCTGACCGTCGTGCTGCGAACCATCGTGATGCTGACCGTCGTGGCCCTCGTGGTGATGGCCTTCCGGCGGCTGGCCGTCGTGGTGATGACCGTCGTGGTGATGGTGTTCGTCGTGCATCTGGCCGTCCATGGCTCGCCGCCCCCTTCGCCTGTCAACAATGTCGTCCGCCGGTCCGTCGGGCGGTATCGAGAGTATCGATCGGACCGCGTGCCAACTTCGATGCCGTGCCGCCGATTTCTAGCGGACCGGCGGGTGCGGGTCGAGGGGGTTCGGACACGCAAACGGCGTCGACTCGGTGATTTCCGCCATCGTGGCCGATTGCGCGAAAGGAGGGCGACGGCGTCGGCAAGGCAAACTGCACGGCCTCTTTCAATGCGGCAATCGAAAGAGCATGGCCTGTCGCGGCAGCCGTTCCAACAGGAATGGGCGAATTCGATGATTGTCGAGCTGCACGAGGGGGCTGGGCCGAATCGACGTTTCATCCACGGGAATGAGATGCGTCGCGCGCCAGGCCTCGTTCTTTGCAATCAGCGGGAAGTCGGCCGTCCGCATGTTTCCCGCACAGAGATACCGGCGCATGTCCGGTCGAGGGTCCAGGATTTGAGCGAGGTTCGCATTGGGCATGACGTTGATCCTTTCCGGCGCCAGTTCCGAAGCGAGGTAATAGAACAGGGCCGGTTGGGCATGCACGTCGACCAGAACCGGCCGTTCCGAATTGCGGGCGTCGTGCCGAACGGCGTTCGCGAAGCGGCGCCCTGCGGCTGCGACGTCGGTTCGCGCCTGCCAGCCCGGTACCGTCCAGCCGAAAGTCCACCACGGCCGCTCATGCAGAATCGCGGCCGCGACCGTCAGCGGCAAGACCAGCATCACGGCCGGAAACAGTTCGCTCCGCCGGTTGGTCCATGCCGCCGCTGTCGAAAACTTCGATTCGGCAAGCCACACCGAAACCCCGAGCAGTGCGGCGAGTAACCAGGGGATCGCAAGTCGCGGATACGGATGATAGAACGGCGTCGTCGCGAGCAATCCGCAGAACCACGCCGCGATCAACCAGGCCGCGAGTCTTCGTTGCGAATGCACTTTCTCGACGGCTGGCGCTTCCGGCGAACGCAGCGGCACAAGCAATACCGTCGCGACGCCGACGACGACCAGCAGCAACAGCGGGAGCGCCGGTCCGATCCGAAAGGTCGTCCAGCCGGCCACGACGGCGCACCACACGGCGAGCAGTGCGCGGACGGAACCGGGCCACCCGGTCCGCAGTGGAATCGCACCGGCCAGCAGTGCCAACCCGACGACCGTCAGGCCGCCCGATTGCGCCGCGATGTTTCCCGCCTGTTGCCAAAGATTGTCGAGCCACTGCGACCACGGCTGAAGGAACCGCCGGTGATTGTCCGTGACCGCGGCGTAACCGCCGAACTCTTGCAAGCCAATCAAAACGGGCGACCAGACGAGGCATGCAGTGATGGCAGTCGTGAAGAAGCATTTGGCGATCGTCCAGGCCCGGCTCGACAGGCTGACGCCCCCCGCTTGCCTTTCGAACAACAGCCAGGCGAGCGAACCGGCGGCCGCGATCGCCAGCGGCAGCCAGCCGGTGTACTTCGTCCACCACGCGAGGCCGGTCGCGATTCCTGCGGCGAGCGACCAGTCGATGCTGCCGCGTCGCACGGCTTCCCAATAGAGATAGACCGCCAGCAGCATGAAGAACGTGACGGGCACGTCGGTCAGCGCCGTCCGGCTGTAAAGCAGATGAAAATCGCTAGTCGCGACGAGGCCCGCGGCCGCGAGTCCTGCCGGCGGACCGAACCAGCAGCGTGCCGTCCACCAGGCGAGCGGGATCGTCGCCGTGCCGAGAACCAGCGCCGGCAGGAACGGTGCGATGCCGTCGGTCCCAAGGAACAGCATGCACAATTCGATCAGCCAGGGCAGCAGCGGCGGTGCGTAAAGGTGCCGGTAAGGATAGCGGCGGTCTTCCTCCGGCCCGAAGAAGATGTTCGAGGCATAGACGCCCTCGTCGAAATGCTCGACCGCCATCCGCTCGGCAAAGGCGAGCCGCAATGCCGCGGCGATCAGCACGATCGCGACGACGGCGATCCATTCCCAACGACGAATCGGTGGATCAAAGGAAGCCGGCCCCGCATTCGCGGCCGGTGCCTCGCGACGGAACGTTCGACGACGAGTCATGCTTCTCAAGCCAGACGAGCCGCAGGTTTCTGGTGGCGGTTGAGAACCCCGGAATCTTGAAGATTCCGGGGTTCTGCTCTGGCCGGCAAGCAGACCGTGCGGTTCGGCAGGGGCGTCACCCGCCCGTTCCGAAGTCGTGCTTCCGGCGCGGTCGTTCTCCGCCGAATACGTTACACTGACGGTCTACGACGTTCATCACTGGAATTGCACCCTCCGCGGAGGCTCACATGGCCGACACGCCCGACGTCAACCAGATGTATAACGAGGCCGTCGCTCTCAAGGATGAGGGAGATCTCGATGGCGCGGTCGCCAGGCTGCGGGCGATTCTGCAGATCGACGCCGACCATATCCTCTCGCATTCGGCCCTGGCGGTTTACCTGCACAAGCAGGGCCGGCTCGAAGAGGCCGTCGCGCATGCCGAGCGGGTCACGCAACTCGCTCCCGACGATCCGTTCTCGTATACGCAGCTCAGCGTAATCAATCAGCGCTGCGGCCGCATTCAGGAAGCCGAAGACGCGATGGCCTACGCCCGCCAACTGCAAATGGGGCAATGATCTCTTCCGAGCCGCGACCGTCAGG
>JBAQZJ010000573.1:0-6198 GCA_049790855.1 Planctomycetaceae bacterium | reverse complement strand
ACGCCGTCACGGACTTCGTCGGCATCGACGTCTCTAAACACCAGCTCGATGTCCACCGCCTCGAGCCCCGAACCGCCTGCCGCCTGCCCCACACCGCCGACGGCCGGCGACGACTCCTCGCGCAGCTCTGCGGTGAAACTCGTCCCCGCAAGTTTCCCACAGCGAGCGCAGGATCGGCCGGATTGCGCGTTTGGTCGCCTCGAAATATTTGTCCCGGGGATTTCGTCCGGCCCAGCCGGACCTACGGACGGAACGTACTTCTGTTCAACAACTTACTTTCTTAAACAGTTTCCAGAATCGGCTCCCGAAACGCCGTTTCGCCGACCATCAAATAAGGACTTACGTCACAAAACGTCGGCGATGTCTTGTAAGGGTAGAGAGCACGTGCAACTCACCGGTGGTTTCGGCGTGCGGGAAGTCTAGACCTGCCCGCACGATCCGAGGCGACCAACAATACGGCCGCTTTCGGCCATGACCCGCAGGACGGCGCGACCGCGAGGAACCTCGTTCGTTTGGAACGACGCTCGCGACGGCTCCAGAGGCCTGCAAACCAGGGCGCCTTGGATTTTTGTTGGAGGAGGTCAGGAGGAGAAGGAGTTCGGCGGTCAGGAGACACAGGGGAGGTGGGTCGCGAAGCAAATCGACAACACGCAACGACAAATGGGGACGCCGACGGTTCGTCAGGCGAGGGCTGATCTGCGCGCGGAGACCGTCATTCCTCCATTTCCGATTCGTCGTCCGGTGATCCGGGAGACAGCACGATCGTGAAGTCGTTTTCCTGGCCGGCGACGACGTCGAGGATGAGTTCCTCGTTCAGGCTGCAGGACGCGAGCTTCTGGATCGCGCTGGCTTTCGCGATGCGTTGAGCACTGCGCTCGGCGGCCTCGGCAGAGTTCTCGTCGACAGGTTCCTCTTCTTCCGCGAAGGCCTCCGGCGCCAAGTAGTTGACGCGGTGCTTGCCCACGACGGCGCCGTCGCCGTCGCCGTAGGTGCTCAGGACGAACCGGCCGTCCGGCCCCAGGATGCCGATCGCCGGCTTTCCAAGCAGGTCGCCCTCGCCGACCGGCGTGAACGTCACGGTCCCCATCGTGACCGTTTCGCCGTTACAGACGACCGTGCCCGATGTTGTGGCGACGTCGAAGTCGGAATTCTCGCAGCCCGCCAGAACTCCCGTCAGGCACGCGACAACCAGAAATCGAGGTGCATTAAGAACCACGTTGTTTCCTGTTCATTGAGTGAGAGGCACAAAGAAAGCGGAGGCGCCGAATCGCCTCCGCTTTCCCGATGTTTCAAGTTCAGAACTCGCCAATGACTTCGCCGCCGTTCCGAGTGGCCAGCCCCCGATAGGTCGTCATGTTGATGTTTTCGGAAACGAACCGGACCGTGCCGTCGCCCATCAGGAAGTGGGCGCCTCCGGTGTGAAAGCTGCCGGCCCATTCGCCGTCGTTGTCACCGACGTCTCGCTTGTGCTTGTTGATCGGGTCGTTGCCTTCCATGCCGATCAGATATTCGGTGATGTCGCTGGGCGGATTGCTGTCGCTGTTATTCGCGAAGTTGGCGCGCCGATCGCTTCCGGGAATCGAGCCGATTTTGCTCGCACCGCTGCCGTCGATGTCGTCGATCACCTCGGCCACCACGAAGGTGTTCGACGAGCCGTCGGGAATGTCGCCGAACCGGGTGCGGCTGTTCATGTAGAACACTCCGTTGCCTCGGTAGCCGACGTCGGTCGCATTATCGAGTTGATTGGCGTTGAACGTGATCGTTCCGCAGACGCCGTTGTAAGTGCTGACCTGAATGCCGGTGACCAGATTCGCGCCGCTGCCGAGTTGCTTGCTCGCGGTCGGGTGCGACGGACACTGAAACGCTTCGATCCTGGTCGTTTGGGCAAGCCGCTGTTCCGGTGAGTGATACTGACCGATGTCGGTCCCCATCACGCGGCTCACCTTGTCGTACAGGGGCCCCTGTTCGAGCTGCGGCAGGATGCGGGCATGCCACGTCCAGCCGTCGCCCCAAAGCGTCGAACTGGTGATGCGGACGATATTGCCCGTCGGGAAGCAATTGGAGGTGTCGTGATAGTTGTGAAGCGCCAGCCCGATCTGCTTCAGATTGTTCTTGCACTGCGTCCGCCGGGCGGCTTCGCGGGCCTGTTGAACGGCGGGCAGCAGGAGCGCGATCAAAACCGCGATGATCGCGATCACGACCAGCAACTCGATCAGGGTGAAACCCGGCCGAGTTTTCCCGGCATGACACGACCTCTTCAGATGTGACGGCATACGACTCTCCTGACCTCGAAGGGATGAAATTGCGTCATGACGACGCGGGAAACACAGAGAGGACACAAGGAAACTGTGAGCGGCGATATATTCGATACGAAAAGAACTCCGTCGCCGGCAGAACGCTCGGCGGACCGGAGAGTCTCAAATTCGACTCTGGCCTCAACAACACATTACACGAGCGCCGCGATTCTCGCGAGCGGAGACGTCGTCCTCGCATCGACGGCGACCCAGAGCGACCGGACAAAACCTCAAAGCGTGTCGAAACCGGCCGCGTCGTCGGTCCCCCTCTCCTCTGGGGAGAGGGGTTAGGGGTGAGGGGATGTCCTGTGGTTTCACTTGTTTTTTGCAACCATCCGTCGTGGTAGAACGTCAATCAACTTTCACGACGCGAGCCAAACGGCTCCCCTCACCCCCGGCCCCTCTCCCCAGTGGAGAGGGGAGTTTTGTCAGGACGCGTTAAGACAGATCCTCCTGAAATCCTGAATTTCACCCGTCTTTGATTCGCCTGACGGCTTTCGCTGCCTATTCCTTCCGCTTTCCTCGCCACCAGGCAGGTTCGGCGAACAGGTCGACGACGTCGATTTCCAGGCCGGGCAGCAGGGCGACGTCGGTCAGGCGTTCGCGGCCCGTGAAAGTGATCGGCGGCGCGCGGCGACGCAGCACCGTGACCGATTCGCCGTGAGGATCGGCGACCCAGACCTTCTCGACGCCCATTCCGTGATACTCGTACACGCGCTCGGCGATCGACGTCCTGCGGTCGTTCGTGGAAACGACCTCGACGACGAGCGACGGCGTTTGCGACACGTAGATCGCGTCGATCCGGGCGAACCGGTCGCCCGACGTGAACAGGCTCATCGCCGGGAAGCGAACGGTGTCGGGGTCGCGGTGCGTCTGCACGCCAAGCTCAAAACCGGCGAACGACGAGCTGCTCGGCTGGAGGACGCCGGCCACCGCCTTCGACAGGTTCAGCACGACGTTGCCGTGCCTGTCGTCGGGAGGGTGGAGCGTTTTCAACTCACCGGCGACAAGTTCGGTCCAGCGACCGCCGTCGGGCAGATCATGGCGACGCTCTGCGAATTCGGCAGCGGTCATCATGGGGGTGTCTGGTCGTCTGGTGGTCTGGTGTAGGGTGGGTCGAGCGGAGCGAGGCCCACCCTACGAAGAAATCACCCCTTGTCACGGCGTCTTTCCACCCGAGTATTTCCTTTGCGTTTCCGGTCGGCAACAGTGAAGATGCTTGGGATCGTCGATCCCGTCGTCGAATTCCGCTCTCCCCCCCCGTCAAGACGTTCGCATGCCCGTTACCGAGCGTTCACGATCGCAGATGCGGCGACGGTGGCTCGTGGGGGAATTGCTGCGGGGCGCGGCGGGATGGTCCGCCGGCCTGCTGCTCGTGCTCGGAGCGGCCATACTCGGGGTGAAGCTGTTCGCGGCGCACTTCTGGCCCGACGTTCTCTGGCTGGGGCTGCTTGCACTTCCGATCGCGGCGATCGTCGGCTGGCAGGCGATGCGGCGAATGCCGTCGGATCGCGAATTGATCGCCGTGCTCGATCGGAAACTCGCCGCGGGCGGTCTGCTGATGACGCTCTCGGAACGACCCGATTCGACCTGGCGGCATCGGCTGCCCGCCGTCGAGCACTGGAAGGAGGCCTTGCCGCGCGTCCGCCCCGTTCGCTTTGCGAAGACGGTCGCTGTTCCGGCCCTGTTCGTCGTCGGTGCGGGCTTCGTTCCGCCGCGAGAAGCACCGGCGCCTGCACCGCAGGTCACGGCGGGCACCGATGCCGCGAAGGAGCTTTCGGAGACGTTCGAGCTGTTGGAACAGGCCGATTCTCTGGACGAACACACGGAGAAGACGCTCAAGCGCGAGCTTGATCAATTGACGTCCGAGACGCAGGATTCGCCGCTCACCCACGAGAAATGGGAAACCGTCGACGCGCTGCGGGAACGGCTGCGGGCCGGACTCGATGCGACGCAGTTATCGGTCGCACAAGGTCGATCGGCCGCCACGGCGCTGGCAACCGCGCTCGCTGAAGGACAAGCCTTGTCGGTCGAACGCACCGAGCAACTCAGTGAAGATCTGCGCGAGGCGCTGGAGACACTGCGGAAGAACGGAGCGCTCGACCCGAAAGACGGACGACCGGTCTCGGCGCTTTCTTCCGAACTGCAGCAGTTGCTCAAGTCGGGCGACTTCCGATTGCCCGCCGATGCCGAAGCCCGACAACAAACGCTCGGCGAGTTGAAACAACTGCTCGACGCCGAAGCGAAGCGGCTGGCCGAGGCCCGCGGTCGGTGCCAGCAGTGTCTCGGTGGCGACGGACAGCCCGGCGATCTGTTTTCGCTGAGCCGCGCCGACAGTGCCAAACAGACGTCGGGCCAAGGCGGAATCGCGCGCGGACGCGCCGATGCGACGATGAGCTACGGCGACGAGTCGGACGAACAGGCGGCGAAGTTCAAGGAAGCCGTCCTGCCGCCCGGTTTTCTCGACCAGCCGAACGACACCGTTCAAGGCGTGACCGCGTCGGCTCCGCCGGTCGAACCCGCCGGCGACGCACAACGAAACGCCGCTCGCGAATCGGCACCGGCCACGGGAAAGACCACCTGGGACCGCCCGCTTCGACCGCGACACCGCGAAATCGTCCGCGAATATTTCGGGGGACGGGCACCATGACGTCGATGCAGACCCGACTCGCTCCCGCTGGTCGCGGCTAAATAGCCTGTTTCCTGTTTCCTGTTTCCTGTTTCCTGTTTCCTGTTTCCTGTTTCCTGTTTCCTGTTTCCTGTTTCCTGTTTCCTGTTTCCTGTTTCCTACTCACTCCATGTCCATCGCTGCCGATCCCGCTGATACCGAGCCGCTGCTTTCGCCGGATGACGTGGCGGACGCCCAGGCGAGCCTCGACCGGTTGCTCGACGGGTTGCGATCGGCGATTTTCGGGCAGGAGGAACTTCTGCGGCAGGTCGTGATCTGCCTCGTCGCCCGCGGACACATGCTGCTCGAAGGCTTGCCGGGGCTGGGCAAGACCGAGCTGGTCAAGTCGTTGTCGGCGTTGTTGGGTCTGCCGTTCCGACGGATTCAGTTCACGCCAGACCTGCTGCCGGGCGACATCGTCGGTTCGCCGATTCTCGAAGACCGCGACGGCGGCCGCCGTCTCGTGTTCCATCAGGGGCCGGTCTTCGCCAATTTGCTGCTGGCCGACGAAATGAACCGCGCCACGCCCAAAACACAGTCGGCCCTGCTCGAAGCGATGCAGGAGCGGCGCGTCACCGTCATGGGCGAAACGCACGAGTTGCCGCGACCGTTCTTCGTGCTGGCCACGCAGAACCCCATCGAGCTGGAAGGCACTTATCCGCTGCCCGAGGCCCAGCTCGACCGGTTCATGTGCAAAATCGATGTGGGCGGGGTGTCCGCCGAGACGCTCGAACAGATCATCGCCGCACGCTCGACGGGTCGCGGACCGATTCTGAACACCGTCATGTCGGACGACGAACTGGACCGGTTGTTCACGCTCTCCGATCGCGTCCATTTACCGTCGGCGGTCGCGAATTACATCGCTCGCCTCGTCTCGGCGACCCATGCCAAGTCGTCAGCCGCTCCCGACGAGGTGCGGAAGTTCGTTCGCTACGGCGCCAGCCCGCGGGCGGCGATCGCACTGGCGGCGACGGCCCGCGCGGCGGCCCTGCTGTCGGGCAAACCGAACACCGGGTTCGACGAGGTTCGCGCCGTTGCAGGCAGCGTGCTGGGACATCGCCTGATACTCGACTATTCCGCCCGGCTGGACGGGATGACTCCCTCGCGACTCGTCGCCCGCCTGCTCGACACCGTCCCCGAGGTCGCGCGGTCGCTCCCGGAGGATCTCGCCTCGTGAATTTCGTCCGCGAAAAAGGCGCCGCTAATGCCCACCCCTTGCAAGGGGTGGGCTTCGCG
>JBAQZJ010000572.1:0-1627 GCA_049790855.1 Planctomycetaceae bacterium | reverse complement strand
CCCAGAACTCGACCTGCCGCTCCCGCTTCCTGCGTCCCAAGCCCATAGCTTCTCCTCAGACCATCCCCACGACCAACCGCCGGAACATAGCGCCGGGGATGCCGTTTTTCAACAGGCTGCTAATGCTTCTTGTCGGCTTGATGCGGTGCTAGTGCATCGTCGTCTCGGACGGCGGGTTGGCGGCGAGGATCGTGGTGCGGACCGCGCGGGCGCGGGCGGCGACGTGTTCGACCGGGGTCAGAGCAACGCGCACAGGCAGATGACGATCGAGAGCGGTCGTCCAGACCTGCATCCGCCGGCAGACGCCGCCCCAGTTCAAGTGATAGCCGGTGTCGTAGTGCTGTTCGAGCCGCGTCCGCGCCTCGTCGATCGGAAACAGGATCGGGGCGTCGCACTCGGCGGCCACCAGCGCTTCGTATCCCGCGGCGAACTCCTGTCCGCCTTCGCACAACGGCGGATACGCGAAGAAGACGTCGGCTCCCTTCTGACGGTAGTCGGCGACGTAGCGGTTCAGGACGGCGAGGCTTTTCGAGATTGCGGCTCGCTGCGATTCGTTCAACGCCGCAATGCCGTTCGGAGGGATCGTGCGACTTGAACGCAGTCCGTAGTGGCCGACGAAGTCGCCGTACTCGTTGAAGCCGGAACGGGCGTAGACGTCCGTCGTGCGATTCCAACGAATGTATTCCGCAGCCAGACGATCGGCCGCTGCGGCGAATTCCGCATTGAACCGTCGCCGCAAGGCGTTGTCCGACGCGAATCCTCGCGTGCCGAGGCGTGCCGGCGTCCTCGCCGCCCGCTGTCGGAACCGGTCGGCGACGTCGCGGGTGTGGGCCGCGAACTCGGCGAGCGCCAGTTCGTCGGCGTAATCCTTCCAGCCGGGGCCGCCGGTTGCGTCGGCCGTGTCCGACGACGCGGCGAAGAAGCGCTCCATCGACGGCAGAATCTCGCACAAACTTTCGCGCAGCTCCGGATCGGGCGGGCCGCCCCCGCTGAGCAGCGTTCCGTACTCGAAGCAAAAGACGACGACGTCGCCTTCGCGAACGTGAGCCGCGGCGTGACGCAGCATGTAGTCGGCCCGCAGCATCTCGTGGATGCCGAGATTGACGGGCGTAAGTCCGTAGCGCTCCGCGAGAATCCGGCCGTCGATGCCGAACGCGAGGTTGGAGCCGCCGATGAGGATCAGTCGTCGTCCGGGTGCGGTGCGAAGCAGGCGGTCCTTGTCGGCGATCGACATGAGGTAGCCGTCGGCGTTCGACTGGAACGTCTCGAAGGCCTCTTCCAGCGCCGGGTCGTTCGCCCCCTGCTCGACCGCCTTCCGGATCGTCGCCGGGTCGCCGAGCCAGCGGCGATAGAGCTGCTCGTCGAGCGACCGCAGCAGCCGCTGTTTCGCCGTCAGGGCGACATTGTCAGCCGGCGTCGCCGCAGCGGGCGAATCGGAGAAATAGGTGACGAACGCGAACAGGCCGGCCTGCACCGCCGCGAACGCCGTCAGCTTCAACAGGTGAGTTCGCATGGTGTTGATTTGGTTGCGATTTCGCGGCCCGTCAAGGGGTGGCCGGGGACGACGCCAAGACGGCGACGTACCCATGTCCGGTGCGATCGCGTCGCCCCCAGGCGAACGACGCAC
>JBAQZJ010000571.1:0-14263 GCA_049790855.1 Planctomycetaceae bacterium | reverse complement strand
CGCCTGCTGTGCCTCGCCGCCCCCGCGCTGGTCCTGGCCCTCTCGCTGGCGGGCGTGCGCGACACGTTTCTGAACATCCTGTGCGTCGCGCTCGGCCTCGGGCTGGTCATCTTCTTTCACGAACTGGGCCACTTCGCCGTCGCCAAGTGGTGCAACGTGCATGTCGAGCGGTTCAGCATCGGCTTCGGGCCGATTCTCTGGGCGAGGAAGTGGGGCGAAACCGAATATGCGCTGTCGGCGATTCCCTTCGGCGGCTACGTCAAAATGCTGGGTCAGGACGACATGGACCCCAGCCAGCTTACCAGCGACGAAATCGCCCAGGATCCGCGCAGCTACTCGGCCAAGCCCGTCTGGCAGCGGATGGCGATCATCTCGGCCGGCGTCACGATGAACATCCTCACGGCGATTCTGTTCTTCGCCGGGGCCTACGGCATCGGCGTGACCGCGCCGGCCCCGATCGCCGGCGGCGTCACGGCCGGCGGACCCGCCTGGCGGGCCGGACTGCAGACGGGTGACACGATCACCATGATCAACGGCAAGGAAGTCACGCAGTTCCCCGACGTCACCCGCGCCGTCGTGCTCTCGAACGGACCGATCACCATCGAGGGCGTCCATCCCGACGGCGAGGCGTTCGACGTCGAACTGACGCCCGACCGCAACGGCACCCGCCGTGAAATCGGCCTGGAATGGCCCGCCGCCGCCGAGATCGCCGAATACGAAGACGACACCGTCTCGCCGGTCCTTCGCGGGTCGCCGGCCGCCCAGGCGAAACCGCCGCTCGAACAGGGCGACCGCATCGTCGGCATCGACGGCGAGCCGCTCGACTCGTTCGCCGAACTGCAGGAACAGCTCGCCCGCAAGCGGGCCGAGACGATCACCTTCAACATCTCGCGCGGCGGCGGCCGCGGTGAGCGGGCGGAACAACTCGCCGTCGAGGTCGGCCCGAACAAGGCGCGAACGCTCGGCGCCCGCGTCGAGTTCGGGCGGATCGTCGCCGTGCAGAAGGATTCCGTCGCCTGGAAGGCCGGCATCGAACCGGGCGACCGCATCAACCGGATCGACGGCGAAGACGTCGGCCGGCAGATCGATCCGCTCCAGTTGCCGTATCTGTTCGGCGAGCGGGCCGGACGGCCCGTCGAGCTGCAGATTCAACGCGACATGGCCGGCAGCGGGTCGGAGACCATCACGATCACCGTCACGCCCGAAGACCGCACCGGCTGGACCGAGCAGCCGACCATACCCGGCGAACCGCTGTCGGTGCCGGCGATCGGCATCGCCTTCCACCTCGCCCCGCGCATTCTGTCGATCGCGCCCGGCGGACCCGCCGAACAGGCCGGGCTGAAGAAGTCGGATCTCATCGAGACGATTCGCCTCGTCCTGCCGAAGGGCGTCGCCCCCCAGGCAGGAATGGACGGCAAGCCGATCGAGATCGTCATGAACGACGAAAAGGACGGCCGCACGCTGCAGAACTTCGCCTACGCCTTCGCCGCCATCCAGCGCTTTCCGGAACGAAACATCGAGTTGACGGTTCGCGAAGGCAACAAGTCGCGCACGGTCACGCTGACTCCCTGGTCCGACCCCGAGAACACCTGGTACGTCCCCACGCGCGGGTTCCGTCCCGGCATGCTGACGAGCACGGTCGAAGCCCAGTCGATCGGGCATGCCCTGTCGCTGGGAGCGACGACGACGAAGAACACGGTCATCGAGCTGTATCTCACTCTGAGAAACCTGATCACGCTCGACCTGTCGTTCAAAGAGCTGCGCGGGCCGATCGGCATCGCCGAAATCGCCTACAAAGTCGCCGAGCAGGGCTTCGGCGAACTGCTGCTGTTCCTCGGCATTCTTAGCGTGAATCTCGCCGTGCTGAACTTCCTGCCGATTCCGGTGCTCGACGGCGGTCACATGGTCTTCCTGATCTGGGAGGCCGTCACCCGCCGCAAACCGACCGAACAGGTCGTCGCCGCCGCCACCTACGCCGGCATGCTGTTCATCCTCGGCCTGATGGGCACGGTGATCTACCTCGACCTGTTCGTGCATAAGGTCTTCCGCGGGGATGGGTGACGTTCCATCGAGCCGTCACCTACTGCGGCGACGACGCGGAAACTGCCCCTGCCGGGGCTAACAAGCGCGAAAGAGTTCAATCCTTCACGCTCGAACCTTTCTGCCGCACCAGCACGACCCAATCCTGGTCGACTTTGCCCGGCGGTTCGCCGAGGTCCGCCGGCTCGCCGCCCTTGACTCGCTCGACCGTTCCCGTCTGCAACTCCCCGCCCGTGACCGGGTTGAACCACCGGACTTCGTACACACCGTCCGGCAGTTTCATCTCGACCGGACTCTTCACGCTCGGCAGATACGCCGCGTAGACCTCGCCCGGCTTCGCGAAGCAGAACGCACCCTCCGCCTGCACGACCTCGTCCGCCGATTCCATTTCGTCCAGCGGCAGATGCTCGTGGAAGAAGTCGATCGCGGCCTTCGTGAACTTCCAGACCTTCTCGCGGCTGCGGAAGTCTTCGCAATTGAGGTCGTTGTGCGGGTACTTGTAGCCGAAGTACCACTCGACCCCGCTGCCCCCGGCGAGCAGGTTGCCCCATAGCACCTCGCGGGCCAGCTTGTGGTTCGCGGCGGCGTTCGGTGAGTCGTCCGGCACGACACCGGTGTCCGCCGGACCGATTTCGTCGACGCAGACGAACCACTGGTACCACTCGTCGTCCATTCTTCGGACCCATTTCAGGGTTTCGGCGTGGGCTTTCTTTGGGTCGCCGATCTGCAATGAAAGCCCATCGATGTCGCCAGACGACACGAGCGGATCGTAGATCTTGTCGTACTGGCCGGGATAGGTGTGGACCACGACTTGGTGGTAGTTCGGGTCATACCAACTGATGTAGTCGGCGAACGCCACGCGCTGGTCATGCGTGTTGCCTTTGGAGAACGGGTTTCCATTCTTCGCGTCTCCGCCGTTCTCCTCGCCGAGATTCCAGAAGACGGCGGGGTGGTGAGCGAACCGGGCGATCAGTTCGCGGTAGTAGAGCTTGCGAGTGTCAGCGAACGGAACGTCGTCTACGTCGGCTCCGGAGAGATGAACCGGCATCCCGCTGCCGGGGCCGTCGAGCACCTCGAACAGCGATTCGTTCTCCGTCTCCGTCAACACGACGTGCAGGGCGATACCGAGCCGATCGGCGTGGCTGAAGACGATTTCCCATTGGTCGAGCTTCGAGACGTCGAACCGGTCGCGGGTGTTCGGATCGATCCACGGCCAGACGTCGTTGCCGTCGCCTTCGACGTTCATCGTGAGGAAGTAGACGCCGTTGACGCCCTGCGAGGCGAGATAGTTGAGCGCCCCGATCAAGCCTTTCCCTTTGCCGTCCCGCCAGGTCGGATCGCCTTCCTTCCAGTCGCGGACATGCGGCTCGTACCGGTGCAGCCCGGTACGGCTCGACTCGCCGTCGCGTTTGGGCTGAGGGCCGCCGAGGGCTCTCGTGCCGTCGAAGTCGGCGTAGGCGAGCAGGTTCTCGGGGCTGTCGGCGCCGGCTTTGAGGAACAAACGCTTCGATCCGGTAAATTGAAGATGGTGGGGATAATCTTTCGGTAAAATCCCGTGCAACATCCCCTCTGAGAAGAATCCGGAAGCATTTGGATCTGACGCGGCAACCGTGAACGAGCCTTTCAACTCGTCGAGAGGCATCGCCTCGAACGGTAAGGTCGGGTCGTCGCGAATTGCGATGTTTTCACCGGCCAGGAACACGACTTCGTAGTACCACGTTCCGGCCACTGGCGGCAGAAAGTGAACCCGCCACTTGTTGCCGGCCGTCGCCCCCGAATTGGCTGCATTCCCATCGGCAGCGAAATAGCCGTCGGCCCAGCCACTGACTGATTCCAAAGCGGTTCGCGGCGACTCCTTCGACCGAGAGAACCGCACGCGAAACTCATAATCCCGAAACGGATTCACCTCCCCCGTTTCGCTCGCCTGCGGTCCCGTGAATGTCAGCGTCACCGGTTGATACTGCGTCGGGTTCGGCGAGACTTCGACCTGCGGGTTCGCCTCGGCCTGGGCGACCACGGCCGCGACGACGAGCACGAGCGGGTTCATCGTGATGCTCCTGGCGAGCGGGGGGGGCGTCAGCCCTCCGAGTTCGTTGGCTGCGTCTTCTCGCCCCCGCCCGGCAGTTCAAAGAATTCCACGACCCGGCACTCGAAGCCGGGGAGTTCGTCGCCGCCGGAAAGAACCGCGTCGGCATCGAGTAGTTGCGGCTCGGCATCCGGGCGGTGAACCGTCACCTCCCGGATTTCCGGATCGACGACCCACACCAGCCGCACGCCGGCTCGCAGGTATTGCGCAACCTTGCGAGCGGGCCGGTCGGACGGCGACAGCACCTCGACGGACAGCACCGGCGGGTCTTCCGCATAACCCGTCGCGGCGATCTCGGCCGCGGACTTGCCGTCGTCGAAGAACATGACGTCCGGCCCGCGAACGGTGTCCGGAGCACGGCCGAGGACGACGCCGGAATCGTTCGAGCAGACGTATCCGCGCTTGCGCTGTCGGGCGTAGATCCACAACAGCGCTCCGATGTTCTGGGCATAAAAACCGTGCGGAACCCGCGACGGCGGCAATTCGATCACCTTTCCTTCATCAAGCTCGAACCATCGCCCTTCGTTCTCCGGCCGATGAACGAACTCGCAGAACTCCTCGGCGGTCATCAGGCCCGCCGGCAGGCGGATCGTCGTTGCCATCGTTCGGTCTCCTCGCGCGGGTGCGATCCTTCAGTGTACCCCGATCGGTTGCCGCGGCGAATCATCGCTTTGTCTGGCCGAACGGCACGCCGAGCTTTTCGGACATCGCGCGGGCCGTCGTGGCCCGGTCTTCCGTCATCTTCGCCCAGACTTCTTCCCGCTCACCGGCGCCTGCGGTGACGGCTTCCGCCTGTCGTTCGCGAACCTGCTGGAGGTTGCTCGTCGCCTGCCAGCTCGACGGCGCATAGCCGACCCCGCCCCAGACGTTGTAACCCACGAAGCCCGGCCTGACCTGCACGTCGTACGTGACGGATTGTTGCTGCGCCGTCACGTCGACGGCCTGCCCGCGCAGCGAGGCGCCCAGGGCACGCAATCCCGAAGCGATTCGATAACCGTAATCGACGAGCGCCGGGTCGACGCCGATCGTCGGAAGCTGCTCGATCTTCGCGGCGAAGTTGTCGTGCCAGGTCGCGGTGCGGGAGTAATCGTTCGACCGCCGGCGCGCCGCCTCCAGGTCGTTCACGAGTCCGTCGACCGCCTCAAAATAGGTCAGCGAGGCCTCCGCCGGGCTTGCCGGCGTTTCCGTGCGACGTGTCGCCGTCGTCCGCTTCGGCTCCGGCGTCGGCGGCGCCACGATCATCGACATCACGCGGCGGAGCGTGCCGTCGGAGATCGGCGTCTTGAGAACGAAGTCCGAGCCGAGAATCACCGCCTCGGCCGATTCGATTTCGGGAATCGAGGCGTGAGCCTCCCGCAACAGGTCGCCGAACAGACGCCGGAGCGTCTCGGTCGGAGCGCTCACCGGCTCCGAAAAACGGGCGCGAATCTCGGCGGTGTTCGTCGTGCCGACGTCGATCGCCACCGAAGCGCCGACCAGCTTCGTGAGCAGCGCCGCCACGGCCGCCGTCTCGGCCGCATCGTGCTTTCCCGGTCGCGTTTCGAGCCAGGGCGTCACGCGATCGGCCGACAGCGTGTTGCGCAAGTCGATCGCCAGCACGATCTCCTGCGGCTTCGCCGCCGCCTCGGTCAGGAAGGGCGGCAACGGCTCGTGCGTCGTCGCTTCAAGCCAGCGGCTCACTTCCTGCCGGACTCCCGGATGAACCAGCGCCGCCGTGCCGGGCGCCAGGTCGACGAGGTAGTCGCCGCGACCGGTGACCACCGCCACACGATCGCCGATGCGATCGGGCGTGCCGCCGACGCCCATCGGCACGGCGGCGACCGTCGTTCCCGACGGCACGGCCGCCAAGGCGATCGTCTGCACGCGGTCACGGGTTCCCAGCCGGACGTGCGACCCGACCACGAGCCGCTCGATCGAACCGGGAATCGCCTCGCCGCCCGGCAACGGCCAGCGGCTCTTCGAGTCCGCCGCCTCGCCGCCGCCGACAATGTCGGCCACCCGCACGACGGCCACGACGTTCGTCGTTTCGCCGGGCAGATATTTCAGCAGCGGCTCTTCGGCGACGGCCTTCGGCGCGAGACAGGCCACCAATCCGACCGACAGCATCACGGCGGGCGCGAGTCGCAGAAACATCTCAGGGTGCCTTCTTGACGAGATCATTGAGGAGAAACCGCGGTGGCGACGACGGATCAGTATGATTCACGCGACAACCGCCGGGAAGACCCGACGCGACGGAACTCGGGAACGACCCTTGATGACTCGCTTGCGTTCGATTTCCCGCGTCCGACAATACGGCGACGCAACACAAGTCGCCCACCGGCAGGCTGATGCCTGCCGCTCGCCTTTTTCAGGGAAATGTGATGGCCAAGAAGACGCTCGACGACCTGTACCTTGCCGATCAAACCGTGCTGATGCGGGTCGATTTCAACGTGCCGCTCGACGAGAACGGCAAGATCACCGACGATCGCCGGATCAGCGAGGCGCTGCCGAGCATCAACAAGGTGCTCGACGACGGCGGGAAGCTGATTCTGATGAGCCATCTCGGACGGCCGAAGGACAAGCCCGAGCCGCAGTCGAGCCTCAAGCCCGCCGCCGAGCGGCTCGGCGAGCTGATTCCCAACAAGGTCCGTTTCGCGACCGACACCGTCGGGCCGGACGCCCAGGCGAAAGCGAAATCGCTGGGCGTGGCGGAAGTGCTCGTGCTCGAGAATCTTCGCTTCCAGCCCGGCGAGAAAGACGGCGACGCCGAGTTCGCCAAAAAACTCGCCGACATGGCCGACGTCTACGTCAACGACGCCTTCGGCACCTGTCACCGCACCGACGCCAGCATGGTCGCCGTTCCCAAGGCGATGGGATCGAAGCCGAAGCTCGTCGGCTATCTCGTCGAGAAGGAGATCAAGTACCTGACCGACGCGATCGACGACCCCGAGCGTCCCTTCATCGCGATCCTCGGCGGGGCGAAGGTCTCCGACAAGATCAAAGTCATCGACAACCTGCTCTCGAAGTGCGACAAGGTGCTTATCGGCGGGGCGATGGCCTACACCTTCCAGCTCGCCCAGGGCGGCAGGGTCGGCAACAGCCGCGTCGAAAAGGACAAGCTCGATCTCGCGAAGGAGCTGCTCGCCAAGGGCAAGGAGAAACTCGTTCTGCCGGTCGACACTCACTGCGGCGACGACTTCAAAAGCGACTGCAACAAGGTCGTCGTGAAGGCGGGCGAGATTCCCGAGGGATACGAGGGACTCGACATCGGCCCCGAGACCGCCAAGCAGTTCGCCGACATCGCCAGGAGCGCGAAAACGGTCGTCTGGAACGGACCGATGGGCGTCTTCGAGCTGCCGCCCTTCGACGAGGGCACCAAGGCCGTCGCCAAGGCGATCAGCGAGAGCGACGCGACCAGCGTCATCGGCGGCGGCGACAGCGCCGCGGCGATCCAGCAGCTCGGCTACGCCGACCAGGTGACGCACGTGTCCACCGGCGGCGGAGCGAGCCTCGCGATGCTCGAAGGCCAGCGGTTCGAAGCCGTTGACGTGCTGGATGAGAAGTGAGGACGGGGGAAGTGGAACAGCAGAACTGCATCGAAGCCCATCGGCTCTGCCGGTGGGCATTTTTCGTAAACCAAGTTTCCAGTTGATGTTATGAATTGCCAAACATCTGCGGACGATTCTGCGGAAAGAGGATTGAATGCTGTTCTTGTGTACAGTATATTTGTTCAGGCTGAACGGTGGATGCGGCCTTGCCGGCGCATCCTGGCTGTTCACGCCTCGACAAATCCGTCCGAAGGAAGTTCGTCATGGTCCGCGAAGCGAAGTTTTCGTGTCACGTCGACGACGGCTGGATCGAGCCGCCCGTGTGTCGCGATTCGGTGCTCGACGACGTGTTGCCGTTGATCACACCGCGCTCCCGCCGTCGCCGCCGAGAATCGCGACGTCGGTCCCGGCGTCGCACCTCCGAACCGTCGTCCGCGACTCCACGACGCAACCTCGCCGGGGCCGACTGGCTGAGCGACCGCCCTCCGTCGCCGCGACGGGCGAAATGAAACGGAACGACATACCTGTTGCAAACTTGAAGCAGAGGAGGGTGGCGGGGCCTGAGGGCGCATGCCCGTGGCCCCGGACGTGGGACGCTGACCGGAGGAAAGTCTTGGTGGGGCGTCACACGTCCGGGGCCACGCCCTTCGGGCTTAGGCCCCGCCACCCACGATTTGCAACAAGTCCGTCGTTCCGAAATGAAACGTGCGGCTCTGTGGATCATGCGTCTTTTGAAGTTCTTCCCACCCGTTTCCGCAGTGAGACGACATGGCGTCGAAATCGTCGGCCAAACGCTACCGCGACCCGCAGGTTCGCAAGCAGATCTCGATCTATCTTTCCAATGCCGACTGGCGGGCGCTGCGTGATGAAGCCGTCCATCGACGAGTTCCGCTGACGGCGCTCTGCCGCGACTGGCTCCGACCGGGCCTCGAACGACTGCGGCACGACGCGATTCGCTCGACCGATCCGCGTCGGCCGTAATGCGAGGAGGCGAAATCGGAAACGCATCGCGTCGGACGGAGCGGCACAATCGGAAGGGAGTCTTTCACTTCGTGATCTGCGACCGCGATCGTTTCGCAGTCGGCCCCAGGCAGGGAGCCTTGCTTCATGCGCGCGACGACTCGACAACAATGCCCGTCTCGATTCAAGACCGCACCTGCCACGACACGCACCGATCGACCCGGACATTGGGCGGTCGAGCGTCCGTCGCGTGCGACGCGAACCGTGGCGATGCAGCCCGACTGGCCGACGGCGGCCGAGTGGGCGGCAATCGCCCCGCTGCTTGCCGCCCCCGGTCGCAGGGGCCGCCGGCGAACGACCGACCTACGCCAGGTCGTGACGGCGATCCGCCACCATTGGCGAACCGGCTGCCCCTGGCGAAAACTACCGCCCGACTACCCGCCCTGGCCGACGGTCTACGGCTACTTCCGCCGCTGGCTGAAGGACGGCACGCTGCGCAAGCTGCGGCCGATGCTCCCCCGGCGTCGTCTACGCAACCCGCTGCACGTTGGTCTCCGGAACGGCAACCTATCGCAGTGAACGCCCCGAATGTCGGCTGTCCGATTGGCCGTTTTGACGCCCTGACGACGCCGCCGTATCATGTGGGCCGCTCCCTTCCCGGCTCGAAGTAATGCCCGTGACTGAAGACCCGCCTGGTTCCCACCCTCCCGGAACGCCGCCTGATCCCGCGATCGCCGGGGCGGCGTTTCGCCGGTTGTGCGAGGTCGTCGCGAAGTTGCGGTCGCCGGAGGGATGTCCGTGGGACCGGCAGCAGACGCTCGAAACGATCAAGCCGTACACGCTTGAAGAAACCTACGAGCTGCTCGACGCCATCGATAACGGCGACGACGAGGCGATCGTCGAGGAGTTGGGCGACCTGCTGCTGCAGGTGATGCTCGACGCCCAGATCGGTGCCGACGAAGGCCGGTTCGACGTCGTGCCGGTCCTCGAACGACTGACCGACAAGCTCGTCCGCCGGCATCCGCATGTCTTCGGCGACGCGACCGCCGAAACGGCCGCCGACGTCTCGCCATTGTGGGAACAGGCCAAGCACGCCGAAAAGCGGCGCGACAGCGTCTTCGACGGCATTCCCGTCGTTCTGCCGCAACTGGCGCGGGCGGCCCGCATCACGGCCCGTGCGGCGAAGGCCGGGTACGACTTTCCACACCGGGCGATGCTGTTCGACAAGCTGCGCGAAGAGATCGCCGAGCTGGCCGAAGAACTGTTCGACGACGGAACCGTGCCCGATATGCCGGCGACGGTCGATGCGGCGGTCGTCGCCGACGATCCGATTGCCGACGCGTCACGGCGTGCCCGCATCGAATCGGAGATCGGCGACGTCCTGTTCGTCGTGGCGAACATCGCCCGCCGGTGGGGCGTGAACCCTGAAGAAGCTCTCCGCGCGAGCAACCGCAAGTTCACCGAACGGGTGCGATTCATCGAACAGGAGCTTGCGAAGTCCGGCCGCCGCCTCGCTGAAGCGACTCTCGCCGAACAGGAAGCGATCTATCAGCGCAAGAAGCGGCTGGAACGCGGGGAAAGGTCCGCGAACCACACGGATTAACGCGAATCCGACGAGATGAAAGTTGCCGGCGAATGACCCGAATGAAATCGAATGGCAGCAAGAAGGCTGGGTCCGATAAGCGAAGCCGGACGCATTCACTGCCGGCATCGCCTGTCGTGCGAACACAGCACGTGTTTGCTGCGAAATTGCTATTCCAGTTCCATGTGGTTGCAAGAAACGGAAACAGTGATCGCCGGCGCCTGACCGAAGAGAGGATTGTCGTGTTTCACGCCAGAGAACCTCGATCGGCGTTAACCGCAGCCAAGAGTCTCGGACGAGCCGGCGAGACCAATTACCCCAACGATCATGGTGATGATGTGCGATTCGAGTTCGTCGGTATTCTCGACCTGCAACAGCTTGGAGTGGAAAACGACCAACATGAAGTCTGGTACGAATTGCGCTATCGCATGACGCCGATGGAACGCCGGCAAGAACTCATCCCGAGCGATGCGATACTCGTCCGCCGGGCAACGTGAAATCACCGTTCCATCGTTCGTATCCTTCGCGTCGGCCAGATCGCCAGGTACCAGGTGCGTTGTTCACGGACCTCTTAAGCAAAATGGCGAAGCAACCGCTGCTCGGCAGTCATCAGCGATCGTGGATCTGGGGGCGGAACCTCGTCGCCGAGACGCTGCGGGCCGGCCGATGGACGCCTTACGAATTGCGCTTGGCCGATGACGCCGACGAGAACCTTCGCTCGCTGGCGGATTCACGCGGCGTCAGGATTCATGACGAACGCCTATCGCGCCTGACGCAACTCTGCGGCGCGGCCGACCATCAGGGCGTGCTCGCGAAGATGCCGCCGTTCCCCTATGCGTCCTCGACGGACCTCCTCAATCGGCTCCGCACGACGCAGCCCCCGATCTCCCCCTCTCCCGCCTCCCCCGATCCCCTCTTCGTCATCACCGACCACGTGCAAGATGCTTTCAACTTCGGGGCGATCGTCCGCAGTGCCGAGTGCTTCGGCGTCGCGGGCGTGCTCATTCCGAAAGCGAGACAGGTCGGCGTGACGAGTCAGGTCGCCCGCAGCAGCGCGGGGGCCGTCAACCACGTTCCCATCGCCCAGGTCGACGACCTGCTCGCACTGGCCGACGAGTTGAAGCGGCAAGGCGTGCGGCTTGTCGCCGCGAGCGAGCATGCCGCAACGCCGCTGCACGCGGCCGACCTCGCCGGACCGCTGGCGATCGTCATCGGCAACGAAGGCGTCGGTGTCAGTCGCGAACTGCTGACGAAATGCGACCTCATCGTCGCCATTCCGCTGGCCGGGCAAGTCGGCAGCCTGAACGCCGCCGTGGCCGCGGGAATCGTGATATACGAGGCGACTCGACGCCCGGCTTAGCGATCAGAAGCCCGGCTTTTTCAAAAAGCCGGGCTTCTTTGTTCGCCTGATTCCGCGCGATTCGCGGGCCTCCTTCCTTGGCGCTCTTGGCGTCTTGGCGGTTCAATCTTGAAATGTCACTGACGCTCAAAAACCCGCATAGCGTGCTTGCCGCTCTCACCGTTCGACCGGGGGCCGTGGTCTCCGTCACCGTCACGGTCGCTCGGCCGACGGGAGCCTGGGGCGAGGTCGCCGAGGCCGCGCGGGCCGCGGGCGTGCCCGTCAAGATCGGAATCGAGCGGCCGCACGGCGGTCGCAAGACGGTCGGCGACAAAGCGGGACGGATGGGCGGCAGCGAGGCGATCGTGAAGGAACGCAGCCCGGCGGCGCCGCAGGATCTGTTCGCGGGAGCCGACCCGAACCGACCTGACTTGTGGCTCGCCCTCGATCAGGTGCAGGATCCGCACAACGTCGGGGCCGTGTTCCGGGCCGCAGCGTTCTTCGGCGTGAAGGGGCTTCTGCTGACCCGCGATCGATCGGCACCGATGTCGGCCGTCGTCTACGACACCGCCACCGGCGGCGTCGAGCACGTGCCGCACTCGCAACCGTCGAACCTGAGAAGCGCCCTCGACGCCGCGAAAAAAGCGGGCCTCTGGGTGCTCGGGTCGAGCGAGCACGACGGGCAGGACGTGTTCGAGATTCCCCGCGACCGGCCGTGGCTGCTCGTGCTGGGCAACGAGATGGCCGGCATGCGACGGCTGACCGGCGAGAGCTGCGACATGGTCTGCCGGCTTGCCCCGCGCGGGCCGGTCACGAGCCTCAATGTTTCGGTCGCCGCCGGGGCGCTCGTCGCGGCGCTGTGTCGGCCGTAAGGCGGGTCGCGGCGACTGACGGCCAGTTGAATGCCCGGTCCCACGTCCCGATCTGGCGCGAGACTGGCCTTTCAGGGCCGCGACCGTCAGGGAGCGTCTCTCGGCATGGGACTGCCGCTACGCGCTCCCTGAGGGTCGCGGCTCCGATCGCGCAGCCCGATCGGGCGAGCATCAGTCGCGCAGGTACACACTGCCTGCATGGCGTGTGCCTGGTTTCGCCTTCCTGGCGACATCCTGCTCATCGAGCGCGAACAGCGGGCTGATTTCGACCACGGCGTCGCCGGGCACCTCGCAGCCGGCGGCGCGCAGCCACGCTTTGCCGATCGCATCGAGTGCCGCTTGCGCCGTCGCGGGGCTGTCGGCGCCTTCGCTGTTCTTCACCGGGTTGAACTCGCGGGCGCGGTCGGCTTCGACGACGAGCGTTTTCGAGGCGAGCGGCAAGGCGTCGAAGATGAACCGCTCGAACTTGATCGCGTTCGATTCCGCCGGTTCGACGAGATTCCCCCCGGCGTCGACGAACGGCACTTTCTTGCGGGCGGCGTGAAACGGCAAGTCGTGCGCGCCGTCGCAAAGCCGCTCGAGGTACGTCCGGCTCATCACGTGGATCGCCATGTTTCCGGCCCAGAAGATCGGTTCGCCGCGCTCGTCGCGCTGGTCGGCCAGCTCTTCGGGCAGATCGCTGTACTCGATGATCTGCGTCTTGCCGGCGACGTCGCACACGACGCCCATGCGTTCCGTCGGGCTGACCTTGGCGACGACCTTCGTCGTGATTTCGGAGGCTCGCAGCGCGTGCCATCCGAGCAGCGCCGGGTCGCACACGATCGCCGTGGGATTGTCGACCTGATGGTAATACAGGTACTCGACTCCGCGGCGCGCCATGTCGACGAGCGCCCCGCTGCGACCCAGCGCCGCCAGCAGCCCGCCGTGACCGTCGGGGCTGAGCGCAAGCGAGTCTCGATCGGCGAGCAGCAGTTCTCCGGTCGCGGCGTCGACGGCCGGCATGTTCCCCTGCCGGAAGAAGAACACGTCTTCGGGATTGAGTCCGAAGAAATGATGCAGGCGAAAGAACTCTTCGGTCGCGTGATGCGTCGCGTCGCTCGTCATCACGTAGAAGGGAATGTCGGAACCGGCCCGCCGGCTGCGGGCGAGAAGCTGCTCGGCGAGAATCTGAAACAGGCTCGCGCCGCTGACGGGGCCGATGTGGTACATGCCCTTGGGCTTCGCAAAGCCCAGCCGCGTTCCCTGTCCGCCCGCGACGACGATCGCCCCGACCTTGCCCGCCGCCAGCATGCCTTCGCCGAAGTGCATCGCCCGCCGCCACTCTTCGACGTCGTGTTGCGACCGCGGCTGCCGCACGAGTTGCGACGGCGGCCCGGCTTCGCTGGCGAGGCCGACTTCGCCGCCGGCGACGTCGCGATGTTTCTGATACAGCTCGCAGACCTGGTCGAAGTCGACCGATTGCAACTGCTCGTCGAGCCGTTGCCGGCCGGCGACGTCGAGTTCGTTCCAGAAGCGCGCCAGGGCCGGTTGCCCCGCCCGCGACAGCAGTTCGGTCGGGTCGGAAGTCATTGGGGAAGGAGGAGTCAGGAGTCAGGAGTCGAAGCGTTCACCACACCAGTTTAGCCGCGACCGTCAGGAAGCGCGAGCCGCATTCACATGCCGCGGGCCAGCAAGACCGCGCTGTAGACCACGACGGCGCCGACGATCGCGGTGACGACGTACAGCAATCGCCGGCCGGCGACGAGGCTGTGACGGGCGACGACCTGGGCGATGACGCACACGAGCGCGACCGTCGACAGTTTGTAGAAGGCCATGCCCTTCAGGCCCCAATTATTGAGGAAGTGCTCGGCGACGGGG
>JBAQZJ010000570.1:0-6379 GCA_049790855.1 Planctomycetaceae bacterium | reverse complement strand
CTATAGCGCTTCGAGGTGCGTCTGCACGCATTCGGCGAGTATCGGCGGGTTGTAGCCGCCTTCGAGCAGGCTGACGATTCGACCGCCCGCATGCGTGTTCGCCACGTCGAGGACGAGCCGCGTCAGGTCGGTGAAGTCTTCGCTTTCGAGGCTCAATGAGCCGACCGGGTCGGCAACATGGGCATCGAAGCCGGCGCTGATCAGGACGAGTTGCGGGCGGCTCTGCTCGGCGGCCAGGGCGAGCTTGGCGGCGAATCGTGCCTTGAACTCTTTACGGCTGATTCCGAACGGCAGCGGCAGGTTGAACGTCGATCCGAGGCCCGGGCCGGTTCCCGTCTCGTCGCTTGCCCCGCTGCCGGGATAGAACGGAGAGCGGTGCGACGAGAAAAACGTGACCTGCGGGTCGGCGTAGAAGGCGTCCTGCGTGCCGTTGCCGTGATGCACGTCCCAATCGACGATCAGCACGCGGTCGAGACCGTGGGCCACACGAGCATGGGCCGCGGCGACGGCAATGTTGTTGAACAGACAGAAGCCCATCGGTGCGTCGGGAAGCGCATGATGTCCCGGCGGCCGGGCGAGAACGACGGCCTGCCGCTGGTCGCCGTCGAGCACCAGGTCGACGGCGGCGCACGCGGTACCCGCCGCGAGACTCGCGACATCAGCCGAGGCCGGGCAGAGGATCGTATCGACCTCGATCCGACCGCCTCCGGCAGCCGCGAACTGAACGATTGCGGCGACGTGTTCCGCTGCGTGAACGCGGGTCAGCTCTTCGTAGGTCGCAGGACGGCAAACGCCAGCGGAGCAGCGTTGTGCCGGCCCGGTCGTCGCCAGCATGCTTGCGATGGCGCGCAGGCGTCCCGGCTGTTCGGGGTGCGAGCCTGTTTCGTGGTCGAGAAACCGCTTGTGGGTGAACAAAACAGCCATTGCGAGCATCCGTTCGGTCATCGTAAGGGGTCATTCCCCCGCCGTCGGCGCGGCGTCGTTCTTTTTGTCGTCTTTCGCGGAGCCAAAGACGACACCGGACCGGTCGTGCCATCCGTTAGAAACGTCAGGGCGTGTCGAACCGTTTCGACGAGAAATCTCGGTTCACCCCTGTCGACCGGCGATCCGGCAGTCGGCTTGAGGCTTGCCGGGCGGCGCGGGGTGGTTGACACTCTGCGTCGGCCGATGATACTGTTCAGTAGCACGTCTTTCTTCTCGCGTTCTTCCCATTCGTATTCTAAAGTCTCCCCGGCGGTCGTCGTTCCGGCTGCTGCCGTACCGACCGTCTCGTCCGGCCTGCCTCGGGGGTCGATCACGAAAACGGGCCGGTCGATTCTGGCGTTGGCATGGAGTTGCCGTTACCGTGACGGAGACTGTGCCGGGCCGTTGGAATTGTTGGCCGGCATCCGGCCCGGTATCTCCGGTGTGTCGAGAGAAGGGTTCCCCGGTGCTTCGTACCGTCACCTCGCACCGTTTGGCCACGCGCGGCGTTTTCAGCCGCTGCGCCGGCCTGTCGATTTTGACCGCATTGGCGATCGCACCTTTGCTGGTCTCACCGCTGGCGGCTCAACAGCCGGATGCCCCTCCGGACGCCGCGACAGTGCCGCCAGAGACCGCCGCCGATCCGGCCGAACCGTCCGCCGATGTGCCGACGGAAGAACCGGCGGCCCCTCCTGCGGCGGAAGTCACCGAACCGGCCGAACCGGCTGCTGAAGAGGCTCAGCCGGTGCAGACCGGCCCCAAACTACCGGACTACTTCACGCCTCCCCCCGCCGAGATCCCGGAGGTGATGACCCTTCGCAATCCGTTGATGACGGACGAGGAGATCAAGAAGGAAGATGATGCGATGCGGCGCTACGGCGGCAGCGGCATGGACACGGTGTTCATTCGCGCCGATCCCACGAACGAAAACAAAGAAGCGATGCGGCGGTGGGCGAAGCTGCGAATCGCCCAGATGACGGCCGTGAAGGAGTGGCGGGACATCCGCGGCATCACGACGCCGATGATGATCAGCATTCGGAATGCCGGTCGCGGCCAATCGAACTCGAACCGTCAGCGCGAGTTCCGCGAGGCGCTGTGTGCGGCGATGGTCGAGGCCTGCAAAGAGGTGCTCGACAACAATTTCCACGTCCGGCTTCAAGCGGTGCTGATTCTCGGACAACTCGACGTCGTGACCGAAGAACTTGTCGGCCGCAACCGGAAACCGCCGGAGGCCTACGTTCCCGCGGTTGAGCCGCTACTGGACGTCCTGGCAAGCGAGGATCAACCGCCCGCCGTCAAAGTCGCGGCGGCGTACGGCGTTGGCCGCATCGGCGACAACGGCGTGATTCCGGCGGATCTGAAGTTTCGAGCCGGCGACATCCTAACCGCGGAATTGGCGAAGCCGGACACCTTCTGGTGGTATCAGGTGCGGCTTGCCGAAGCGCTGGCCGCGATCGAGCTGGATTACAATCAGGCCCGTCAACCGATCGTGATCGAAGCGCTCCTGGCGGCGATCGCCGACGATTCGCGTCACTGCCTGGCACGTTCGGCCGCGGCGAAGGCTCTCAGCCGGACGCGTGCCCCGGCGGGGGCGCTCGACGAGAAGGCGGCCGCCGACCGCCTTGTGCAGCTCGCCCGCGACATGTCGTTGGCTTACAACAAAAGCACGGCCGCCACGCACTGGCACGAATGCTACTGGAACCTGTACGTCGCATTCCGGCCGGCGGACCAGGACGAAGTCTCGCAGCTTCCGAACGATTCGCTGCTGCGTCGCGGATCGTTACCGGCGGCCTACGAGGACGCTTTCCAGCGCATCCTGCCGGTGGTGAAACACGTCTTCACCAAGAAGCCGGGCGAGCGCAATCAGCCGATTCCGCAGGAACTGCTCCAGCGGCTGAATGAGCCTCTGGCCGCAGCGCCCAATTAGCACGCGGCACGGCAGTCTTTTCAGCGGGCGTTTCGGTTCAAACCGGCGTGCGTCGCATTCGGAGTCGGGCACGTCGAAATTTCTCGCCGATGTGCCGCCCCGCGATCGTACCGAAAGCCGGCGGTGCGGTAGGAAGGGCCGTTCCCATTCTCTACAATGTCGCCGCACGGTCGAGTCGCCCGAATGGGTGATCGCTCGAGCGAGAACGTCCCCCCGACGGGAGAGGCTGCATGAGCGATTCGCCGAACGACGATTTCCGGCTCGACTTTCACGGCAACGCCGTCGTCATCACGCCGGCCGACAACGTCGAAGAGATGCGCTGGGATCTGATCGAGCAGGCGGCTGAGATCGTCATGGAGCCGCTCGGCGAGATGAGCGTGCCGCTCGTCGTCTTCGACCTCAGTCGTGTCGGGTACTTCGGCAGTGTGTTTCTCGCACTGCTGCTGCGATGCCACAAGTTCGTCAAGAGCCGCGGCGGCGAGATGGTTCTGTGCGGTGCGACCGTGACCGCCCGCGAACTGCTGCGTGTGACGGCGCTCGACACGATCTGGGCCATCTACGACACGCCCGAAGAGGCACTGGGGGCACTGGGGGCGTGAGCGCGGCATCGCGTGGACTCTCGCCGTTCCCTGGGAAGGGAATCCGCCGCCGTTCGCCGTTTCGCCAGATTCTCGGAGTGTTCACGGAATGAACGAACCGACGAAGCATCCGCCTTCGGCCGAAGACGCCGAGGCCGACGTTTTGCCGACGGAGCACACGTCGGACGGCGCCGACACGGCATCGCTGATCGAAGAGATCAAAGAGACCGCCGACAAGCTCCATCGCGACCATGCGACGCGCGGCGACCTGAAGATCCTCAGCCGCGCCTTGCGCGAGTTGCGGTACGCCTTCAAGGTCTTCACGCCGTACCGGAAGCATCGCAAGGTGACGGTGTTCGGCTCGGCCCGCACGCCGTCGAGCCACCCCGCCTACCAGGCCGCCGTCGAGTTCGGGCGGAAGATCGCCGAGCACGGCTGGATGGTCCTGACCGGCGCGGGCAGCGGCATCATGGAGGCGGCGAACGTCGGCGCGGGCCGCGAGATGTCGATGGGGGTCAACATCATGCTCCCCTTCGAGCAGTCGGCGAACCACATCGTCCGCGACGACGAAAAGCTGATCTACCTCAAGTACTTCTTCACGCGGAAGCTGTTGTTCGTCAAAGAGGTCCATGCGGTCGTCCTGTTTCCCGGCGGATTCGGCACGCTCGACGAGGCCTTCGAGGTGCTGACCCTCGTCCAGACCGGCAAACGCGACCTGATGCCGCTGGTGTTCGTCGACCAGCCTGGCGGCACCTACTGGTCGGCGTGGGAGGATTTCATCCGCGAGCAGCTGTTCAAAGCCGAACTCGTCTCGCCGGAAGACCTGAGCCTGTTCAAGATCACGACCGATCTCGACGAAGCCGTCGAAGAGATCCTCGGCTTCTATACGGTCTACAACAGCATGCGGTACGTCCGCGGCCGTCTGGTCCTGCGGCTGCACGCGGAGCCGGACGACGCGCTGATGGAACGGCTCAATGATGAGTTCGGCGACATCTGCGAACGGGGCGGCATTACCAAGGTTCCCACGCACCCCTTCGAGGCCGACGACGCCCACCTCGCCGATCTCCCGCGCATTGCCTTCCGCTTCGATCGCCGTCAGGTAGGCCGCCTGCGTCAGATGGTCGATTTGCTGAATCTGGAGTTGCGCGGGCAAGTTGACCGCAAAATGTAGACCTTTTCAGGTCCGTTTCTCGCAACTCATTCCCATCACGCCGCTTGTGTCCTGACGAGGCCCCTTCAGGATTTTCCTGAACGGCTTGCCCGCTTCGGCCGGATAGGCTACACTCTCTTCGCATCAACACATGCTGTTGTATGCCGCCGGTCCGCCAGTACAGCATCTGGCGTGACTGGGACACGGACGTCCCCCTCCTGAATGCAGTTGCAGGAGACTTCGGCATGATGACGCTACTGGGCCACGGCGGTCGGATGTGCGACGGCATCTCCCGTCGGAGTTTTCTGAAGATTGGTGGCTTGGCGATGGGCGCGGCCGGCGGCATCGGGCTGCCGAGCCTGCTGCGGGCCTCGGCCGCTGCCGGGCAGGTCGGTTCCAGCAAGGCTGTGATCCACATCTTCCTGGCCGGCGGACCACCTCACCAGGACATGTGGGACATCAAGGTCGACGCCCCCCGCGAAATCCGCGGTGAGTTTCTGCCGATCGACACGAACGTTCCCGGCATTCAGATCGGCGAGTGCTTTCCGCAGATCGCCTCGATGTTCGACAAGTTCGCCGCAATCCGCTCGATCGTCGATTGCGAGGGCGCACACGACGGCTTCCAGTGTCTGACGGGCTGGAAGCGACGCGACATGCAGTCGATGGGCGGCCGGCCGAGCGCCGGCTCGGCCGTCGCCAAGCTCGCCGGCCCGACCGACCCGGGCATTCCGCCGCATGTCGCTCTCGCCGAAAAAACGCAACATGTCGAATGGTCGGAACCCGGTTCGCCCGGATTCCTTGGGGCGGCCTATAAGGCGTTCCGACCGAACGGCGATGGCATGGACGACCTGACGCTCAAGGGCATCTCGCTCGAACGGCTCAAGGATCGCAAGGCTTTGCTTTCCAGCCTCGACAACCTCAAGCGCGAGACCGACGCCACGGGCATGATGGAGGGCATGGACGCCTTCACCGAAGCCGCGTTCGGCGTTCTGACCAGCAGCCGGCTCGCCGACGCTCTCGACGTCTCCAAGGAGCCGGACGCCGTCCGCGCCCGCTACGGCACCGGGCGGCCGTATCAGTATCAGTACGACGGCGCCCCGACCTGCAACGAGCACCTGCTCATCGCCCGTCGACTCGTCGAAGCAGGCGTCCGCAGCGTCAGTCTGTCGTTCGGCCGCTGGGACAGCCACTCGAAGAATTTCGACGTCGTCCGCGATCACGGTGCCAAGCTCGACCAGTGCCTCTCGGCGCTCGTGCAGGATCTCGACGAACGGGGCATGCTCGACGACGTGACGGTCGTCTGCTGGGGCGAGTTCGGACGCACTCCCCGCATTAACGACCAGGGCGGCCGCGATCATTGGCCGCAGGTCAACGCCTGCCTGCTCGCCGGCGGCGGAATGCCGACCGGCCAAGTCATCGGCGCCACGAACCGCCTTGGCGAGTATGCGACCGAGCGACCCATCCCGATGCAGCAGGTGCTGACCCAGATCTACCACAACTTGGGCATCAACCCGATGACGACGACGGTCACCGACCCCAGCGGCCGGCCCCAGTTCCTCGTCGACGTCCGCGAGCCGATCGCGGAACTCGTGTGATCGCTCTCACTCTCGCGTTCTCGAGGTATCTCCGCAGGATGACACTATGAGGAGGCCGGGCCGGCGGTGGTGGTGTTCTTGAACGCGTGGTAAACGTCGGGGGTGGAATTCCGCCCGTTTCCACAGAAGAAAGGCACCACCGATGAAGTACGCCGGCATCGACCTC
>JBAQZJ010000569.1:0-6809 GCA_049790855.1 Planctomycetaceae bacterium | reverse complement strand
CTCCCCAACCAAGCAGCTTCACGTTCGGCGGCGTCACGCCGAATCGCGCTTCGATCCAGGGAACGACGTGACCGGTCAGGAATCGCAACGGCGGGAGGTCCGGTTCGAACGCCGGCTCGACCTGGTCGAGCCACCAACAATCTTTACCGGCCGGAGCGACCGCGGAGACGTGAAATCGTTCGAGCGCCTCTGCGAGAACCGCGTCGTCGATCGCCCGCCCGCCGTGATCGGGTAGAACGAGCAGAACGACGTCCTCTCGCGGTTCCTCGGGCATGAAGACATCGACCGCATGGCCGGCGAGGTCGATCGTTTTCCATGTGCCCGTCATGAACATCGCTCGCAGATCACGTGAATCAAGTTCAAGAATTGAACCGCCAAGACGCCAGGAGCGCCAAGCATGCGCGAAGAGTATTCGATCAGACTGCGCCTGACGGATCGGTTTCGTCAGACACAGCCTGACTCTCTGCTTGGCGTCCTTGGCGTCTTGGCGGTTAAGAAAATCATTCGCGTCATCAGCACCCGCGTCTCGTCGGCCGCTGTGATCGGCGGGCGTCGTTCCTTACCATGAGGGCTCCCGCCTCTCTGCCTCCGGATGCCTGTCGTGAAGACGCTGATCTCCGCCGAGGACATTCAAGCGGCCGTCGCGAAGCTGGCGGCGCAGATCGAGACGGAATATCGCGGCAAGCCGTTGACGATCGTCGGCGTGCTGACCGGCAGCCTGATGCTGTTGGCCGATCTCGTCCGTCGGATCGACCTGCCGTTGCGGGTCGGGCTGATCCAGGCGTCGAGCTATCGCGGCAAGGCGACCAACCCGGGCGACCTGGAACTGAACGCCTCGCTGACGCCCGACCTGACGGGCCGGCACGTGCTGTTGATCGACGACATCTTCGACACCGGCCAGACGCTGGCGGCCATCGTCGACCGGCTCGGCCGCGAGAATGTCGTCAGCCTGAAGAGCGCCGTCCTGTTGTGGAAGGAAGGCCGCCAGGAGACGAACCTCGTTCCCGACTATCACTGCTTCATGATTCCGGATGCCTTCGTCGTCGGCTACGGCCTCGACTACGATGACGAATACCGCAATCTGCCGTATGTCGCCGTACTCGAAGAATCGGACCTGCACGAACACCGAAACGATGAACGATCCGTTTAGCCGCGACCGTCAGGGAGCGCGTTTCGGAACGCGCTCCCGTTGGTCGCGGCTAAACGGGGAAGCGATCACGGCGAGCTCGGCACCGTCTCGACGAGATCGCGGCCCAGTCGCTTGAGCACTTCGTGAGTCAGGTGCATGTCGACGGGCGTGCGCCCGGTGATGCCTTTTTGCGCCTCGTAGCGCCGCAAGGCGAAGCGGCCGGGGCCGTCCTGGCGGAGCAGGACTTCGTAGAACGTCGTCGCCGAGCCGTGTCGGTCGGGCGGGTTCGAGCGAATCAGAATCTCGCCGTGCTCCTCGTCGATCTCCAGTAACGCGAGCGTCTCGAGCAGATAGGACAACCGCCGGCTGAGCGAGTCGCCCCACGTCTTGAGCACGTCGAAGCTCGCCCCGGTGAGCTTCGGCACCTCGGCACGCACCTCGCGCACCAGGCTGCCGAGCTGGTCGACCGCGGCGAGTTCCACGTCGATGGTCATGCCGTCCGGCCCCGCGGCCGAGGCAACCGACGTCCCGGGACCGCTGAAACCGTTCAGCCGATTCAATTCGGCGGCAAGCTGGTCGTGAATCGTCATATGTCCCCCGTGCGGCCTCCGGCCGTCAGCGGCGTCATTGCCGGCTGAATTCTAGCACCTGAGCGCCGATCCAGCAGGGGGGATTTCTGGAGCAGGTCGCCGAAGCGGGCGCGACGCGTCACATTCAACACATGGCGAGCGCCAGTCCGCCGGACGCAATCGCCAGCAGGACCATCCCGAGGCATCCGCTGCCTTTCGCCGGGAGGCCGCGACGGATCGCAACGGCTTCGACAGCGTCTTTCGCGACTTTCAGGCCGACGCCGGTTCGTTCGCGATAGAGGCGGATGGCGTCGATCTTCATTCCCCGCGAGAGCAGGCCGTACAACTCGTCGGACAATGCCGGGTCGAGTTCGCCCGCACCGACGGCCATGTCGCGATCGAGCGATCGCGTCGCCCTGAGTGTGTCGATCGCCTCCTTCGCGCGGGCAAGCCCCGCGCCGGTCGCCTCGCGATAGCGTTTCACCGCGGCGACCGTGTTTCCGGCGTCGAGCAGTTGCAGCAGTTCAGATTCGAGATCCGGCTCCTGAACCGATGCGGCCGGCAGTTCGGCGCCGCACGACGGACAGTTCTTGACCCCGGCGGGAGCCTCGAAATCGCAAAAGCCACAGACGGGCATCAGCAGGCACCTCCGGTGACCGATCACAGCATAACTTTCAATCTTCCGCACCGTAGTCCCGTGGGTCGAAATCCCGCAGACGAGCCCGAATCGCCGCTTCCTTGAGCTTCATCACCACGAATTGCTTGTGGTTCGCGACGGTCTGCTGCGAGAGGCCGAGTCGGTCGGCGGCGTCCTTGTTGGGCAGGCCCGCGGCGAAGAGCAGCTCGATGCACTTCAGTCGTTCCCACTCGCCTTTCGCTTTCCACACCGCGATCAGTTCGCGAAGGCAGTCGGCGATGATCTTCCGTTCGATGCCCTTGCCTTCGGCGCTGCGAGCCATGCTCGACGCACGGCGGGCGCGGCCGGCGGGTCCGTCACTCCGGCCGTCTTCGTCGGGTAACAACAGCGGAATCGTCGGGCGACGACCGGAACGACGCAGGGCGTCGGTCAGCTTGTGCGCCGTGATGCTGAAGAGGTAACTCTCGAGCGGCGTCGCTTCGTCGTAGTTCGGCAGGCTGACGAGAAAGCCGAGAAACGATTCCTGAACGACGTCCTCGGCGGTCTGCTTCTGTTGCAGGCGGCTCTCGGCGAAGGCCAGCAACCGGCCTTCATAACGATCGATCAGTTCCTTCCACGCCGCCTCGTCGCCGTCGCGAACGCGACCCACGAGCAGGCGATCGGCCTCGGCAGGAAGCATAGGGCAGGGACGAGGGGTGAGGGCATCGTTTAGCCGTGACCGACGGGAGCGCGTCGCCCCGCCGTCAATCCCAGCATTCCATCGACGACAGCATCGACTCGATCGGGCAGTCGGGCGCCCGCCTGGCCTGATTCATTTCGGAGACCGGCAGGTCGGTCCGGGGCCGCAACAGGAGACCTGCGACCTGGCCCTGCTCGTCCAGAACCAGGATGAAGTTCAGCGTGCCGCGCTCGCAACGGGCCAAAAAGACTGCGGCTGTATCCGTGAAGTGCGGCGGTTCAAGCTCGTTGATTGTCCCGTACTTGTCCGAAATCTTTTCACCGAAGAACGCCCTGCACTTCTCGACAGGAAACGTGTCGAGCATGGTCTGGTTGAAGTCCTGTCGCACTCCCTCGTAGTCGGCCGCGTTGATCGCCGCGACCATGCGGTCGGCGACTTCGCGGAATCTCTCCTGATCCTGATCGTCGACGCTCGCTTCGATTTGCGGCATTCGTGCCTCGGACGGCACCACGGGCAGATCCACGGAGGTCGACGGCGTCTGAACCGGGCTGGGTCGCACCGCGTTCGACGCAATCCTCGTGCCAGCGAACAGCGTACCGCCGATCAGGACGGTCGCGGCCAGTGCCCCGAACCGCAGCCGCCAACGGTAGCGGCCCTGCGTGCGATCATCGAGCCGAAAGTAACCCGAGAAGACGCCGGCGATCGCCGTGAGCAAGGCAAGCACCCCGGCAACGGCCACGGAGCGCTGCATCGAGGCCTGTTCTTTCCAGATCGCCTCCACCTGGCGGCGGGACTCATCGGAGAGTTCAACCTGCAAGTACGTTCGGTAGACGGTGAAGGCGTTTTCACCGGCGGTCCGTTCGATCGTCTCGGTATGGCTGTGACGCACCGCGATTTCTCGCACGTGTTCGGGATAAAGAACAAAAGTTCCCCAAGGCCGGTGGTCGTGCATGAAATCGGCCGCGACCTCTGCGATCACCCGTGATAGCGCGTCCCGCTCCGCTCGGTCGGAATCGGCGAACTGCTGGCCGCGGACGACGACGAGCTTGCCGTCGCCTTCGTCGATCGTGCCGGCCGAGACCCATTCGGGCAGGGACTCCGACGTGATGGATTCGGCCGGTAGCGCATGGACCGGCCCGTCATCCGATGAGGGCAGCGACAGCGGCCGCGGAGCCTCGATCGGCGGCATTCCCGGCGTCATGACAGGAGGCGGAAGAGGCATCGCCGGTTGAAGATCGCGCGGGTGACGAGATTCGAGCCTGTTACGCAGGTATTCCGCTTCAATCGCGCGGGTTTCTGCGCGGCGTTGGTCCTGTAGCTCGACTTGAACGTGCGCCTCTCGGCGATCCACGAGCAGATAGCCCAACATCAAGCAGGCGCCGACCGCCGCCATGCCGAGCAGGACCGTCACGAGCGATCCGGCCACAGGTCCGCCCCGGCGAAACGCGGCGAAGATGATTCCGCCCGCCACGAGACATCCGCCGACCGCCAACACGATGACGAGCAGGATGGCCCAGGCTGTGAGCATGGGAGTGCCGTGAGTTTCCATCGTCGGTTCTGACGTCACACACCCCGAGGCGAGAAACGCGAGCGTCCCGGCGATCCCGAAGCCGATGTGCGAATTATTCATCGTCGCGTCCTCTCGTCTCTGGCACTCGTCGCTTGTCGTTCGATCTACGCCGTCGGCCCCTACGCCGCCGGTTGTTCTGCTGCCGCAGCACGTCGATCGCCCGGCGGAGCCCACGCAGCCGCAAGTTGCACCACGCACGAAATCACGATCGCCCAGACGATGCCCCAGGCGTGCGGGAAGTAGAGGATCGTCGTCAGCACGTAGCCCAGCAGCGCGGTGAGCAAGGCGGAAGACACCTTCAACCGTTTCGGCCGGTAGGCGTCGGCCTGCCACCACCAGCGACGCAGGGCGAACAGCAGTCCGAAGAACGCCATGTACGCGATGGCGGCCGGCTCGCCCTGCGACGTCAGCGACACGTCGCCGACGTGCGTGACCAAGCCGTAGTACCGACCGTCGCCGCCGGTCAGATCGGCCAACAGGAACTGATCCAGCCCCCAGGCCATGCCGCCGACCGTGACGCCCGCCGCTCCCTGCCAGAGCCGCCGGGTGATGCCGGGAAGCGCCGTTCCCTCGATCGCTTTCGACGCCCCGAGCATCGCCCAGCTCCCAAGGACGGCAGTCCCGCCGAACAGCAGCGTCGAAGGCAGATCGTCGACGAACCCGAGTGCCGCGAGCGTCCCCGTGATGATCGCCGCCGCCAGGGCCGCGACGGTCATCGAACCGCTGAACTGACTGGCCCGCTCGCGGTACGCGATCGTTCGCGGAGTGTCGGGCGTGGGAACCGCGGGCCGTCGCACCTGCGCGACAGGTTGCATACGCGGCCCATAAAGCCCACCCCCTGCGAGGGGCGGGCTTTGCACGTTGGGCGCGGCCACAGGCATCGACACTGCGGGAGCGCCCTGGTTGACGGGCACGCGGACCGGCGCGGCCGTCGGCGTCATCCATTTCACGGCCGAATAGACGCCCCAGGCCAGCGCCGCGAGAATCGCACCCTCCCAGATCGACGGCATCATGTGATGCCCGGCGCGGGTGAACATCAGGAACGCCGCGACGGCTCCGATGACGATCACCGGCGTCCAGTTCTTCTCACCGGGCTTCTGGCCGGGCCAATGGCGGTTCGCATCGGCATACGCATGCGAGACCCGCCGACCGCAGCCGGCGCGCGGTCCACAGGGATTCTTCACACCCGCCCGCCGCGCGCCGTCGGCGTACCCCCGAGCGGCGGCGCGCCGTTGTTCGTGAGAGTAGGACCGGGCGTACTCGCCGGCCCGACGATCGAGAAACGCGTGCTCCGGAATCTCTTGCGGCTCGTCGTTCGCAAACGATCGCCCGCGAACGGCCGCCTTGAACTCGTCCCGAAGCTGATTGACCGTCGGTGTGCGGCGATGCGGATCCTTCTCGAGCGCCTTCGCCAGGACCGGGCGGATGCGGCTCGGAATCTTGTCGAGCGGCGGGGGCGACGAGAGATGTTTCATCAGAATCTCTCCCGTCGATTCGCCGTCGAACGGCACTTCGCCCGTCAACATCTCGAACAGGATGATGCCCAGCGCATAGACGTCGACCTCGCGACCGTACCGGCCGCGGGCGACCTCGGGGGCCATGTAATAGACCGTGCCGACGCTTTGCGTGTGGGCGCTCTTGCGGCTCTCGGAAATGAACTTCGACAGACCGACGTCGCCGACCTTCACGACGCCGTTCTCGCTGAACACGTTCGACGGCTTGAGGTCGCGGTGAACGATGCCGCGCTCGTGCAGGAACGTCAGACCCGACGCCATGCCGTCGAGCCAGCGCTCGATCTCTTCGACCGGCAGCGTGCGGCGGTCTTCGAGCACGTCGCACAGCCGCTTGCCGCCGACGTACTCCATGACGACCCAATGGTCGCCGTCGGCGTCGGATTTGATGTCGTAGATCGTCACGAGGTGCGGGTGATTGAGATTCAGACAGGCCGTCGCCCCTCGAAGTTCGACGTCGGTGTGCTGGTTGAGCAACTTGAGCGCGACCTCTTTGCCGGCGTCGGTCAGCGCGTAATACACCTCGCCGAACCCGCCGCGATGGACGGCGCGTTTGATGGTGAACCCGGCGAGGGGCTTCGATTCGGGGGGGAAGGTGAACTTCATCGTGGATGCCCTGCCTCTCCGTCGGTCCCGCGACTTCCTGAACTTCTTCCGCCTTCCCTCCGGGAAGGTTTCATGCCGTTCCGAAAACCAGAGCCGCGACCGTCAGGG
>JBAQZJ010000568.1:0-21462 GCA_049790855.1 Planctomycetaceae bacterium | reverse complement strand
CGCCCGGGGCCGGGGCCGCGGCGCAAGCGACAACGGGCATCGTCTGCACCTACCGGGGACGGCTGTTTCGAACGTATTATTCCGCCTGTTGCGGCGGAACGACGCTGTCGGGCGCCGCCGTCTTCGGCGACGAATGCCTTGCGCTTGGCAGCGTGACTTGCGGCGGCTGTGACGACGCTCCCCTGTTCCGCTGGGAACGTGTTGCGTCTGATCCAACCGCCCTCGATCGCGTCGCGCGAACCCGAGCGCCGTCGTTCCGGTCTCTCCGATCGGCGTCGACCATCGAGCGCCTGAACGCGCCGGGACTGGTGTCGGTTTCCGACGGACGGCGGACCGTTCAACTGACGGCAACGGAAGTGAAGTCCGCCCTGGGGTTGCCGAGCCTGATGTACAAGCTCACAAGCGATGGGGACGGCGTCGTGGCCCACGGACGCGGCCACGGTCACGGCGTCGGCCTGTGCCAGTGGGGAGCGAAAGGCCTCGCCGAGCAAGGCTACACCGCCGAGCAGATCCTGAAGCACTACTATCCCGGCAGCGCACTGACGCGGCTGCCCTGAACGACCGCAAAGCTTGCCGACCCTGCCTCGATGTTCTAAAGTCTGGCTGCCTGTCGTGAACGCAGAAATCACCACTCCCCGGTAGTGTAACGGTAGCACAACAGGTTTTGGTCCTGTACGTCCAGGTTCGAATCCTGGCCGGGGATGTCGAAGAGGCCGGTGCCGCGAGGCACCGGCCTTTTTTCGTTGGGTGGAACGTCGTTTCTGAGCGGTCGGGTTCCAGGTCTCGCGATAGCACGTGCGGAAGGGTATTGTAGTCCGATCGGGCGACGTTGATGTGTGGAGGGCGGTCGAGATGGAGGTTCGATGACGTTCATGTTTCGGGCCGTGTCGATCGGAATAGTGCTGATCGGCGTCGCTGGCTCGACGACCGCGGCCGAGGATCCGTTCGTTGCCGTCGCGTCGGTCTTTGAACGCCGCTGTCTCGGCTGCCACAACACCGACGATCGCAAAGGCGGGCTGTCGCTCGCCAGCCGAGACGATGCGCTGACGGGCGGCGAAAGCGGTTTTGCGATCGTGCCAGGCGATCCGTCGGCAAGCTATTTGCTCGATCTCGTGACGCCTCACGACGGCCGGGCCGAGATGCCGAAAGAGGCCGAACCGCTCGACGAAGCCGAGATCGACGCCATCCGGGCCTGGATCGTCGCGGGGGCGACGTGGCCGGACGGCAGAACACTCGACACAGCTCAGGTCGCCGACACCGACTGGTGGTCGCTTCGGCCGCCGGTGAAGCCGCCCGTGCCCGCCGTCGCATCGACCGATGTGATGCGAGTGCGGAATCCGATCGATGCGTTCGTGTTGACGAAATTGCACGAGAACGGCTTGTCGTTCTCGCCCGAGGCCGACCGCCGGATGCTGATCCGCCGATTGTCGTTCGACCTGACAGGGCTGCCGCCGTCACCTGCCGAGGTGGAGGCTTTCGTTGCGAGCGACGATCCGCTGGCGTACGAACGGCTCGTCGACCTGTTGCTTGCCAGTCCCCATTACGGCGAGCGTTGGGCACGACACTGGCTGGATGTCGCGCATTACGGCGACAGCCACGGCTATGACAAGGACAAGCCGCGACCCAATGCCTGGCCGTATCGCGATTATGTCGTTCGTGCGTTCAACGACGACAAGCCCTATCCGCGATTCCTCCGCGAGCAAATTGCCGGCGACGTGCTGTGGCCCGATTCCGCCGACGGCGTTATCGCCACAGGCTTTCTCGCAGCTGGGCCATGGGACTTCATCAGCCATGTCGAGGTGCCCGAATCGAAGATCGACGGTCAGATCGCCCGCAGCCTCGACCGCGACGACGTCGTGCGGTCGGTCTTCGAGACGTTCGCCAGCACGACCGTCGGCTGCGCCCGCTGCCACAATCATCTATTCGACCCGATTACCCAAGAGGACTACTACGCCGTTCAGGCCGTCTTCGCAGCGATCGACCGAGCCGACCGGCCCTACGATTCCGATCCGGCGATTCGCCGTCGACGGCAGGAACTGCTGACGTTTCGTGATCGTGCGACTGCATCACAAGCGATCACGAAGGTCGCTTTCGACACTGCAGTCGGCAGCGCGTTGAAGGAGAGCCGGCGTGCATTCGAGATGCTTGCCCGCGAGCATCCGCCGCGACCGGAGTTCGGCTACCACAGTGCGATCGCATCGCAATCGAACGTGGCGAAGTGGGTCCAGGTCGATCTGGGACGCCCGATTGCGATCCATGAGGTGGTGCTCGTCGGCTGTTACGACGAGTTCGCGGGAATCGGAGCCGGGTTCGGCTATCCGGAGCGGTTCCGCATCGAGGTCTCGAACGATCCGGCGTTCCGCGACGGCGTCGTGACGATCGCCGACCGCACCGTGTCCGATCAGCCGAATCCCGGCGTCCTGCCGCAACGCTTTCCCGCGGCCGGCACGACGGCCCGCTATGTTCGGCTGACGGCGACGAAGCTCGCCGTGCGACAGAACGACTTCATCTTCGCACTCGCCGAATTGCAGGTGATCACGGCGGATGAAACGTCTGCCGCGGCGGTAAAAGTCACCTCGCTCGACTCGATTGACGCCCCGCCGCGCTGGTGGAAGGAGAATCTGGCGGACGGTGTCTGGTTCGGCAGCGAAACCGCCGCCGGATTTGACGAACGACTGGCCGTGCTACATGAGGATCGGCAAGCCGCGCTGGCCCGCATCGCCGAGTCGAAGGAAATCCAGACGCTGGCCGATGCCGAGGCGCGGCTCGCCGATCTCGACGAACAGCTCGCGGCGCTGCCGCCGGCAAAGCTCGTCTATGCAGCGGCGACCACGTTCGAGCGACAGGGGAATTTCATTCCGACCAACGGCAATCCGCGACCGATCCATCTGCTGCGTCGCGGCAACGTCCGCACACCGGGCGACGCCGTCGGTCCGGGGGCGATCGAGGCGATCGACGGGCTTGCCGGCCGCTTCGAACTGCCGAGCGATCACACCGAAGGTGATCGGCGAACCGCCCTGGCCGACTGGCTCGCCCATCGGGGCAACCCGCTCACCTGGCGGTCGATCGTGAATCGGATCTGGCTCTATCACTTCGGACGCGGCCTCGTCGACACGCCGAACGACTTCGGACGGATGGGAGAGTCGCCGTCGCACCCGAAACTGCTCGACTGGCTCGCCGTCGAGTTCCGCGACAGCGGCGGATCGATCAAGCACCTGCATCGGCTGATCGTGACGAGCACGGCATATCGGCAGTCGTCGGGAATTTCGGATTTCGGAAGTCCGACTGCGATTTCGACGGCCATCAATCCGCTATCGATCGACGCCGACAACCGCCTCTACTGGCGCATGAACCGGCGTCGGCTGGAAGCCGAGGAGGTTCGCGATGCCGTACTCGCAACGGCGGGCTTGCTCGATCTGCGGATGTACGGGCCGGCGTATCAGGACTTCACGATCGACAAGCCGGAACATTCGCCCCACTATCTGTACGATCGCCACGATCCGGCGGACCGCTCGACGCATCGCCGGGCAATTTATCGCTTCATCGTCCGATCCCAACCGCAACCGTTTCTGTCGACGCTCGACGGGGCCGACTCGTCGATGTCGGTCGACAAGCGAAACGAGACCGTCACGCCGCTCCAATCGCTCGCACTGCTCAACAATCCGTTCATGGTCGAGATGTCGCGGCGGTTCTCGGAGAGGGTGGCGGGGGAAGCGGGGGACTTGGAATCGCAGGTCGAGACCGCGTTTCGGATTGCGCTGGGACGCGATCCACAGCCTTTCGAGCGGGAGAAGCTTTCCGAGTACGCGAAGCGACATGGAATGGCGAACGCCTGTCGGATCATTCTGAACCTGAATGAGTTCGTGTACGTCGATTAGCGGCGGATTGCAGCGATTTCGGTGAAGCCTGCGAAGAGAAGGCCTCACGCAAAATCGCAGGGATGCAAAGGAATGGAGTCGAAGGAAAAGCCTGAACTTCGCCATGATCCGCGTCTTTGCGAGAGAACGTTTCTCCTGATCGTTTTCGGTGACGTCATCAGCAGCGACCCGGCAATGCTTAATTCTGAACTTTCTTCACGACTCTCCCGCCGGCAGTTGCTCTGGCGCTTCGGCGGCGATCTCGGCGGTGTCGCGCTGGCCTTCATGCTGTCCGAACAGGACTTGCTTGCCGGGGAGCCGTCGCAAACGAACGGCGTGTTGCCTGCTTTCCACCATCCGCCGAAGGTCCGGCGGGTCGTGCAGTTGTTCATGGCGGGAGCGGCGAGCCATATCGACCTGTTCGATCACAAGCCGCAACTCGAAAAGCACCACGGTGAAAAGAGCGACTTCGGCGAGCCGGTCGAGGCGTTTCAGGACGGACTTGGACCGTGGATGAAGCCGCCGTGGCCGTTCGCAGCCTTCGGTGAAAGCGGAAAGCTTCTGGGTGAGCCGGTTGCGGCACTCGGAAAGTGCGTCGACGACATGGCGTTCGTGCATAACATGGTCGGCACGACCGGCGTGCATAGTGCCGCGACGCTCTTGCAGGCGACCGGGTTTCAGACGCCCGGCTATCCCGGCGCCGGCTGCTGGGTGAGCTACGCGCTCGGCACCGAAAACGAGAACCTTCCGAGCTTCATCGTGCTGCCGGACCATCGCGGCTTCGCCTCGAACGGCCCGAAGAACTGGTCGAACGCTTTCCTGCCTGCCCGGCATCAGGGAACGACGATCTTCCCCGGCACTTCGAACCCGATCGCCGACCTGCGTTCGCCGGCGAACACGTTCATCACTCCTGCGAGCGAAGCGGCCGGGCAATCGCTGCTCGCCGACCTGAATGCGCTGCATGCGTCCCCGCGCGAAAGCGATTCACGGCTGGAAGCCCGAATCCGCAGCTATGAACTCGCGGCCCGTATGCAGCTTGCGGCCCCGGAAGCCATCGATCTCGCCGGCGAGCCGGAGCATATTCTGAAGCTATACGGCCTTGATCACATCCCGAGCGAGTTTCCCCGCGAGATCAACGCCGCCGAAGAGACCGTGCATTTCGGTCGCAAATGCCTTGTCGCCCGCCGCCTGCTCGAGCGTGGCGTGCGGTTCGTGCAAATCTGGAGCGGCAACGACAACGGCTTCCCACGTCGCAACTGGGACTCGCACGAGGATCTCGAGCGCGATCACGGACCGCTTGCCGCCGGCATGTCGCAAGGGGCGGCGGCGCTCCTCGTCGATCTGAAGCAGCGGGGCATGCTCGACGACACGCTCGTCGTCTGGACGACCGAGTTCGGACGCATGCCCTCCAGCCAGGCCGGTCGCGGTCGCGATCACAATCCGTTCTGCTTCACGAACTGGTTGTGCGGCGGGGGCATCAAAGGCGGAGTGAGCTACGGGCCGAGTGACGAATGGGGCTATAAGCCTCTTGATCGAGAAAACCCGACGCGCGTCTACGACATCCACGCGACGATGCTGCACCTGCTGGGCATCGACCACACGCGGTTGACCGTCCGCCACAACGGCATCGACCGCCGATTGACCGACGTGCATGGCCGCGTCATCGACGGGATTCTCGCATAACGCTTGCGATTTCACGGCGCACGTCGCGCCGCGAAATCGCAAGCGAGACGGGGAATTTCCATTGGCGATCGTCAAGCGTCACGCGAAGTACCAGACGGCCAGAAACGACACGCCGGCGATCTCGACGACCAGAATCAGCCAGGGCATCACGCCGGCGACGAACCAGGTCGCCGGCAGCGACCGGCGATTCCAGTAGGCGATGACGGCGAGGATCGCCGCGATGGTCAGTGTCAGCGAAACGAACGCGATGGCCCCGATGGCCGCGATCTGCGCGACGACTTCCTCAAGCACGACGCCGCTGTCGTATGGCCGGAAGTCACTCTGCCAGACCGGCCCGCCCGTCGAGGGAACCGAACCGATCGTGGCCGCGACCGCAGCGATCGCGGCCATCTGCGTGAGCAGCCAGGCACCGAGCAGCACGAGCACCCACCACTGCACGCGTTCCTGCCGGTCGAGCCGCCGACGTTCGGCGAGTCGCAGTTCGCGCTCGAGGCCGGGAGGATCGAAAGCATTGCGCAATTGAGGCATGTTGCGACCTCGCCCGGAGAGTTGGTCGGTCGTCTCGGCGGGCTGACGCCCACCGCTCGCCGGGGTCGCTGAACAAGTTTAGAAATGACGCCTCACAGAATCTGTTCCTTCAGCCGGTTCAGCAACTCGACGGCGGTGCCGATGTCGATTTTCTGACGCTGCGGATCCTGCGGGATCTCGCGTTCGATCGTCAGCGGGCCGTCGTAGCCGAGCTCCTTGAGCGTTTCAAGATACGTCGACATGCCGACGTCGCCTTCGCCGAGCGGAACCTCGCGGCCCCATTCCTTGCCGCGAACGGCTTCCGGCGCCCAGGCGGCGTCTTTGCAGTGGATGCTGCGGACGAGATGGCCGACCTGCTTGAGCGCGGCGATCGGGTCGCCGGTGCCGTAGAGAATCATGTTCGCCGGATCGAAGTTGATGAACAGATTCGTCCGCCCGATGTCGCCGATGAACCGCAGCAGATGCTCGGCCGATTCCTGGCCGGTTTCGAGGTGCATCCGCTGGCCGTGCGAAGCGAGTTCGTCGAGAAGGTCGCGAGTGTCGGAAAGCAGTCCTCGGTAGCTGGCCGTCGACTCCTCGGGAACGAAGCCGATGTGCATGCCGACCGCCTCGCAGCCGATGAGACGTGCGAAGGCGGCGATCTCCTTCATCTCGGCGAGTCGCGCGGCACGGGTCGATTCGGGAACAAGCCCGACGGTGCGGGCGGTCGTTTCGATGTCGGCGTACGACTCGCCCTCGAATCCGCCGAACACGACGGTCACGGTCACGCCCGCGTCGGCGCAGTTTTCGAGAAACCGTTCCGCGGCTTCAGGGGTGCGATTCTCCGCGTGGGGCGCGTGAAGCTGGACGGTGGGAATGCCGAGTTCCTTCGCGACGTCGAGTCGCACACCCAGCCCGGCATCGACGCTCGTGAACACACCGATCGGCCACGTCTCCATTGCCTTCTCCTCGCGCCGGTTGCGCCTCTGGATGCAGAATGCGGCCCGCCGGTGGCTACCGGTGGGATTCGCCGCATCGTAACGCCCCTGGCCGGATGAGTACCACCCGGCGGGGGGCGGCTCAGGGTAAACGTCTCCGGCAAGGAACGCGACCGTCCGACGTCGATCGCGGCAGTCGCCGCACCGTCATCAGAAACGGCACACTCGCCGAATCCGCATGCGGTGCGCGTCAACGAGATGTCGAATTCCGACAACGCCGGCATGGCGGGTATTACCGGACAAGCCAGACAGCAAGCCACGCGACGGCGCAGCTCCCGGACGCAAACCAAAGGGCGGCGCACCGGAAGGCGGCCTTGCTCGTGAAGTTCGGCCATGCCTGAGACGCGGTGCGAGTGGCGGCGACTGCCGCGGCGAAGGACGTGGAAGTTCCGACAGCGACAGCAGTCAAGAGAACCGCTGGTGGAATCCAGTCGGTGGCGTCGGCGAAGTACGACGCCAAGACCAAAAGTTGGCCGCAGCCCCACCAGCCCGCTGCGGCGCGCGTCCGAGAGTCAGCGTCGCTGGTTTGTTCCGCTTCCAGAAGGGGCATTGAGGATGCGGGTGAGGTTGGAGAATCAATCGGAGCCATGCTGGTGTCGATAGGCAGCCAAGGCCCACCAATTTACGTAGTCCGAATACGCTCGATACCAATCGCTATTGCCATCGCCGCCGGCCAAGATGATCGGGCTGTAGATGACATTGAACGTCGCAGTGGACCCCAACCCCCAGTCACGATTCAGGACATAGGCGAATGGGCCAGCGCTCGCTGGATAAAGGATAGACGCAATAACCAAGGCGAGACCGAGCGCTTGTCTCTTTCGGTTCGGACCGGGCTTTGTCGTTCCACTTGAGATTACGTGACCGCAGCCATGGCACGAGATCGTTTCCTCGCGGCTTTGCGTCGCACGTTGGAGTTCGCCACCACAGACCGGACAGCGTGCATCTTTCCGGCGCGTCGCGATCTCAGCCATGCCTCGCCCTCCCGTCACAGGACGCTTTCTATCAGCCGGCATTGTAGCGGAAGGCCGTAGCAACCCGCCTTGCCGGCGGCAACTCGGCAAGCATCCGCACATGCTTTTCCGTGGGTAGTGTCCGTACTTTCCAACTGATTTCTACGGGATGGGCATGTCGTCGATCCGGCGACGTTCCTCGGCTGCCGATCGGCGGGGTTGGGGCGGGACGACGGTGGTCGGTCGCTGCCGTGCGTCGTCGAGTCTCGCACGCTCGGCGGCTGCGGCGAACCCGAGTGCCTCCTCCGACTTTTGGGCCGCCGCCTGTTCGAGGCGATCGAACGGGCCGGCGTGATAGTCTCGCAGATTCTTGACGAGCAACCGACTGAGGAACGTCATCACGCGCTGAAACATCGTTCGCCCCTCCCCGTCACCGACAGACCACCCGGCGACCCCCGCCGGCACGGTCGGTCATGGCGAATATTGTAGCGAACAGAGAGAAAAGACCGCCTTTCGCTTTTTCGCACATTGATGGCGAGAATTGGGAACACCACCCTGCCCCCGGGTAGCGTCCTTGTTTCCAGAATGATTCTTGCTGTGTGGCATGTCGTCAGCCTGAGTACGGACACTGCCCTTCAATTTGAAAGGGTGGTGTGAAGTGACTTCTGGTAGACTGCGGCTGTTTGCGGATCGCCGTTGCGGAGGCGAAACGCGGCTGTACCTCTCGACGGAGCCAGAGCGTATGCAGGTCCCCCGGTGGGTGCGAGACTGCGTAGTGTTCATTTCGGGCGTCAGGGATGGCGTTCCCGGAGGCACGGGCCTACTGCTGGCCGAGAAGCTGATTGATGGCGGACATCTTCTCTACGTCGTGACGGCATGGCATGTCATTGAAGGGGCGATCCGAGACTCCATCAAATACCCGAGGGATCAGGTTCTCCATTACGATCAATTGGTTGATCCCAAAGTGTTCCTTCGGATGAATGTTGTCGGAGGGGTCACGGAAATCGAAGTTCCGCTGTCCGCATGGGTGCGACATCCGGATGCCTCGGTTGATGTCGCCGTTGCCGAGTTGCCGACTATTCCCGGAATTGACCAAGCCTTCTTTACGACGGCTTGGCTGGCGACGCCGGAGGTGATCAAGAAGAAGGGGATCGGCTTGGGGGACGATTTGTTCGTCGTTGGACTCTTCAAAGAGTTCTACGGAAAGCACAGAAACGCCCCGATCGTCCGCGTCGGAAACATCGCGGCGATGCCGACTGAGAAAGTCGCTTGGAGTCTAAACGGCGAGCAGAAGCAGATGGAGGTATATCTAGCCGAAGTTCGGTCCACGGGTGGGGTGAGCGGATCGCCTGTGTTCGCCGTGCTGGACCCGGTCCGCCTGGAAAATCGCGACTCGAAATTGGGTACTGTCCTACGAATGAGTTGGTGGCCGATCATAACAGAAGCCCGCCGAGATCAACCGGCGGGCTTCGATCGTTTCAGGCCGCGAGCATGCTACGGATTCTTTCGCCGCTGCATGATCGACCGCAGAATGATGTCGTCGGGCACGTCGAACCATCCGCGTTGACGCCGTACACCGTCGCAGAACGCCATCGCCTCGCGCGGGTGAAGGCACAGTTCATCGACCGACCACGTGTCGCGGTAGATGCCGTGGAAGTCCTCCACGAGCGCGTCGATGAAGGCCGACTTCTCCATATCGACGCCGAAGTCGGACGGCTGGAATGACCCGCGTGCCATGAGGAACTCCCGGTAGAACTCGGACTGTGACGGGACGGCAACGGCGGTCATGATCGGTCCTCTGGGTACTGGCGCCAAGAAACTTCCGACGCCAAAATAGCGCAACCCGCAGGATGGCGCAAGTCCTATCCCGCGGATTGTTTCGCGTCACGCCGCCGCTTCCGTCAGCAGCCGTTCGATACTCCACGGTTCGCTCGCCAGCTTCGCCGCGACGGCCGGCGTCGTCTTGACGGTCGAGTGCTTCCGGCAGAAGTTGAAGTGAGCGAAGAACAGCGCGAGCATCGCCTCGTGGTGACGACGGCTCTTGGAAAAGCCGTTCGTCAGTCGCGTGAACCGGCGGATTTCCATGCGGACGGTGAGGTTCTGCCGTTCGACGTGACTGGTGCAGACGTTCGCCATGTCCGGGTTGCCGCAGATTGCTTTCTTCTCGATACCGACTATCGGGGCCGGGCTGTAACGGGTCTGCGCCGATACGCCGTTCGCGGTCGGGCCGAACTTCTTGACGAGTTGGCCTTGATCGACTTGCCACCGGAACGCGACCGGGAGAACAGTACGGTAGGGAGCGAAGCCGTCGGTCGAAATCTGCGGCCGGTCGGCGATGGCGCGACGCAGGTTCATCGCGAACGAGTCGGCATCCTCAAACGTGCGCCGGCCGACGTGGTACGCGAGGACCAGTTTCGTTTCGCGGTCGAAGCCGATGAACGTGTAGGTGTCGCCGACCTGTTCGTCACGACCGCGAAGAACCCGCGTCTTCTCTTTCATGGCGGTGAAGCTCCAAAGCTCGTCGCACTGAACGTCCCGAGCCGGCACATCGCGGACCGTCTTGCGGAGGAACGCTGCGCAATTCTCGCCGGCCGTCAGAACGAGATCGCAGAGCGTGTCCCGATGTAGGCCCGTCATCCGCTCGGTTGCCCGGATCGACATGCCCTCAAGCAAGAGCCGCAGCGCGAACGCGGCCTTGCCGAAGTCCACGCGCATCGACCCGAGCGGGTCGGCCGGCTTGTCGAGCGTGATCTTGCGGCAGGCGCGGCAGCGATGCCGCTGATGCCCCGCCCGATCCTTACCCCACTTCATCGTGTCGTCGGTTCCGCAATGTGCGCAGTTCACGGCCTCTTCCCCTGTTGGGGGCGGGGCCGCTAGAATCGCTCTTGTGAGGGAGGCGATCGGGCGTGCCCCGCCCGGTTGTTTCTCAGCCCGGCCGGGACGGCAATCCCGAGCCGGGCCTTTTCTTCTGCCGAGTATTGTACGCGCAAAACTATAAGGTGCAACGGATATCCGTTGACTCGGGATCATTTTGCGCGTACATTTTCCTACATGGACGCAAACCGCCCACCGGGTCGTCCGCCAAAGGGAGAGTCGCCGCAGACGGCCCGCATTCACCTCAGAGCGGAACCCGGCGAGAAGGCCCGCTACGAACGCGCCGCGGAGAAGGCGGGGTTGGCGCTCGCCGAATGGATCAAAGAGCGTCTCAACCGCGCAGCACGACGGGAGATCGGCGAGTGAAGCGGAAGGCGGGGGAGTCGAACCCGAGCGAACATAACGTCGTCCCCTCCGGCGGGGTAATAAGGCCGCTGCGCCAACCGAGACGCGAGCCGCCTTCCGGGATAGATTCCTGACACGCAGTATTCGAGCAAAGGTTCGCTGGAATGGCGAAAAAGGCGGCGAAGGCACTCTTGGAAGTCACGCTTCCTTATCTTGAGGCGCGACAGGGCCAGAGGACATTGTTGCTCACCTCCATGCCTGCCTCCGTGCTGGTGAAGATCAGCTACGTCGCGGTGCGTCGTGAGGACAAGGAAGAAGGCGCCGTTCAGCGCCCACTCTCAGAGAGGCGGATCGGCAGCATCCGAGACTTCGCGCTTGCGGGGGGCGATTTCCCGGCGTGCGTAATACTGAACTGGATGCGGCCGGAACTGCTAACGGTGAACAAGAACAAGACGCTCCGTATTCGCGTGGCCGATCGTGCTGCGCAGATCATCGACGGGCAACACCGCACCATCGGACTAGAAGAGGCGATCTTTGACCGCAAGGCGGTTGGTAAAATGGATATACCGGTTGCGATCTACCGGCAACTCAGCACGAAAGAGTGCGCGGACATCTTTCTCTCGATCAATACGGAACAGAAGCCAGTGCCAAAGAGCCTCGCCTACGACCTGTTCGGGATCGCGAGCGAGCATCTCGTCGATCCTGCGGCGGTCCGTGCCGCCGACATCGCGCAGTCTCTGAACGACGACCCGGATTCACCGTATCGCGGTCTTGTGAAGTACACGGGTGAGGCGAAGCCTCGCGGGCCGAAGTCGAAGCTGGGGATTCCTTTGTCGACCGTGGTAAACGCTCTTAAGCCTCTGGTCGCCGAAAAGGGGGGGTTCGAGGGTGTCGGCGTTCGCGAACTCGTCAAACAAACGAAGGTAGTGACAACGTTCTTTACTGTGCTTGCCGATTGGTACGGCGAAGAGTGGGAGAATCGGAACAACGCATTCATGCACGCAGTAGGGTTCACAGGGGCAATCGACTTCCTGAAGAATCACCTCATCCCTTACTGCAATGGCAAGCGGTCTTACGCGATCGGTACGATTCGAGGTGCGATGGAACTCGATGGGGATAACCTGATTTTCCGCCAAGAGGTTGCGAGGATGCAGGGTCGGGCTGCCGCCACGAAGATCACCGAACTCCTGAAGGAGCGATTCACCCCCGCCGAGGAGCAAGAGGCGGAGATTGAATATTAGGCGGGGCGCAGGTGCATCGTTCGGCTCGGTACGTCAAGGGAAGGTTTCCAGCCAAGGCCAAGAGGACGGCCGTTGAGGCTCAGTCGCTTACGGCGTCCGACGTGGTCACGATGCGGGCCGCGCTGGAGGTCGACGCGGGTGACTACTATTGGTCCGCATGTATATCGGTGGTGGACGGATTGCGGGCGGTTGATGCGGAGTTCTTCACGTGGTCGACGGTGAAGATGTACTACGCGGTCTTCTACGCCTTGCGGGCGCTACTAGCTTGGGACGGTGTCACTGTCTTTCACGTCGGCACTACGCCCTATTGGGCCAAGGCCACCGCCGGCGCGTTTCCAGTCTGGGTACCGGGGATCGGCACCCACCAAGCAGTTCTGGCGTGTTTCCGCACGCTGAACCCTAATAGCGACTTCGTGACCCAACCGATCGAGTTCGCGGATGACGGCTTGGCGTGGATGCTGGAGAAGAGGGAGGACGCCAACTACAACGTGTCGCGATTCAGCGAACCGGCCATCCCGGGGTATTACGCCAGCATTGCAAAACTCGGCGTCCGCAAGGCAGTGGGGGCCTACCTCGACCCCAAATCGGGTGTTACCCCGTTCGACAAAGATCACGCGGTTGTGGCGTTCCCGATTGCCGTGCTTGCGGCAGCCGCTGCTGCCGCAAATGCCCGCGGCGGCGCCATCGTCAGCGAAGACGAGTTGGCGTTCTTGAAGCGGAAGTGCCGGGAGCGTGACGCGGCGTTGTCGCCTGTGTCACGCCTCATCGCCGGAAGTTTCAAGACGGCGTAAGGTATCACGCCACCAACTCATTCGTAGGACAGTACCCGAAATTGGGTGGCGACCAAGTTCTCCAGTTGTGGATGCCCGAGTTCTACCTACTCGGCCTAATCCACGGTCATTGGGACAGCGCGGAGTTCAACCCACGTGGCATCAACAGCGGCATCGCGGTCGTTGTCCCGATTCAGCGTGTAGTAGAAGTGCTCGCCACAGGACCTTTCCCGAAGCGCGGCGAAGCGGAGGCCGGGAGGGCAAAAAGTCTGACCGTCTTGGATGATAGGAGCGAACCGAAATTGGTTTTCTCTGTCAATCTCGACAACCCACAGGATTCCGGTGATGTGCTGACGAACGACGAACCCGGTAGATCGGCCGCCTCTGACAAGGAGAGCGGCCCGCGTCTCGGTGGCGCAGCAGCCTTATAGCCTGTCGGAGGGAGGCGGTTTAGCCCGTCCGGGTTCGACTCCCCCGCTCTCCGCTCGCGGCCCGTTTCTTGGCCGCTTTGAGCAACGCTTCCCGCGCCCACGTCGTTACCTTCGCACCGTCACGTTCGGCGGCAGTGTCGATGACGGCTTTCTCCGCTTCCGTGAGCGGTACGCGGATCGTCTCGACTCGGCGTTCGTCCGGGGTTTTGGGCGGACGGCCCATCTTGGCGTTCATGCGGGACATTCTATTTCAGAAAAAGTTTCCCGCAAGGGGTGATTCCAGATTGAACCCGCCGACTTATTGTGAAATAATATGTCAGCCGCGACGCCAATCGCGGCAACGAAAAAGCCCGGTCGAGACGCCAATCCCGGCCGGGCCGAACACAATCAGGCGAAGTCGCCCAATCGGTCCCTAGACAAGACGATTGTACGCGGCTTCGCCCCCACAGGGGAGTCCGAAGCCGTGGCCAATGTCCTGAAACGCGAACGTCAGATCGAAGTCCTGTCGCTGCTCTCGGAAGGCTGTTCGATCCGCTCGATCGAGCGGCACACCGGGGTTCACCGCGATACCGTCATGCGGCTGCTGGTCCGCTTCGGGGCCGCGGTCGACGGCTACCTCGACCACGCCTTCCGCAACGTGTTCGTCGAGCATGTCCAGTGCGACGAAATCTGGACCTTCGTTGCCAAGAAAGAGGCGAGGCTGGACGCTCGGGAAAAGAAGTCGGGAGTCATGGGCGACATCTACCTGTTCACGGCCCTCGACACCGATTCCAAACTGCTGTTCTCCTACGCCCTCGGTCGCCGGAACGCGGAGACGACGAAAGCGTTCATCGCGGACATGTCGAAGCGGCTCTATCTGGCACCTGGCATCGCTCACGAAGGCCCGCAGATCAGCACCGACGGTTTCACGCCCTACCAGACCGCCATTCGCGACGAGTTCGGCCCGTCGGCTCGGCATGGGGTGCTGGTCAAGAACTACAGCAACCCCGAGTCGGGCCGCTACCAGCCGCCGACGATGGTGAAGGCGGATCGGATCAACATACGCGGCATACGCGAACTGGCGACGATATGCACCAGCCACGTCGAACGCTGCAATCTGACGATCCGCACCTTCATGCGGCGGTTCACCCGGCTGGCGCTCGGCTTCTCCAAGAAGCTCGACAACCTGTGCGCCGCTGCCGCGTTGCACATCGGCGTCTACAACTTCGTGCGGGTTCACCAGACGCTCGGCACGACCCCGGCCGTGGCCGCTGGCGTCACCGGCACGTTGTACCGGATGCCGGAGTTCTACGACGCCGTGACGCAGCACGCGAAGGATGAGCGGAAGCGGGCGAACACACGGCGGCTTGTAGAACGGATGAACGGAGGGGAATGAGGCGGATGAAACGAAGAAGCCCGCCGGAGTGATCCGGCGGGCTTCTTTCTTTTTTTGTGCAGAACGTGTCCAAAAGTGATCTAATACGGCTTCCAGCGACGGCAGAATTTGCATAGAATTTGCCGAATTCGGACGAAATACTGGAAGATCAATGACTGCTAGTTACGTCAAGGGTGGTGGCATGTTTGCGAAGGAACGCGACATGACGGCCGCCGCCGCGCACTGGATGAAATCTAGCGGCCTGACCGTCAAAGCAGAGTTCGTTACTCCCTCGGGCGTATGCGACCTCGTTGGCCTGCGATTCAACGAGAATCGCGTCGCGCATCGGCTACAGCTTCGGCAGACGAAGCCAATCGGTTCGGTCTTCCGTGCCGCGCTGCTACTTGACATTCCCAATGTCGAGTCGGGGCGAGGCACGACGTTCGCCCATCTTGCGAAGAAGTATGGCGCAACGATTCCCGTAGCCGAATTGGCTGCTGACACCGATCGCCTCATTGCTGATCGTTTTATCGTTCGCGGGCCACGAGGGCGGCTGCAAAAGGTCAACGGCTGGATGCCGCTTCATGATCGTTTAGTGGCCGTTGAGCTGAAACGGACGCGAATCGAAGAAGCGATGCGGCAGGCTTTGAACAACCTCGCGTTCGCGACAGAATCCTACGTTGGCTTGCCAGCAGATATCGCGGCGAAGGTCGGCGGCAGACGTCACCGCTGGTCGCGTTATCTGGACACGGGAATTGGACTGCTATCCATAGCGTCCGACTCCTGTGAAGTCGTCATCCAGTCACGATCACCCGACGTACCGGCTGATCCGGCACTGCGGCTCTATTGCGTCGAGAAGTTTTGGCGAACGCGGTCTAGAGAGCATGATTCATGATCGCGTCCACAATTGACTCAGGCCGGCGGGACGCCTCCTCATTCGGGATGTCTGGCAGTTTCTTGCCGAACTGATATGCGGCAGACGTGTCATTGAAATTGGTGGACGCTGCCGTTGTCAACGGGGTTAATGAGTCATACCACCGCTTGTAGAACTCCGCGACCTGTTGCTTCGCGCGGCTCCTCAGTGCTTGAAAATTTGTCCGCAGGTCTTGGAATTCTGCTCTAGCTACGGGCAGGGTTGACGGAATGTGTGGAAGACAATCGCCAAGCCATGTTTTTAGTTGCGCATCGGCTACGGCTCTGCGTTTGAGCGATGGAATCGCAAGACGTGGCGTTGGAGTTGAGAGAAAACCGCCGGAAAGCTGATATTGGTAGCCTGATGCAACGCCGATCGCTGGATGAGTAACTAGTTGGCGGGACCACAGAATCAGGTTTAGCGCCCAGTACGGCCCTCCCACAGTGGTCGTGTTTTCAAGCTTTGCTTTCAACTCCTCATGGAGTCCGATGACCGCTGGATAGCGGTCATCTTTCAATGATCGTGCGCTCACATGCTCTTGCAGGCTGGAATCGACAGCCCAAAATATCTCCGCGCCAGAGTCACCTAAGCACGCCACGGCTTGGGCAACTTTCGGATTACGCTCTGTTTTCCCGATGATTTGGGAAACCTTCGTAACCACGATCGGCAGTACCAGTTTCCCCTTGAAGCCGGTTTTTGATTTCCAGGTGCCCGCCGCAGCCGCTAGGGCGCGATTGATTTTGTTGCGGCCATTGCCGTTGACTAACGGCAGTTGCGGAAAAGTGATCCAATCGGGATTCTCAGCTGCCGCCGCGTCCATCATTGACGATACGAACGCGGCTACGTCGGCCTTCAATGGCTTCGCGTGGTTAGAGGCGTCGGCTAGTGATTTGACGCCGGGTTGCCGGAGGACAAAGTCGTACCACTCGTTCGGGCGGCCTGGACGCGGCTTACGATCATTCGGCTTTTCAAGGCCATCGCAGGCGGTATCGACCCACAAGAGCGGTCCTGACGGCAACGACGCCCGAATCGCCTTCATCCGTTCTATTGGCACTCGGACGGCCGCAGCATCCGGGTAGTTCGTCTTGGTGAGTGTGCAGCTCTCCTCGCTAGTCAAGAACGGAATGTAATCTGCCATCAGTGCCCGCCTGCTCTCGTGGCTGTGTACGAACATCCCAAGGGGACGACAGGTCACGAGAATAGCCCTGATGAACGGTTGTGGAAAGCGGTTGTTGATGCGTTTGGCGATAATGTCCGAAATCAAACAGTGCCGGCACCCCCGGCGGGCGTTTTCGTTGACGGAATCGCGACAGATTCCGAGAACCTCAGAATCATTCTGATTCACCCACCCGCTTCCTGTCGTCCAGCGGCCGGCAAATTAGGACACCACCCTGCCCCCGCAATTCTCAAAAACCAACTGTCGTGGATTGTTTTGGAACGTGTGCCAGGCAGGGTGTCGGTTCGCGGTCGGTTGACCTCGACGGTGACGCCGACTCTGAGGAACAGGGTGGACCTGAACGAGAGTGATCGACGTAAACGTCGTCTTATCTATGAGGTTGCGTAGCTCGATCCCGGCCAAAGCCGGGCTGCGTTTTCTTGACCTCTCGTCTGTATGGTTTAGAGTTGAGCGTTGGTCGCGGCGGGCTGGCGGAGGCTGGATGTGAACACCTGTTGACTTTCCCGGCTGTGCAAGATGCGAATGGTAACGCGAGGAGGGCCGTAGCCTCGCGACCGTCCCGCCCGCCGGTTTTTCGACCTGGCCAAATTGTCAAAGCGAGTATCGTTCGCGACCGAACGGTTGCTGTCGCCTTGCGGAGCCATGAGTGTCTGACGCGACCGAATTCAAAGAACTGGTTCGCGCGCGGACGGACATCGTCTCGATCATCGGCGAATCGATCGCCCTGAACCCCAAGCGCGGGGGGTCCGAATTCGTCGGTCTTTGCCCGTTTCACCCCGATCACAATCCGTCGCTGCACGTCTATCCCGACCGTCAGAGTTTCCGCTGCTGGGTGTGCGACGAAGGTGGCGACGTGTTTTCTTTCGTGATGAAGCACGACGGCGTCACCTTCGGCGAAGCCGTCGAACTTCTCGGCGAACGCGCGGGGCTGGAGCGTCCCAAGCGGTCGGCTCCCGCGCCCGGCACCGCGATCGACAAGCCGCGGTTGTACGACGTGCTCGCTTGGGCCGACCGGCAGTTCCGAACGTGCCTGAAAACGTCGAGCGAAGCCAAAGAGGTCCGGGAGTATGTCGCTTCACGCGGCATTTCTTCCGAAATGGTCGAGCGGTTCGGCCTGGGATATGTCCCCCGCGACTGGCAGTGGCTGTTGGGCCGGGCACGCGGCACCTACACGGTGCGAGACCTGACGGCGGCCGGGTTGGTCAAAGAACGTCGCGACGGCAGCGGCAGCATCGATTTTTTCGTCGATCGGCTGATGTTTCCGATTCGTGACGAGCGGTCCCGCCCCGTCAGCTTCGGCGGCCGCATCCTGCCGGGGCGTGGTGAGGAAGCCGGTCCGAAGTATCTGAACGGCGGCGACACGACCGTTTTTTCCAAGAGCAAGCTCGTCTACGCCCTCGAGGCGGCCCGCGAAACGATTCGCCAAACCGGCAACGCCGCGATCATGGAGGGTTACACCGATTGCATCGCGGCCCATCAGCACGGCTACTCGAATGTTGTCGCAACACTGGGAACGGCGCTCGCCGAGAGCCACGTCACGCTGCTCAAGCGGTTCGCGAAGACGGTGGTTCTCGTGTTCGACGGCGACGACGCCGGACTGAATGCCGCCGAACGGGCGCTCGTCCGATTTCTGGCTCAAGACGTCGACCTGCGAATTTTGGCGCTGCCGGAGGGGCTGGACCCGGCCGATTATCTCGCGAAAGATACCCAAGGACGCTTCGGAGAGTTGGTTACGACGGCTCCGACGGCGCTTGAGTTTAAGCTTCACACGGCGATCAACCGATTCGGGTTGGACACCGACCTCGGGACGAGCCGGGTCATTGACGATGTTCTGGGGGCGATCAGTTCGGCTCCCGGACTGCCCGGCACGACACGCGAGGGTACGATTTTACAACGCATCGCCTCTCGGACCGGCATTCGCGAGCAGCAGATTCGCGAGGAACTGAAACGACTTCGCAGCAGAAATCCTTCGCCTGCCCGGCCTTCCAACCAGCCTTCCCCGCAAATTCGGCCTTCCGCGGCGCGACCGGACGATCCGGCGGAACGCGAAGTGCTTTCCGTCGTCCTGACTCGCCCCGACCTGTTCGACCTGCTGGCCCGGCAGCTTGGTCCCGATGACTTTTCCACCCCCAGACTGCGGGCAGTCTTCGAACACTGTCGCGACGTCGCCGATCTTCAGGGAATCCCGGCCTATGATTTGCTTATGTCGAGCACGGACGACCTCGACCTCAAACAGGTGCTGGTCGGACTGGACGCCGATGCGCGACGCAGAAACCTGCCGGGGCTTCTCGGTGATGTAAACTTCGACGCAGGCTCGACGGAACGGCCTGCTTCCGGCACGGACGCTGCCGAGACGGACGTTATGGGGACGGGCGCTGCTGCGCGCAGCGCGATCCCGTCGGTCTTTCTTCAGGTCGTCCAATATCTGATCGAACGCCGCCGGCTGTCTCAATGGCAGCAGTCGCGCGGACAGTTCATCCGCCATCATGCCGGACGTCCGCTCGACGATGATGCGAAAGAACAGCTCAGGCGGCTTCATCAACAACTTGCGACACGACACGCCCCATGACGCTCTTCGTTCGACATGACCCGCGTGGGCATGTCGTCTCCGAGCGAACGTGACAAGTCTTCAGATTCAGATTTCCTACGAACCAGCAGCCGCGACGCGCAGCGACCCTGCGGAGACATCCAGTGCATCGACTCGACGAAACTCTCAATCGACTGATCACCGCGGGCCAGAAACAGGGCTTTCTGACCTACACCCAAGTGACGAACTATTTGCCGGATGAAGCGCTCAATCCGGAGAAGCTCGACAACCTGCTGATGTGCATCGAGGAGATCGGCCTCGACATTCTCACCGAGCGCGAGGCCGGTCTGCCCGAGCCGGAGCTGAAGAAGAAGCCGGCCAAGAAGCCGAAAGAACTGACGGGCGAGGACGCCGGCCGGAAGATCGACGATCCGGTGCGGATGTATTTGACGCAGATGGGCGAGATTCCGTTGCTGACGCGCGAGCAGGAGATCTTCCTCGCCAAGAAGATCGAGGTGACTCGCAAGCGGTTCCGCCGCGCATTGCTCGAAAGCGACTACGCGATGCAGGCGGCGCTCGACGTGTTGCAAAAAGTCAACGTCGGCGAGCTGCCGTTCGATCGCACCATCAAGGTGAGCATGACGGAGGGTCTCGAGAAGAACCAGATCCTCGGCCGCATGCCGCACAACCTGAAGACCCTCGACCATCTCCGCCAGAAGGACGAGGCCGAATTCGCCGCGGCGATCGACCCGGACAGCACCGAGACCGAACGCGTCGCCGTTCAGCAGCGGATTTGCGTGCGTCGCCGCAAGATGGTCACGCTGGTCGAAGAGCTGTCGCTGCGGACCCAGCGGCTCCAACCGTGCCTCAAGCGGCTCGAACAGATTTCCGGAAGGATGCAGGAGATCCTGCGGCAACTCCATCACCTGCGGAATCTGAAAAGCGCCAAGGACGACCGCGCGAATCTTCAGCGAGAGCTGGACGACCTGATGCGGATGACGCTCGAGACGCCCGAAAGCCTCAAAGAACGGCTCGAGTGCATCGAACGCCGGTTCGCGTCTTACGAGCAGTCGATGCGCGACCTGTCGGGCGGCAACCTGCGGCTGGTCGTCAGCATCGCCAAGAAGTACCGCAACCGCGGCCTGTCGTTCCTCGACCTGATTCAGGAAGGCAACACCGGCCTGATGCGGGCGGTCGACAAATACGAATACCGCCGCGGCTACAAGTTCAGCACCTATGCGACGTGGTGGATTCGGCAGGCGATCACCCGCGCGATCGCCGACCAGGCCCGGACGATCCGCATTCCGGTGCATATGATCGAGACGATGTCGAAGCTGCGGAAGATCGGCAAGCAGCTCGTGCAGGAGAAGGGTCGCGAGCCGACCATCGAAGAGACCGCCGAAGCCGCCGGCGTCTCCGTCGAAGAGGCCCGTCGGGTGTTGAAGATTCACCGCCAGCCGATCAGCCTCGACCGGCCGGTCGGCGAGAGCGAAGACAGCTACTTCGGCGACTTCATCGAAGACGGCAGCACCGACAGCCCCGTCAACGCGGCCACGCAAGAGATGCTCAAAGACAAGATCGACGGCGTCCTCAAGACGCTGACGTATCGCGAACGCGAGATCATCAAGCTGCGCTACGGCCTGGGCGACGGCTACACGTACACGCTCGAAGAGGTCGGCCGCATCTTCAAGGTCACCCGCGAGCGAGTCCGCCAGATCGAGGCCAAGGCCGTCCGCAAACTCCAGCACCCGGTCCGCAGCCGCCAACTCAAGGGCTTCCTCGACGGCCTGACCGCCGGCGTGACGGGCTGAGCGACGATTTGAGATTCGCGCCCC
>JBAQZJ010000567.1:0-10570 GCA_049790855.1 Planctomycetaceae bacterium | reverse complement strand
GTCGTCAACGATTCTCGAATCGCTTCCTCCTCGTTCCTGGCCTTCGACCGAAAGCCCGTCGCCGCGGTGCATCAGACTTTCCGGATAGGCTCTTACATCGCGCTGACTTGGTGCTCTTCGTGGTTCAAAATCATTCGCGTCGATTCGCGGGCCTCTTCGTTCGTAGGTCAGGCATCCGCCTGACGCGAACGTTCCTGGGAGTTGGGGCGCCGAAGGATCGGACCGTCAGGCGGGAGCCTGACCTACTGCGTGCGGATGCCGTGGTATTCTTCGGGCCATTCGTAGTCTTTGCGGAGTGGGTGGCCGGGCCAGTCCTCGGGCATGAACATGCGGACGAGGTTCGGGTGCCCGGTGAACCCGACGCCCAGCAGGTCATAGGCTTCGCGCTCGTGCCAGTCGGCGATCGGCCAGACGGACGTGACGCTCGGAAGCTCCGGCAATTCGCCGGCCACGTCGTCTCGCCACCGCGGCAGAAGGGCTTTCAACACGGTGTGTTTGCGGGTCTCGTAGCTCGACAGGTGATAGACGACTTCGAGATGCGGGTCGAAGGGGAACCGGACGGCCTTCGCCTCGTCGGGTTCCATGTAGTCGACGACCGTCAAATCGTTGAGATGCCCCAGCCGAAATCGCGGATCGTCGCGAAGGAACAGGCCGACCTCGGCGATCGCCGCCGGCGCGATCTCGATCCATGGATCGACGCCCGCGTCGTTCAGCCCGACGACGATCGCAAGGCCGAAGCGTTCGAGCAGGGCGTCGTGAATCTCGGCGACGTGCGACATGGTTTCATTGAACTCGCTTGCGGTTTCGCGAGATCGCGGCGCCGGGGTGAATCAGCTGGCGATCGGCACGTTCGGCTTGTGCGAAGCCGGCGATCGTGGAGGGCGCCGCGTCGTCGTGCGGACCCGTTCGCTCACGGCGCGGACCCAGTCGAGGTCGCCCCGCTTCCAGACGTAGGCGAAGCCGACGAGCAACACCCCGAAGAACACCAGCACGTCGGCGAAGCCCGTCCATGCGAAGACCCGGGCCGCCTCGGCGGAAATCGCTTCGTCCGGCGGCAGGGTTCCCGGCTGGACGGACAGAAACGTCTCACTGAGAGTCAGCCGGGCGGCTGCAGCCGGGTCCGTCAGGTTCTCCGCAGTGACGGCGGGCAGGCGTTCGTCGGAGAGCTGCGCGGCAGTGCCGAAGACGGTCGCCCACGGAAAGAAGAACGCGACCTCGATGTCGAACACGATGAACAGCAGCGCGACGACGTAGAACCGCAGGTCGAACTGGACGTGACTCGATCCGATCGTCGGCTCGCCGCACTCGTAGACGGCGACCTTGTCGGGCGTCGGATTGTCGGGGCGGATCAGCCGGCCGAGAATCAGCGGCACCGCCAGCGCCGCGACAATGACGATCGTGAAGAGTAGGAAGTGGCCGACGAGATCGTTCATGCGTCAGGTCGCGTCGTCGTCCTGCGAGACGGAGCCTTGGAGCAGAGGGTGCTGTTGCGAATCGTCGTCGTCGGCCGACCTCCAGTAATTCAGATCTTCGCTGCCTTGCCGCCATCCGAAAAAGACTTGCTTGCCTTCGAGCCGCCCGGCGAACTCGATGCACCCCGTCGCGGGATCTCGAACCGTGCCGCCGAGACTTTCCAGCTCGGCGACGTAGCCGCGAAGCGTTTCGTCGTCGCGGGCGATCTCCAGTTCGATCTGTTCGAGCTCTTCGGAATAGAGCGAGCCTTCCTGACGCTTGCCGCCGGGCAGTTTTCGGATCCGCGCGAGCCGCTCGCGTCGATCGACCAGGTCGCGATGCAAGGTGACGAGATCGGCGACGATCGCCCGCGCGAGCGGCAGCCGACGATTCGCGTCTTCGGCGGTGAGCGGCTGTCCTGGCTTGGCCGGGCGTCTTGCGGCGGCGTTCATCGGCTTTATCCTCGTTCGTTCGCCGTTATGAAGCCTGCGACGAACCGTCTACTGGAATGCGACTTCCCCGAGCGTAACCCGTCGGCCCATCCTGCGTCTACCGACCTACGCCGAGGCACGCCTGGAATCGCCTCCCCGACCGTATTCCGAATCGTGCCGCACCACAGCCGTCGCATCGACGGTCTCAAAGGGATTCGGCTCGCCTTTGATCCAGACCGGCTCGGCGATGGACTTGCTGGCGGCGACGACGGTCGGATTGAGCGTCGCCCGCCCCCACGCCGTCTCCAGCGGCAGCTTGGCGAAATCGACGAGGCAACCGTCGCGGCTGTAGCCGCTCAGGTCGTACGTCGAGCCCATGAAGATGCACTCGACGGGACAGGGATCGACGCATAAGGCGCAAAACATGCACTTCGTGTAGTCGATCGCGAACGTTTCGACGCGAAAGCCCTTCCCCGAAGGGCTTTTCGATTTCTCGATATAGATGCAGTCGACCGGACAGGCCACCGCGCATCGGTCGCAAGCGATGCACGCCGTGAGATCGAACCGATGGAACCCGCGATAGCGGGCCTTCACGGGAACGGCGACTTCGGGATACTCATAGACTTCGGTGAACGTCCGTCGGCGGTACGTCTGCAGCCACAGCCGCAATGTGATCGCCATTCCCGAGGCGACGGTGTGAATCGCGATCCAGACGTTACGGAACCAGTCGCGCATCGTGAGTGGCGAGCCGCAGGCGTCCGCCGGCAGTTCTGAGGAGTCGATTCCCGTTCACGCATCGGACAGACGATGCTCGCGATCGGTTCAGGGGAGGAATTATAGGTGGGAGAGGGGACGCCACAAGGGCGGGTGATTCGAGGTCGCCCTTCAGGCGAGCGGTAGGCGTGAGCCTGCCGGTGGGCGGAACGTCTCTGCAACGTCGTGTGCCGATGAAGCACAGAGCCGCGACCGCCAGGGAGCGATCATCGGCTTCGGGGCGCCGAAACGCGCGCAACATTCGCGAGATTCACGGTCAGTCTCCTTCGCAGCGCACGTCCGTCTTCGTGGCGATCGCTTCGTCGCACAACAGGCGGAACTCCTCAAGTGCGCGGTACACCACGTCTTCCAGGCAAACTCGGTCGATGATCGCGCGGCGGACAGCGGGATTGCGCGCGCGAACCCGACGCTCCGTGATCAATTCCGGTTCGCGGCGACTGCGATACGCGTCTCGCAGCCGAGTCAGCTCATCACGGAGCGCATGCACAGATCCGTCGTCGAAGCGCACAATCGTGGTCGCGTAGAATCGACGGTTGAGCTGGTCGAGTCGGGGGCAGTTCAGGCCGTATTCCGCCGGCATCGCAAGCAGGTCATATCGCGGTTCGCTTCCATCCACGTTGCTCGCTGTCACGTGGCGGGTCGGTCCGTGGACGTCGAAGCCCATCATTCTGCCAGTCGATTGGAGAAGTCAGCGAGTCGTTCGAGTGTGCGCCCGGCCTCGCCCGAATCGATGGTCCGGCGAGCGAGCGACAGGCCGTCCTCAAGGGAGAGTGCCTTCCGCGAGGCATACAGCGCTGCTGCCGCATTCGCCAGTACGATCTGCCGTGCCGCGGATTGCTCGCCGGCAAGCACCGCACGAATGACCGCTGCGCTCTCGGCGGGTGATGCGACTTTCAGATCGGCTGCCGTGACCGTCGCGCCGTTGCTGAAGTGGGATGCCGGCCATTCTTGTCGTTCGACGTTGTTTCCCTCGACGACGAAGGCGGCCGTCGTGCCCCACAGGCTGACTTCGTCGAGCTCGTCGTTTCCACAGACGACGACCGCCTGCTTCACGCCGAAGACCGCCAGCGACCGGGCCAGCTTTTCGGCGGTTTCATTGCGACCGGCTCCGACAAGCTGATAAGCCGCCCCGGCGGGGTTCGTCAGCGGGCCGAGCAGGTTGAAGATCGTGCGGAAGCCGAGTCGCTTGCGGATCGGGGCGACGTTTTTCATCGCCCCGTGACAGAGCGGAGCGAAGCAGAACCCGATGCCGACCTCTTCGATGCAGGCCGCGACCTGGTCGGGCGTCAGGCTGATGTTCACGCCGAGCGCTTCGAGGACGTCGGCGCTGCCGCTGGAACTGGAGGCCGCCCGGTTGCCGTGCTTGGCGACGGGAACGCCGGCGGCGGCGGCCACGAGCGCCGTGGCCGTACTGATGTTGAACGTCGCCAGCCCGTCGCCGCCGGTGCCGCAGGTGTCGAGCAGTCCGTCGATTCGCGACGGGATTCTCGCGGCCCGCTCGCGCATCGCGCGGGCCGCACCGACGAGTTCCGCAGCCGTTTCGCCTTTCACCCGCAGCGCCGTCAACAGCGCGGCGACGAGAAACTCGTCGGCCTGGCCGTCCATGACGGCGCCGATCGCGGCGGCCGCCTCGCGTTCGGTGAGGTCACGGCGATCGAGGGCGGCGAGCAATGCGTGACGGACGGGGTCGGTCATGGAAATGCGGGTGAATGAAGAAATCCGAAATGCGAAATCCGAAAACAATCCTAAGCCCGAAGCACAAAAAGCCCAACCGATGAAGGTCACCGGCGTCTGGTGTTCCGCTCGTCCGATCCGTAGCCCGTGTCGTCACCAGACACCAGGCGCCCGACAATATTTCGCCCGGATTTCATGCTTCGCGCTTCGGATTTCCCACCGTCCGGTCTAGAATTCCGCCGCTGCCATGACGCACTGCCGGAGGCCGATTCGTGCCGCAAAAGCTCATTATCGACGCCGATCCCGGAATCGGCGACGCCGTCGCGATCGCCCTGGCGATACTCGATCCCGACATCGAACTGCTCGCGGTGACGGCGACGGCCGGTTGCGTGCCCGGCCGGCAGGCGACGCGAAACATCCAGGCGGTGATCCAGGTTCTCGACCCGCCGAAGCGGCCGCGCGTCGGAGCCTGCGACGATCGGATCGCGACCGCCGAACTGACGTTCGCCGGCTCCGACATCCGCTGGCAGCGGATCAACGGTCCGAACGGTCTGGGCGACTGGGATCCGCAGTTCTCGGAGCTGCACACACCGCGCGATGCGTCGAAGCTGCTCGTCGATCTCGTCAAGGAGCATCCGAACGAGATCACGCTGCTGACGCTCGGCCCGCTGACGAACATCGAACTCGCCGCCGAGAAGAGCCGCGACTTTCTGCCCGGCCTGCGAGAGCTTGTCTGCCTCGCGGGAAGCGTCGAAGTCGGCGGCGACGTCACGGCCGCCGCAGAGTTCAACGCCTACGTCAATCCGATTGCGGCCCGAACGGTGTTGCGGTCGCGGATCACGAAGACGCTCGTTCCGCTCGACGTCTGTCGGAAGTTCGAAGTGACGGCCAGCCAGTACGAACGGCTGCTGGCCGGGTTGTCCGACCGCGTGCGGGAACTGTTCGGTCAACTGCTGCCGTATGCGTTTCGGGCCAGTCATGAAGTCTTCGGCGTCGAGGGCTTGATACTGCACGAGGTGGTCGCCCTGGCCGCCATGGCGCGACCGGGCCTGTTCGACCGGACGGCGATGGCGATCAACGTCGAGACGGTCGGAGAGCTGACTCGCGGCATGACCGTCTTCGACCGCCGCGGCCAGCGACAATGGCAGGCGAACATCGACGTGATGCGATCGGTGGACGCCCAAGGGGTGTTGGATTACGTCACGCGGCTCGCGACGGCTTGATGGCCGTCGGACGGCCCTTCCAGCGTGACCGAGCGGCCCGGAAACGCCGATCGCAAGCAAGGCAGGCTCGCAGCACGGTCGAAGTTGCTTCGCCCCCGATCCGGAACGATACTCGACGGAACGGTTCTCCCTTCCGGTCATTTCACCTCCGGATTCGCCGTGCTGCGACGACACTTCTCGTGCTGGCTCGTGACCGGGGCCGTCCTGTTCGGTCCCGCGTCCGGCAACGCCCAGACGAAACCGCTGTCCGCCGCCGAGCAGGTTTCGGCGGGACTTCCGACGGGAACCCGCGCCTATTCGCCCGGCAAATGGGGGCTGGTTGAAGTTCGGGTCGTGAACCGGTCCGACAAGCCGTCGACGGTCCTGAGTTCACTGTTCTTCGACGGTCACGCCGACCGGCAGTACGGTCGCGAGATCTGGCTCCCGCCGCGATCGCGACGAATCACCTGGCATCCCGTTCTGGTTCCCGAATCGCTCCCGCGGGGTTCGGAAACCCTGTCGTTCAACTCGGTGTTCATCGAGCGCACCGGTTCGGAAGAACGAGTCGTCCCGACCGAGACGGGACAAATGCTCAACGACGGGATTCTGCCGATCGATCAGGAAGGACGGCTGACCTGCCGCGTCGAGGAGATGGACCCGTTCGTGACGGACGACGCCGGCGACGCCGTGAACGACATGATCGTCGCGGCCCGATTTCATGCGGGGCTGTCTCGAAAGGTCGTCTCGATGCGCGGGCTGGTGCTCCCGCCGGGGGCGGAGACCCTGCAGGGAATGGAGCATCTCGTCCTGATGGGTGATCGGCCGCTGTCGGATCCCGCCGGGATGGCGGCGATCCGGCAATGGGTGTATCGCGGCGGACGATTGTGGATCGTGTTGAACAAGGTCTCGCCGGAACTCGTCGAACGTCTTTTCGGTGACGTCTGTCGCCTTCAGACGGTCGATCGAGTCGGCCTTACGCAGGTGCGGATCGAAGGGGTCGGCCTCGCGGCTCGAAGCTCCGACGGCGAAAACCGCGAGTTCGAGAAGCCCGTCGAGATGGTGCGGGTGTTGACCGACGATCTCGAGGTCCTGCATACGGTCGACGGCTGGCCGGCGTCGCTTGTGCGCAACGTCGGACAAGGGCAAGTGCTGCTCACGACGGTCGGTGCGGAAGCGTGGACCCGACCGCGTCGGCCCGGCGACGTGGCTCCGCCCGATCGTCTGGGCGAGACCCCGTTCGTCGCCGGCGAACCGCTGTCGTATCTCTCGGAACGGGTGATGGGGTTGCAGAAAGCCCCGGTTCATACGGTCGACGACTGGCAGCCGTTTTTGGCGGAACAGATCGGCTATCGCATCGTCGGCCGCGGCACGGTCCTGGCGATCCTCGGATCCTTCTGCGTCGTGCTGGCCGTCGGTGCCGTCTGGCTGGGGCGGCGTGAACGATTGGAATGGCTGGGTTGGGCGGCGCCGGCGGTCTCGCTGGCGTCGGCCAGCGTGCTGGCGATTCTGGGCCTGCAGAACTCGGAGTCGGTGCCGTCGACCGTCGCCGAAGGCCAGTTGGTCGAAACGACCCCCGGTTCGTCGGTGGTTCAGACCACCGGCCTGTTGACGTTCTACAACCAAGAGACGACGAAGGCCGAACTGGGTTCGACGGGCGGAGGCCTGATTCTGCCCGACATGACCGGGTTCTCCGGGACGACGCGGCGAATGGTCTGGACCGACTGGGATCGCTGGCACTGGGAAAACCTGACGCTTCCGGCCGGCATTCGCGTCGCCTCGTTTCAGAAGGATCTGCGTCTCGAGTCGCCGGTCGCAGCGCAAGGAGCGTTCGGCCCCGACGGTTTTGCGGGGCGCGTGACCGGGCCGCTGCAGAATCTGAGCGATCCGGTGATGACCGCGCCTTCGGGCGGAAACGTCGCCCCCCGGTTGCAAGCGAACGGCAAGTTCGTCGCCGGGCCGGATGACGTCCTCGCTCCGGGAACCTTCATCTCCAGCACGCTGCTGAGCGACAATCAGCGGCGCCGCCAAGGCATGTACGAGCGACTGCTGCACATCGACAGCGGGCATGGACGGTACCGGGAGCGTCCGACTCTTCTGGCATGGTCGCCGCCGCTCGATCTGGCGTTCGCCTATCCGCCGGAAAGCTCGCGAACCGGGGCGTCGCTTGTCGTGTTTCCCGTCGAGATCGAACGCACACCGCCGGGCACGCAGGTCAAGATTCCCTCGCCGTTCATCCAATTCGACGCGGTTCCTCGACCCACGGGTGGCGTCTCGTCGTCGCTGTATCACGACGAAACGGGCGAGTGGGTCGAATATACGGGGAACCTCGAGTCGTGGCAGCGGTTCGAACTGCCGTCGGAAGTCGTCCCGCTGAAACTGGAGAAGGTCGAGATTTCGCTCGAAGCGTCGGGAGCGATGGAAAGGCTGGAATTGATCGGCTGGAACGGGATGCGGGCGGAATCGTTGCGCGTGTGGGAGCAACCGGTCGGAACGCTGCGGGCCACCGTCGATCGTGCCGACGTCCTGAAACTCGACGATCGAGGCGGACTGTCGCTGGGCCTGCGCGTGACCGGCTCGCCCGCGCCGGTCGACCCGGATTCCGGAGAATTGCGGCAGTATTGGCTGATGAAGTCGTTGCGGCTCGAAGCGTCCGGGCAGACGCACGAAGCGCCGAGCGAACCTTGATGTTTCCCGGAGATTGATCCGATGGTTGATCAGAACGGCGCGGTCGTCGAAATCGACGGGCTGACGAAAATCTACGGCGAGTTCACCGCGCTCGACTCGCTGACGTTGTCGGTCAATCGCGGGACGATTCTGGGATTGATCGGGCCGAACGGGGCCGGCAAAACGACGACGATCAAGATCCTTGTCGGTTTGTCCCGTCCGACGAGCGGCTCGGCACGCATCGCCGGCGTCGACTGCGTGAAAGATGCACACAAGATCAAACAACTCGTCGGCTACTTGCCCGACAAGTTCGGCCCGTACGACAACATGCGGGTGCATGAATACCTCGACTTCTTCGGCGCCGCCTTCGGCATCCCGAGAAAGACCCGCGCCGGCCGGATCGAAGAAGTGCTCGGGACGACGAACACGGCCTGGATGCGCGACCGCTACGTCGAGAGTCTCAGCCACGGAATGCAGCAGCGGGTCGGCATCGCACGCACGCTGCTGCACAGCCCCGAAGTGCTGATTCTCGACGAACCGGCGAACGGCCTCGACCCGCAGGCGCGCGTCGAGATGCGGGAACTGCTGCTGCAGCTCGCGGCGTCGGGAAAGACGTTGATCGTCACCAGCCACATCCTGCCCGAACTGTCGCGCATCTGCGATCAGGTGGCGATCATGACGCACGGCAAGCTGCGGGCGTTCGGCACACTCGATGAGATCACGCGGCAGATCCACCAGCAGCGCACGGTCGAAGCGCAGCTCGCTTCCGCCGACAGCCTGCCTGCGGCCGGCGCGATCATTCGCGATTTCATCGAGCCGGAGGCCGAGGTGATCGCTTCCGCGGTCGAAGCCTCCGTGCGGTTCCGCACCGGCAGGCTCGAAGCGGAGCTTGGCACCTTGTTGGCGCAGCTCGTCACAGCAGGCATCCCCGTCACGCAGTTCCGCGAGCTGCAGACCGATCTCGAAGAGGCCTTCCTCACCGTCGCACGCAACACGAGTCCCGATGCGAAGCCCGAGAAAGAATCGACTCGGACGTCGCGGGAAACCGTCGTGTCCACGGCTTCGGCGACGGTGGTCGCGGGAGAAACGCCGTGAACAACCCCATCGTCTCGCGGGAACTCGCAGGAATTCTCCGCACGCGCAAGGCGGCGCTGCTGCAAGTGGGCGTCGCGGTGATCTTCACCCTGCTGGTCCTGCTCCGCTGGCCGACCGACGCCCAGGTCGACGTATCGGGAGCGCAGGCCCAGCGAGTCTTTCGGATCTTCGGATACGGGCTGCTGGGAATGGTGCTGCTGTTCATTCCCGCATTCCCGGCCAGCTCGATCGTGCGCGAACGAAACGCGGGGACGCTCGCCCTGCTGCTGAACTCGCCGATGAAGCCCTGGTCGATCTACTTCGGCAAGCTCGCCGGCAGCCTGGGCTTCTCGTTGCTGTTGCTCTGTCTCAGCCTGCCGGCGGCTACGGCGTGCTTTTCGATGGGCGGCGGCGTGACCTTCGCAGACGTCGCCGGACTCTACGGACTGCTCGCGATCGCCGCGCTGCAGTTCACGACGTTGGCGCTGCTCGTCAGCACCTTGGCGCGGACCGCCGATTCCGCATTGCGGGTGACCTACGGACTCGTTCTCTCGCTCGCCGTAGCGGTTCCGGCCGCCTATCTGTTCTTTCAGGGTCAGACGGGACCGCTGGCCGTGATCACCGGATGGCTGCGATCGCTCTCGCCGATTCCGGCCGTCATGGAATGGCTCTGGCACGGCGGCGTCGGCGCCCGCGGCATCATTTCGGAATCGTCGGCGCCCGCCTGGTATGCGGCGCTGGCCCTGGTGGCCAGCGCCGTCTGCGCGGTCTGGACGGTCGCCCGCCTGGATTACCGCCTGTTCGATCGATCTCGCTCGTCCGGCGTGATGACCGAAGAACGCGGCGCGATGCAACGGGCGGCCCGGCGTGCGGTGTTTCTCGTCGATCCCCAGCGTCGCAAGTCGGGCATCGGCTTTTTGATGAACCCGGTCATGGTGAAGGAATTTCGCTGCCGGCGGTTCGGACGAATCCACTGGCTGCTGCGGCTGGTCGCGATTTGCGCCCTGGCGTCGCTCGGTCTGACTTACCTGACGACGGCGGGCACGATCGACTGGGGCGTCGAAACGATCGGCAGCATCCTCGTGATTCTGCAGGCGGCGCTGATCCTGCTGATCACCCCGAGCCTCGCCGCCGTCCTGATCAGCGCTGAACGCGAAGGCGGCGGCTGGCAATTGTTGCAGACGACGCCGCTGTCGACGGGAACGATCCTGCGCGGCAAGGTGATGAGCGTCGTCTGGACGCTGGCTCTGATTTTGCTCGCGACGCTGCCGGGCTATCTGGTGATGGTCTACATCGAGC
>JBAQZJ010000566.1:0-2727 GCA_049790855.1 Planctomycetaceae bacterium | reverse complement strand
GCCCGTCGCCGCGGTGCATCAGACTTTCCGGATAGGCTCTTACTCTCGCCGTTCCCGCAGCGAACGGCGAACCTCTTCAAGTTGGCGCTCCAGGGCCGCTTTCTCGCTACGCACCCGGCTGATCGCGTCTTTGGCGTGCATGCCTGTCGCAAACAGATCGATGATGCCCAGCAGCAGCACGAAAAGCACCAGCAGCAGCACGCCGATCCAGTACAGCGTCACGACGGTCGCCGGCAGCGCCGGTCGTCGATCGAGCAACAGGTAACCGATCGGAATCAGCACGCCCAGCACGACGATCAGGCCCGACGTCAGCAAACGTCGTCGATACTGGCGATCGTAAAAGAGCTGCTCGTCGTCGCCGATCGACGGATCGTCGCGGCGGATCTGCTGCATCCGTCGGTGCCGCCGCAGAAACGCCAGCCCGAGCGTGACGAGTGCCACGCCGGTCAGAAATGCAACGAGCGACTCGAGCGGCACGAGACGGCCTGAGCGAAAGACGGGGCGAGTTTCCGACCGCAGTTCACCCGACCGGCGGTGCGGGCGTCAAGGCCGGCAATGCCCAAACGAACGAAAGTGGAGATCCGCCGTTTGAAATGAAGGCCGGGTCTGTCTCGGCGCACTGCCGAGCGAACCACGCCCCCGTGAATCGTCTCCATTCCTTGCAGAGCCGCGGGCAGCCGCGCACAATGCCCCTCCCGCCATCGCACGTCGACCTTCCGTCGACCTGCGCTGGCGACAATTCCGAAGGTGTAGCTCAGTTGGTAGAGCAACGGACTTTTAATCCGTAGGTCGTGGGTTCGAGCCCCACCGCCTTCATTCGAAAAGCATGCCATCGGAGCGGATTTCCGGTGCCACGTGGAAGCCGTCAGAAACCCACGGAAGTCGGCGACAGGTCAACGGACGGAGTATCCGTTGACCTAGCTGCCGCTTCCCCGCCCAGGGGCAAGCAGGTGACCTGTCCGGTGCGGCGGCTCACTGTGATCACGCCGCGCGGCGAGTCGTCACCCTCGTCGTGACCGGAAAACATTACCCGCAGGAACAGGCGATGGTTGAGCAGAACGACCAGATCCGACGGGAACAACTTCGGTCACCCGGCACGCTCGCGACGATGTTCGCCGAGCAGTGCGACGAGGTTGTATATCAGCGGGTAGCCGTGGAAGAGGTCAACCCGGAGTCGGCAGTCCTTCTTCTTTGGCGGTCGCTGGCGGCGTTTCGGCTCCGACGGATTACTCCCGGCCACCGCTTCGATGCGGCTGTCGAAGATGCCCTCTTCAACGACGCGTGTCGAGTCTTCGGCGATGGGTTGCCAGAGCGTCTCGTCGTTCTCGCCGAGTCGTGGAGCAGGCGACTGGCAGAGATCTCCGACGCAATCAGCGCGGAGGCGGAGCGATCTTTCGAGGACTACGTGTTCGGCGATCCTCCGCCGTCTGAGTCGCAATTCGCCTATGCAGAGGGACTTGGCCTGCCCATCGCAGATGGGATGACCAAGCACGACTTTCAGGAAGCGATCGGTGAGGCGGTCGATCGAAAAAAAACCATGGAGGCACTGATCAGTTTCGGCGATGAACTCGCCGAATCGAGGGGCTACGCGAGACTGCGAGGTCTACAGGCCGTGCAGCGATACTTGATCGATCGATATGGCTGGCCACCAAGCGAAATTCAACAACTTACGTTCGACCAATACGTGCTGCTCATCGATGGCGCTGACGGTGTTCTCGACAACCAGGCCACCACGACCAAACGCCGCTGAACCAGTATGGGAGGTGCCCCCTAACCGCGAGGCGGGGGACAGACACTTCGGTGCCGTGTAAGCACACCTCCCTCCTTTCGTCCCCAAGAGGGCCGGCTACAATGTCGGCATGGCAGACGTGAGTGACAACGAAGTGCGAGAGCTGCTCGCCGCCAATGTGAACACCCTATTAGCCGCACGCGGCTGGTCAGGTCACGATCTTGCGCGCGAGGCCGGCGAAAACCCCGAGACGATCAAGCGCCTTCGGCGCGCGTCAAATGACGTTCGGTTCGGCGTGATTGTTCGAGTGGCTGCTGCGCTCGGCACGACGATCGACGACTTGTTGGATTCTGAAAGAATCCACGCCGCTTCGGCTTGATGTTCGGACGAAATATGTTCCAATGCCGGTGCTTACACGGCACCGGCGTTTGGTTTTTGACGCCGGTGCTCGCCACGTGAGACCGGCGCCATCCGCAAGTCCCCGCATTCCCGCGTGGGCCTGCTGAGACGCCTCAGCGGAATCAACCCATCAACCCGTCCTGCCCGCGCATGCGGAATGGAACGGGCGTTCGCTTGTGCCTCGCGGCGATCCGTTGCCGTGCGCCCCAAGCGCCGGGGAGGCAGACTTCATGTTGCGGAACCCTCATCCGCCCTGTTTCGTTTCAGGATCTCCGGCGACGTCCAGGACGGCGGTCACGGATCGGGAGTTGCCGAACTTCCATTCGGAGGATGCGTCGCATGATCGCGCCGCTCAAGCACGCGCCGTCCCAGGACGGTCTCTGGTCTCACTACGTGACGATCTATCTCGCCCGGTTGAAGCTGCAGTCGCCACGGCACTACATCACGGGGAAACACGTCCTCGACCGATTCACTCGGGCCGTCGGCCTGCTGTGGGTCGAGGAAGGTCACGAACTCGGGCAGGCACGAGACGTCGACCAAATGCGGGTCGTCGACGTCTCGTTCCGCCTCTACCAGCAGTACGTCGCCTGCCGCTGCGC
>JBAQZJ010000565.1:0-1673 GCA_049790855.1 Planctomycetaceae bacterium | reverse complement strand
CCACAACCCATTCTGTCGGGAACGCCGCGGAGGGCGTTCCCGACGAAACGGACGATCCGCACTTGCGCGGCAGCGATCTTTCCGCGGCGATCGTGACGGCGCTGGCGGCGGCGCCGCCCGACAGGGTGCCCCGCATCGTGCTGTTGTCGGACGGCAACGAGACGACCGGCGACGCCGTGCGGACGGCCTCGGGCGGCACAACGGCGATCGACGTCGTGCCGCTGCCGGTTCGGTCGGACCCCGAGGTGCAGGTGTCGTCGGTGACGGTTCCCGCGCAAGTCGCGCAGGGCGAGCCGTTCTACGTCGAGGTCGCGATCGACGCTAATCACGACGACGAGGTGACGATCGAGGTGTTTCGCGGCTCGTTCAAGGTGGTCGAGGAGACGAAGTCAATCGAGGCCGGCGAGAACGTGTTCCGCTTCCGGCAGTCGATCGATCGCGACCGTCTCGCCGAATATTCGATCCGCATCCGCGGCGCGAAAGTCGACACGCTGCTCGACAACAACGCCGCCGACGGCCTGGTCTACGCCGCCGGCAAGCCGCGGGTGCTGTTGATCGAATCGAACCCCGACCTCGCCCGCAACTTGACGTGGGCGCTGGAGGAAGAAGGCGTGCTGGTCGACGTCCGTCCGGCCCGCGGCGTACCCGAAAGCCTGTCGGACCTGCAGAACTACGAGATGCTGGTCCTGTCGAACGTGCCGGCGACCGACCTGTCGGCGAAGCAGATGGACGTCGTGCGATCGTACGTCCGCGATCTCGGCGGCGGGTTCATCATGCTCGGCGGCGACCAGTCGTTCGGCCTGGGCGGCTACTACAAGACGCCGCTTGAAGAGATCCTGCCGGTCCGCAGCGACTTCGAGAAGGAGAAGGAGAAGCCGAGCCTGGCGATGGTGCTGATCATCGACAAGTCGGGCAGCATGGGCGGCGAGAAGATCGAACTGGCGAAAGAGGCCGCCAAAAGCGCCGTCGAACTGCTCGGCGCGAAAGACCAGATCGGCGTGCTCGCCTTCGAGGGAAACTTCCAATGGGTCAGCGAGCTGCGTCCCAAGAGCGGCTCCATCATCGACCGCATCGCCACGATCGAAGCCGGCGGCGGGACGAACCTCGCCCCGGCGATGGACGAGGCGCTCGCCGCGTTGCGATCGGCGACGGCCAAGCTCAAGCACGTCATCATTCTGACCGACGGCCAGTCGTCGCCCGGTGACTTTGAAGGCATCGCCGCGTCGATGGCCTCGTCGCAAATCACCTGTTCGACCGTCGGCATCGGCGAAGGCGCTCATCAGCAGCTTCTCGAAAGCATCGCGCAGATCGGCAAGGGGCGCTACTACTTCGCCAGCGACCCGTTCAACGTGCCGCAAATCTTCGCGAAGGAGACCGTGACCGCCAGCAAGGGCGCCATCAACGAAGAGCCGTTCCTGCCGCAGATCCTTCGGCCGACTCCGGTCCTGGACGGCATCGACCTCGGCGCGGCGCCGTACTTGCTGGGCTACGTCGTCACGCGGCCGAAGGCGACCGCCGAGGTGATCCTGTCGAGCGAGGCCGGCGACCCGCTGCTGGCGTGGTGGCGCTACGGTCTGGGCATGAGCGTCGCGTTCACCTCCGATGCGAAAGGCCGCTGGGCCGCCGAGTGGCTCACGTGGCCCGGCTTCGGCAAGTTCTGGGCGCAGGTGGTC
>JBAQZJ010000564.1:0-13124 GCA_049790855.1 Planctomycetaceae bacterium | reverse complement strand
GCCCGTCGCCGCGTTCGGGCATCCGAGTCGATTGCGAACAGGGAAGCGCTCCGGGCGCGGCCGGAGCGCCTTGGGGCGGAGCTCCGCATGCGTACGATCGCCGTGATGAATCAGAAGGGGGGCGTCGGCAAGACGACCACCAGCGTGAACCTGGCCGCGGCCCTGGCCGACCTCGGCCGGCGGGTCTGCGTGATCGACCTCGATCCGCAGGGGCACGCCAGTCTGCATCTGGGCGTCGAAGCCTTCGGCGACGCCGAAACGGTGTACGACGTTTTCGCCGGTCGCAAGCCTCTGGCGGCCGCCCGGCGGATGGTCGGCCCGAACTTGTGGGTCGTGCCCAGCAACCTCGATCTGGCGGCGACCGAGTTGGAGCTGGTCGACGCCAAGAATCGCGAGGTCGTGCTGCGACAGGCGATTCAGCAGATGACGTCGCAGGATCCGTTCGACTACATCGTCATGGATTGTCCGCCGTCGCTCGGCGTGTTGACGGTCAACGCCCTGACCGCCGCGTCGGAAGTGCTGATTCCCCTGCAGCCGCACTTTTTCGCGCTGCAGGGCCTGTCGAAGCTGTTCCAGACGACCGCGCTCGTCGCCCGTCGACTGAATCGCGAACTGAAGGTGTCGGGCGTCGCGCTCTGTTTGTATGAATCGGGAACGCGGCTTGCCGCCGACGTCACCGACGACCTCGCCTCGTTCCTCGAGCAGGCCGATCCGAACGCGCCTTGGGCCGAGGCGAAAATCTTCGACAGTCGCATCCGCCGGAACATCAAACTCGCGGAAGCGCCCAGCTTCGGCCAGTCGATCTTCCGTTATGCGTCGAAGTGCCCCGGCGCCCAGGATTATGCGGCTTTGGCCCGCGAAGTCGAAGCGATGCCCGCCGCGGCGAATCTGCCGCCGCTGACGATCTCCATGCCGGAACCGGTTGCGCCCGCTGCGACGCCGATGCAGGACGACGAGGTGCGCCGCGCGGCGTGAGACTCCCCGCCGCGCGCACGAGCGGTCTGTTCACTTTGCACAGCCGGTTCGTAGCGCCTGCCCGGCCATGGCGAGCGCCTCGTCGCGAACGCCGAACGTCCGCAGGTGCTCGACGGCCGCTTCGACGTCATAGGCGACGCGGCGGAGTTCGATCGCGCCGTCTTCGATCACCGCGTAAGAGGCACGCGGGTCGCCGTCGCGGGGCTGGCCGACGCTGCCGGGATTCAGCACCGTCGTTCGGCCGAGTTTCAGCACGTAGGGGACATGCGTGTGGCCGACGAGCACGAAATCGGCTTCGACAAGCTCCAGCCGCGATTCCCAGGCGGGGGGGTCGTCGCCGAGGTACTCGTCCATCGGATCGCGCGGGGTCGCATGGACGAGAAAGAACGTCTTGTCACCGACTCCCACGCGACAAGTCACCGGCAGCCGGGCCAGGAATTTCATCTCCTCACGGTCCAGCACCTGCCAATGCAGCGGCCGCGTGGCTGCGGCGATCGACTTGAAGCCCGAGCCGGGACGGGCGGCGACCCGTTGGGCGACGGCATGGTCGTGATTTCCCCGCACGACCGCCGTCGCATGCTGTCGCACCCAGCCCACGCATCGCACCGGGTCGCTGCCGTAGTCCACCAGGTCTCCCGTCACGAAGCAGGCATCGAACGGCTGCGGCTCGGCGGCGGCGACGGCCGACAACGCGGCCCAGTTCGAATGGATGTCTCCGAGGACGAGGATTCTCACGAGGTCGGCCAGCCAACGATTGGGAACGGATGATCAGAAGCTCCGTCGCAGCTCATCGACCGGTCCAGGCGATATTCCCGGTCGTGCGGATTCCAGGAATGCGCCTTTTTCAGGTCGAAAGCGAAATGGGAACCAAGCGAACGAGCGCCGTGTCGAACAGGCAGCGAATGGATCAGCGGAAATAGCGTGTCGGCGGAATAACGCCGCGACGAACCCGGTATTTCCGGAATTCGTCATGTTCCGAAACTGCTATCTGGCGGCGCAACTGCCGTGATCTTTATAATTACCATTTTGCGAACGCACAATCACCCGGCTTTTCATCGGTACGGGGACGGTTCGGATGCCACATTCACCAGACGATTTGACGTTACGCGACAGGGTCATCGCGGCATTGCGACACAACCGGGAGTTGATCGAGCACCTGGAACAGGGCTTTATTCCCAGGGTCCACTCGCTGCGACGCTCGACCCGTCCGGAGCGACCGGGCGGCGACACCGTCGCCCTGGGCGACAAGACGGTGCATGCGACGGCGGCCGGCGTTCTGGAGTCGGACCACTTCACCGTCGGCATCTATCAGCAACTCATCGCCCACTGCGAATCGGTGCGGAAAGCCGTGCAAGAGCTGACGGGCGAACGGGTTTCGCGGCCTGGTCGGCCGATGAATCCGTAATTGTCGATACGGTAATATGTTGTGCCGACGGGCAGGTTGCTGAAAAACCGCCGCACCCGGTGAAAAGGGTTTTGATCCCTGAGTCGTCGGGCCTATACTGAAGCCGGCTTCAAGCGGACACCTTTTCGAATGCCGTCGGACGGATCCGTCGGCTCTCCGCCGCTCTTGCGACGCGTATTTCCATGAGCCAGACGCCGGGGATGGGATCGTCCCGCGAGGATCGTCCTCCCTCCGAGTCGACGTATTATCGTCCTTCCGCGACGCCCCTCGGGACCGTCGTGCAAGAGACGGTGTTGAATCCGGAAGGCCGGCGGCGCTCGAACAGCGATTCGTCGCACAGCTTCGTGTTCGAAGCGGATGACGCGGCGCAGCCCGACTCGCAAGTCTGGAGACGCCTGTTTCCGTCGGACAACGACGCGGTCGTCGCCACCGACGTTGAAACCTCGTCCGGCTGCGAACTCGGATACTTCGCGATCGAAGATCGCATCGGGTCCGGCGGCATGGGGGCCGTGTTCCGCGCGCTCGACACGCGGCTCCAGCGGGTCGTCGCCTTGAAAGTGCTGGCGCCGGGCCAGAGTCGCGACCGGTCGTCGGTCCTGCGATTTCAGAACGAGGCCCGCGCCGCGGCGCGGCTCGATCACGAGAACATCGCGCGAGTCTTCTATTTCGGCGAAGATCGCGGCCTGCATTTCATCGCTTTCGAATACGTGACCGGGCAGAACGTCCGCGATCTGATCGCCCGGACGGGACGGCTGCCCGTCGCCGACGCGGTCAATTACACGCTGCAGATCGCCGCCGCGTTGCGGCACACCGCGGCGGCGGGCGTCGTGCATCGCGACATCAAGCCGTCGAACATCATCATCGCGCCCAACGGCCGGGCGAAGCTGGTCGATCTCGGTCTGGCGCGCAAGCTGACCGCCGACAGCGTCGGAGACCTGACCGTCGCCGGCACGACGCTCGGCACGTTCGATTACATTTCGCCCGAACAGGCCCGCGACCCGCGCAGCGTCGACGTCCGCAGCGACATCTATTCGCTGGGCTGCACGCTGTACCACATGCTGACGGGCGGTCCGCCCTATTCCAGCGGCACGGTGCTGCAGAAGCTGCTCGACCACCAGTCGGGCCAGGCCCCCGACCCACGAATTGCGAACCCGCAGGTGCCCGCCGTCCTGTCGGCCGTCTGCCGCAAGATGATGGCCGGCGATCCGAAACACCGCCACGCGACGCCCGACGATCTGATTCGCGAGTTGTCGGTGATCGCGGCGGGGTACGGCATGCGTCCGCTGCCGGCCGACAGTCTCGTCTGGATGCGTCCGCCCGTCGCGCAGCCGAAGAAAGTGCGAACCGGCTTAATTTGGGCGATCAGTGCCGCGGTCGTCGTGCTGCTGGCGGTGCTCGTCGACCGTTGGCCGTCCGCCATCGATCCCGAGCCGTCCGCCGTTCGTCGGACGACGAACGATGCCGCGGCCGCAATGCCGCTCGATCGCCTGCCCGGCGATCGCCCTGTGCTTCGGGATGACTCCGGCGTCGGTACCGAGCTTGATGCGGCTCCGACCCAGCCCCCGGAGCCGTTCACGCCGAGACCTCTGGTGCAGGGCACGGGAACCCCTCGCAGCGAAGGCGCCCGCGCGACCCTTCCGCCCGAGACCGGCACGTCGCCCGACGAGTCCGCCGACGTGGCGATGTCGCAAGAGCCGAACGGGACGGTGCGAGACGACTCCGCCCTCCGCTCACTCGTGGAGCCGTCGGTTCCGGAGGCGACGCCGACGGAGCCTCCCGCGGAAGATGCGGAGGCGGTGAAGCAGTTGACTGCGCAGGCTCAAAGCATCGGCGACGCGGTCTGGAGCGTCGTCAAGCCGTTTCTGACGGATCCGGAACGGGTGGAACCGCCGACGGCGCCGTCGACCGACTCCGCCGAGTTGGATCGCTATGGGCTGACGACGCCGTTCGTCGTCTGGACCAACGCCGAGCCGCAAGGCTACGATTCGTTTGCCGAAGCGGTCGAAAACGCCTATTCGGGGGACATGATCGAACTGCACTTCGACGGTCGTCTGCCGGGCGCGGCTCCGGTCGAACCGATCGTCGTCGACGACAAGTCGATCACGATCGCGGCGGGCGACGCACCGAGCGGGCGGCCGTACCGTCCGCTGATCGAATTCGTCGGTGACGGCCAACTGCCCCGGTCGAAGATGATCATCGTCTCGGGCGACGAGGCGAGCTTGACGCTCGACGGAGTCGAGTTGCGCATGGAAGTGACGGGCGAGGCCCGCGGCACGTCGAAGCAGTGGGCGCTGTTCTCGCTCTCCAACGCCGAGCAGATCCGGCTTCACGGCGTGGCGATCACGCTCGTCAATCGGGACGCCTGGCCGCTGTCGGTCTTCGATCTTCGTCCGCCGGAAGGCGTGTCGCGCGCCGCCGTCGAAATCATGCGGATGAAAGACGCGAGTCGGGCCGACGGATTCCTCATCGAACTCGAGAACTGCTTCGTCCGCGGCGAGTCGGATCTTGTGACGATCGCGCATACGCTGCCGGGCCGGATCGAGATCAGCGATTCGGCGTTCGCACTCGAAATGGCGCTGTTGAATGTGACGGGCGGTCTCGAAGAGCCTCCGGCGGGCGACAAGGTGGACGTCGTGCTCGACCACGTGACGGCCGTGCTCGGCGCTCCCGTCCTGCAGCTCGACGTCGAGCAACTGCCGCGACACGTCACGATGCTGCACTTCGACGTGCATGACAGCGTCTTCGCGGCCGCGGGCGACGCCGGCCTCGCCGCCGGCTCGACGGGTTCGCTGGTGCTCATGACCGGCAACACGTCGCCCGAAGCGTTCCGGTACGCCCTGCTCTGGACCGGACGCCGGAACGTCTTCGACGGCTTCTCGCAGTTCTGGTCGATCTACACCGAGGACGGGCCGTACGATTCCGCACCGACGACGTTCCCGCTCTGGACGCATCGCTGGAAGGTCTTCGGGCAGCCGGAAGATCCGAGCATTGCCGAGCACGCGATTCCGCCCGACGACCGAGTGACCAACATCTGGGCCAGCCCGCAGGAGGCGCGATCCAAGTCGCGACTGGAGATCACCGCTGACGAACTCGCGCTCGACGCCGACGACGTCGATGACGTGATCGAAACGACCGACGGCCAGATCGGGGCCTCGCCCGACGATCTGCCCGCTGTGACCAACCCCCCCGAGGGCGTCAGCGCCGCTGGCCGCTCGTCACGACGGTAAGCGGCTCGTCATCCTGCTGATCGCGTGAGCGCGGCGATCTCGTCGCGCGACATCGGCTCGGCGAAACGGGCTCCGAACTGCGACACGATTCTCGCCGCCGCGTGGCTCGCCAGGTGACCGGCGCGCTGCCACGGCAAGCCGTTCGTGATGCCGTACAGCAGCCCCGCGGCGTACATGTCGCCGGCGCCCGTCGTGTCGATCGCGGCCGTCGGCACGCCTTCGATCGGAATCAGCTCGCTGCCGGTCATCAGCAGCGACCCGTTCGGACCCAGCGTCAGCGCCACGTCGGCGGCGTGACGGTGGATATAGCGGGCGCACTCGATCGGATCCTCGCGATCGGTCAGGCTGCGGGCTTCGTCGAGATTACAGAACAGCAGGTCGACCGGCCCTTCGATCAGCTCCCAGAACTGGTCCTTGAACAGCCGGATCAGAAACGGGTCCGAGACCGTCAGGGCCACCTTCACGCCGTTCGCCCGCGCCAGCTCGATCGCCTTGAGCGCCGCGGCCTTGTTGTTCTCGGCGGCGAACAGGTAGCCCTCGATGTAGACGTAATCCGCCTTCGCGATCTCGGCTTCGTCGACGTCGTCGGGGCCGAGCGTCGCCGAGACGCCGAGATGCGTCAGCATCGTGCGCTCCGCATCGTCGGTGATCAGGATCACGCAGGTGCCGGTATGCCCACCGGCGGCGGGCGGCACTTCGATCGACACGCCGATCTTCCGCATGTCTTCCAGAAAGAAGCGGCCGACCTCGTCGTCGGCGACCTTGCCGGCATACGCCGCCGTTCCGCCGAAATCGGCGATGCCCATAATCGTGTTCGCGGCGCTGCCGCCCGCGCAACGATGGATCGCGGCCCCGTCGAGACTCGCCAGCACGCGAAGCTGCGTCGGCTCGTCGACGAGGGTCATGACGCCCTTGGCAAATCGCAGGTCGTCGAGCATCTCGTCGCCGACCTGAGCCTGAACGTCGACGAGCGCATTGCCGACGCCGTAGACGTTGTAGCGTGAATTGTCCGTCATCGAGCTTGATCCACTATCGCGTGTCCGTGAAAGGCGGCCGGCCATTGTAGAGAGGCGATCGGCGGCCGCAACGAACGGGGGTGTTGGAAGAATGCGACGTGCCGTATACTTGTCAGGCGGCGATGGGAGAACTTATGAAACGGCAGACGGTGGACATCAGCGAATCCGGACTCTCGGTCCGCGAACTCATCGCACGATTCGGGCGAGACACCCTCATCGTGCTGATGGACGGAGAGAACTACGTCGGCAGCCTGCATCTCTACGATCGGCCCTACGCAGTGCCCCGGCGAATGCTCGGAATGTCTGCCGGTCTGGCGGAGACCGCCGACGACTTCGACGATCCGCTTCCGGAAGGCTACTGGCTGGGCGAGGCGAAGCGTTCGTGAATCTTCTGCTCGATACGCACGTCTTCCTGTGGATGGAGACCGCTCCGTGGGAGCTTTCGACCGCAGCAACAGAGGCGCTTTCGGATCCCGATAACAGCCTGCTGATCAGTGTCGCGGGCGTCTGGGAAGCACAAATCAAGGCTTCGCTCGGCAAGCTGCCCCTGTCACGGCCGTTGAAAGCGATCCTGAGAGATCATTGCTCGCAGTTGGGAATCGCGGTCCTGCCTGTCGCCCCGGGTGACGTCTTTGCACTGGATCGGCTTCCCGACCATCACCGCGATCCCTTCGACCGCCTGCTGGTCGCGACGGCACTCGCCCGCGACCTGATCCTCGTCACCGCCGACCCTCAAATCGCCCGATATCCCGTCGCGACGCTCTGGTGACGGTGGCCCGGAAGTCGTTCGGTCGCACCGGCAGGCTCACGCCTGCCGCTCGCCGTCGCCCGCGTTGCATTCACCCCCAGCCGGGCTACGATGAGTCCCTTACGGCGTTACACTTTACGCCGCCCGTCCCGACGACCATCCCGCCGCGGGTCACCCGCCCGCGTCGCGCTTCGAGGAGGCTGCCATGACCGTCCCCACCGCCCCGACGGACCGCTCCTACGACCTTCCGCCCCTCGGCGGCGATCCTTCTACCCGCAGCCAGGGTACGACCCCCGGCAGCTTCGCGAAAAAGGCCACGATCGCCCCCGGCGTGGAAGGTCGCTGGACCTTCGCCAGCCCCGACACGCCCGGCATGCCGGAACCGAGCGATAAGACGGCGTGGGACTTCCTGCCGGAAGGGTGGGAAACCTTTGTTGACCCGCCGGGCACGGTCAGCAGCCCTATGTGGGACGTCGACGTTTTGCATCGCTTCTGGGATTTTAAGCAGGCCGACCGATCCACGCGCTGGGTCATGCTCGACAAGCGCTGCGAAGGGTTCGAGCCTGTTACCCAACTCGAGCACGCCCGGCTCGGTCTCATCACACCGGAAATGCGCCGCGTCGCCGAGCGCGAACCGCACCTCACGCCCGAGCAGGTCCGCGACGAAGTCGCCGCGGGGCGGATGGTCATTCCCGCCAACAAGGTGCATCTGGGCTATCAACTCGATCCGATGGCGATCGGCCGGGCGAGCAAGACCAAGATCAACGCGAACATGGGCGCTTCGCCGGTCTCGTCCGGAACCGACGAAGAGGTCGAGAAGCTGAAGTGGGCCGAGCGCTGGGGCGCCGACACCGTCATGGACCTCTCGACCGGCGGGAACCTCGACGAGTGCCGCGACGCGATCCTCCGCAACAGCACCGTCCCCATCGGAACCGTCCCGATCTACAGCATGATCATCGGCAAGCGGATCGAGACGCTCGACGCCGAGCAGATCCTCGCCACGCTCCGGCATCAGGCCGCACAAGGCGTCGATTACTTCACGGTCCATGCGGGCGTGCTGCAAGAGCACATCGAATACGTGAAGGACCGGCTCATCGGCATCGTGTCACGTGGCGGGTCGCTGCTCGCGAAGTGGATGATCCATCACAACGCGCAGAACCCGATGTACACGGCGTGGGAAGACATCTGCGACGTGATGCGCGAATACGACGTCACCTTCAGCATCGGTGACGGCCTGCGGCCCGGCGGTCTCGCTGATGCGACTGACCGCGCCCAGCTCGCGGAGCTTCAGGCGATCGGCGAACTCACCGAACGCGCCTGGCGGAAGGGCGTGCAGGTCATGGTCGAAGGACCGGGGCACGTCCCCTTCGACCAGATCGAGTTCAACATGAAGCTCCAGCGGCGTCTGTGCCACGGAGCGCCGTTCTACGTGCTCGGTCCGCTCGTGACCGACATGTTCCCCGGTTACGACCACATCACCAGCTGCATCGGCGCGACCGCCGCGGGCTATCACGGGGCGAGCATGCTCTGCTACGTCACTCCGAAAGAGCACCTCGGCCTGCCGAAAAAGGACGACGTGAAACAGGGCTGCGTCGCCTACAAGATCGCGGCCCACTCGGCCGACGTGGCTCTCGGCATCCCCGGCAGCCGTGACCGCGACGACGAACTGACGAAGGCTCGCGCCGCTCTCAACTGGGAGAAGCATTTCGAACTCAGCTTCGACCCCGACCTCGCCCGCGCCTACCACGACGAAGACCTCGACGTCGACACCGACTTCTGCGCGATGTGCGGCCACGACTGGTGCAGCGTGCGGATCAGCAAAGAGATCCAGGAGTTCGCCAGCGGCAAGGCGAATGAATACGCCACCGGCCGCGCGAAGAAGTCCCCGGCCCTTACCGCCGAGCAGAAGTCGATCCTCGAACAGCGCGGCGTGCTCAGCCCCGAAGAGATCCACAAGCTCGCGGGCAAGACGAAGAAGGCCGTCGGAGCCGAGAGAGGCAAGAAGGCGGATTGTCACAGTGATTATGTCGGCGCCACAACTGCGACTTCGATTCAGCTACGGGAAACGCGTCTCACTTAAAGCATGCCTTTCTGTGATGCTCACGTGGCCCGATCCCGTTTCCTGTACCATCGGTGATGAGAGTACGGGGTAGGGAAGCCGCACTGCGATCGGTCGTACGGAAGGATAGCGACCACGGCGAGAACACGGACGACACTCCCGTTAAGCGTTAAGGCGAAGGGCACGTGTGCCCGACGGCGGCCTCCGCGTGCGGGTTTCTGGATCTTGCCGCATCGTCCGACGCATGCCACGTTTTTACAGTCGTGAGTATGGTTGTCCCCGTAGGTCGGCGCAACAGCGAAGAACCGCGTTCCTGACGAACGACGCGCGCGACCGCACCGACGGCCTGCAGACCAAGACGCCTTGGTTTTTTTGAGGAGTCAGGAGTCAGGGGGACAGGCGGAACTTGCTGGGAGCGCTGCTGTTTTGTGCTGCGCGGACGGCACGCTGCCATTCACGGCGTAGATGGGTTTTGATGAACTGACCTCCATGCCGCTTTTCCTGCCACCCGCCTTCGGTTTAGCAAGCCCGTGGCTGCTGCTCGGGCTGGGGTTGGCGGCGGTGCCGGTCATCATCCATCTGTTGTTCCGGCGGCCGTACCGCGACGTGCCGTGGGCGGCAACGCGGTTTTTGCTGGCGGCGACGAAGAAGCATGCCAAGCGGTTGCGGCTCGAACAACTCGTGTTGCTCGCCGTGCGTATCGCGGCGCTGCTGCTCGTCGCGACGGCCTTGGCCCGGCCCTATTTCGGAACACCGCGGGCGGCGGGAGGGCCGGACCCGCCCCGGCAGCGGGTGATCGTGCTCGACACGTCGTACAGCATGGGCCACGAAATCGCCGGACAGAGCCGTCTCGATCTGGCGAAGGCGGCGGCGCGCGAAGTTGTCGACGCCGCGCAGCCCGGCGATGCGTTCCATCTCGTCCGCATGTCGCGGCAGGGTCCGCGCGTGCTGATCGGCCGGCCGTCGTATCAGGCGGAGCAGGTGGCGGCGATTCTCGACGAACAGGCGATTTCGTTCGAGCGCGCCGACGCCGTCACGGCACTCCGCGACGTGAAGACGCTGCTGGGAGAAGCGCCGGAACTGCCCGACAAGGAAGTCCTGATCCTCAGCGACTTTCAGCAGGCCGACTGGCGACCAGGATCGACCGGCGGAGGTGAACTGCGAACATTGCTCGACGGCGTCGCCGAAACGGCGACCGTCCGGCTGTTCGACGCGGCTCGACCGCCCGAGTCGAACGTCGCCGTCACCGATCTGAATGTCGAAGGATCGCTCGTGCGGGCCGGCGAGACGGCGCGGCTGACCGCGACGGTCCGGATGAACGGCGACGCCGAGAGTCGTCGCGAGCGAGTCGAACTGCACGTCGACGGCCGGTTGACGGCAAACGAGACGGTCGAGCTGCGTTCCGATGAGGAGGCGACGGTTTCGTTTTCGCATGTCTTCGCCGAACCGGGGCCGCATGCGGTCGAAGTGCGCCTGCCGCACGACGCCGTCGCCGCCGACGACTCGCGGTTTCTCGCCGTCGCGGTTCGCGGTCGGTTGCGGGTGCTGCTCGTCAACGGGCGCCCGGCCGGCCCGCCGGAACAGCGGGCGACGTTTTATCTGCGGCAGGCGCTCTCTCCTGCCGGGTCGGAATCGAGCGCCGGCGACAGCGACTTCGAACCGGTCGTGATCGACGAAGGCGAACTCGCCGGACACGACCTCGCCGGTTACGACGCGGTCGTGCTGTCGAACGTCGGCATCGTGACCGAGCAGGAACGAGACCGGCTGCGATCGTTCGCGGCGTCCGGCGGAGGAGTGGTGCTCGCCCTCGGCGACAACATCCGTCCGTCGACTTACAACCACCTGTTCGCCGACGCCGGCGATCGGGCGCTGTTGCCGATCCGCTTGATCGAGCGCGTCGGCGACCCCGTCCGTCCCGATGAGGCGATTCGATTCGACGCGGTCGACGTGACGCATGCGATCGTGCGGCCGTTCGCCGGCAATCCCGGCACGGGTCTCGACACCGACTTCGTGCTGGCCTATGCGAAAGCGGAGCTTGCCGAGAATACACAGGTCGACGTGCCGTTGCGGTTCGGCACGGGCGACCCGGCGATCGTGGCGGCTCCGATCGGCGCCGGTCGAATCGTGCTGCTGACGTCAAGCGTCGATACGACGTGGGCCGGTCCGTGGCCGCAGACGGGCCGCAGCTTTTTGCCGCTCGTCCATGAAACGATTCGATATGCCGCGACGGGACGACCGGCCGGACGCACGGCCCGCATCGGCGACTCGCTCGTCTGGAACCGCCCCGATCGCATCGCCGGGCTGACGGCGTCGATCCGCGGGCCGGACGGGCTGACGGCGACGGTGCCGGCGACCGTCGGGCCGCACGGCCTGCAAGTCGCCTTCGACGAGACGAACCGACCGGGCGTTTACACGCTGTCGCTCGGCCCGCCGATCTCGAAAAGCGAAGCGTTCGCGGTCAACGTCGACCCGACCGAAGGCGACCTGACGCCGCTTCCCGAAAACGAACGAATCGCCCTGGTGCCGAACGCCGAGACCCTCGTGCCGGGCCTGTCGGGCGGCGCGGCGGTCGTCGCCTTGCCCGACTGGACGCTCAGCCGCTGGCTGCTGGCGATCGCCTTCGGCCTGCTCGTCGCCGAGCAGGTGCTGGCTTGGCGGTTCGCCTGGGGACTGATCGCCCTGCTCGCGGTCGCCGTTGTGCTGCTGACTCGCTGGGGCTGGCTGGTCGACCCCTATCTGGGGACGGCCGCGGGATTGATCGGCACTGCGATCGTCGTCGCGAGTATCAGAGCCGCGACCGTCAGGGAGCGTTTTGCGGTGAACCCGCGCCGGTGAGCGCTTCCTGACGGTCGCGGCTCTGATCGAGGTCAGCCGTCACTTCTCGGCGAACTTCACCGTCGCCCAGTTGCCGGTGCGGGCGCTGAAGATCGAGACGCTCGTCGCCGTGCGGACCTGGGCGCTATCGATATAGACCACTGGCTCGGGTTTGGTTCCCTCGGGTAATTCGAGCGTGCTCCATTCACCCTTGAGGCTACTGAAGCCGTGGACTTTGTTTCCTTCAGTGATGGTCGCGACCATCGTACCGAGGACTGGCGTAACGACGGTTTCCGCCTTGTCGTCGAGCGGCGCCTGCTTCCACTCGCCTTTCGCGGTCGAGTAGCCCCAAGCCTGGATCTTGTCGGGCGCGATCAGAATGAAGTGCGATGGGTAGTCGGGCTCATAACCGCCGCCTTGAATGATCTGCTCGCCGGCGAAGGACTGCGGGACGAAACCTCCACCGAATCCACCTCCACCCAGGCCGCCGCCGAAACCGCCACCGCCGAATCCACCACCGCCAGGGCCACCGAGAGCGGCGTCCGGGGGAATCGTGCCGCCTGCCTGACCCTGGCCTTCCAACTGGGCGACGGCCGAATTGGACGACAGCCAGGCGATCGCCAGTCCACCAACGACGACGACCGAACCGAGAAGCAATGTACGACGGGACATGACGGCTCCTTGGGAGTGACGGGGGAACGGGCTTTCCTCACAAACGAATTTCGAGGCATTCGCTCCACTGGCCGTTCCGACGTTTCTCAGCCGGCGAACTGAACAGACGAGTGCTACGTGGCGAGCGGGGGGCGTCAGCCCTCCGAGTACGTCCTTCAAAACGGCCAGCAAGGCCCGCACAGGGCGATCGTGAGACTCGGGAGGCTGA
>JBAQZJ010000563.1:0-21075 GCA_049790855.1 Planctomycetaceae bacterium | reverse complement strand
GAGTACTTGAATGTTAGCCGCCCGGCTTGCCGGGCGATGAGCGTCGGCCGAGGCCGACGGCTCACGAAAACTTACAAAGCCCCCCGGCTTGCAGCCGGGGGGCTTCTTGCGTTTCCATCTGGCGATGTTCGAGTCGCTTCGCGGCAAACGAGTGACGGTGATGGGTCTCGGCCGGTTCGGCGGCGGGGTCGGCGCCGTCCGTTTCCTCGTCGATCGCGGCGCACGGGTCACCGTCACCGATCTCGCGACCGCCGATGCCATCGCCGAGTCGCTCGCACAGATCGACGATCTGCCGCTCGAACGGATACGCCTCGACGGTCATGATGAGGCCGACTTCCGCGACGCCGATCTGATCGTCGCCAGCCCCGCCGTTTCGATCGACCATCCGTTGATCGTCGCCGCCGAAGCCGCCGGCGTTCCCGTCACGACCGAGATCGGCCTGTTCTGGTCGCACTGCCGTGGACGCGTCATCGGCGTGACCGGCAGTGTCGGGAAATCGACGACCGCCGCGATGATTCATGCGATCCTCACGGCATCGGGACGGACCGCATGGCTGGGCGGGAATATTGGCGGCAGCCTACTGCCCGAGGTCGATCGGATCGGCCCCGATGACTGGGTCGTGCTGGAACTCTCGAGCTTCCAACTCGAACGGCTCGCCCCGCTCAAGCCGCGACCCCGTGTAGCGGTCGTCACGAACTTCCGCGCGAACCACCTCGATCGTCACGGCACGCTCGACGCCTACCGGAACGCGAAACAGAACCTCCTGCGCTGGCAGTCGGATGATGACGTCGCGGTGCTGAACGCCGGCGATCCTGACGTGGCGGCCTGGCCGACGGCGGCACGAGTGTCGTGGTTCGGTCGGCCGGCCGATCATTCCGCACTCACAGAACAGGCGCAGCGATTCGCTCAGGCGAAGGTCCAGCGATCGTGGTTCAAACCCTCCGATTGGCTGAAAGCGATGTCGCGCTCGTCACTGCCGATTCCGAATGCGGAGAATGTCCCGCCGATCGTCCTCACGCTCGGTTCCGATGAGGCTTTCCTCGCCAACGACGGTCGCGGGCCAATGGTCTTTTTCCTCGATCTACGACAGCCGGGTGAACATCATCGGCTGAACGCGGCGGCAGCGGTGGCCGCGGCGCTGGCGATCGGCGTCGAGCCGCAGGCGATCGGCGATGCGCTCAATGCGTTCGCCGGCCTGCCGCATCGACTGGAGATCCTCGGCGAGATCGAGGACCGGTTGTGGGTCAACGACTCGAAGGCGACGACGCCCGAGTCGGCGATCGCCGCGTTGCGGGCGTTCGATCGTCCCATCCGGCTGATCGCCGGCGGTGCCGACAAGGGCGTCGATCTTTCACCGCTCGCCGACGAAGTCATACAGCGCGGCATCCCTGTCTATCTTTCGGGTCACACCGGCCCGGTCGTTGCGAACTTGCTTGCACAGCGCGGTCATCCCGCGTTCACTCTCTGCGAATCGTTCGACGACAGCGTCGCCGCGGCGCGGCGCGATTCGCACGCTGGCGACGTCATTCTCCTCTCGCCCGGCTGCGCGAGCTGGGGGCAGTTCCGCGATTACCGCGAACGCGGCGAACGCTTCGCCGAATTGGCGAAACGGACGGCGAGCGGTCCACCGATTTCCGAAAGCGAGACATGATCGAACTGGGACTCGTGCAGACCCTCGGCCTCGGAACGGCGGCGCTGTTCGCCGGCGAACTGATGCGGCGGATCATCCCGCCGCTCGGACGCTACAACCTGCCGGCCCCCGTTCTCGGCGGGCTGCTCGTGTCGGTCGTCGTGCTGATCGGCCACGAAACGGGCCGGTTGAAGGAAGTGACGTTCGACGAGACGCTCGTCGTGCCGCTGATGATCGCCTTCTTCACGACGATCGGCTTCGGCGCGAGCTTCAGCCTGCTGAAAAAGGGCGGGCCGCAGGTGTTCCTGTTCCTCGCGCTCAGCACCGTCGCGGCGGTGTTGCAGAACGTCGTCGGGGCGAGCGTCGCGGTCGCGACCGGCCAGTCGCCGCTGTTCGGCGTGCTGTGCGGCTCGGTCTCGCTGACCGGCGGACCGGGAACCGCGCTGGCGTTTGCCGAGAGCTTCGAAAAGGCGGGCGTGGAAGGGGCCGGGGTGATCGGGGCGACCTGTGCGATGGGCGGCATCATCGCCGGCGGCATCGTCGGCTCGCCGATCGGCACGCTGCTCATCGAACGCCTCCGCCGACCGGCACTCGACGGCGTCACCGGTCCTACGCTCAGCGTCGAAGAGGTCGTCGAGTCGCGCGTTCCCGAACCGGTCGAGCACGTCCCGCCGGGCGAAGACGTCGAAAGCTACGTGCTGATCAAGAACGTCGGTCTGATTCTGATCGCGATGTGGGCCGGCCTGTGGGTCAGCGCCTGGCTCAAGTCGCTCGGTTGGACGTTTCCGCCCTACATCGGTGCGATGCTCATCGCCGCGGCAATGCGAAACTTCGACGACGTCACCGGACTGCTCGGCCTGTCTCAAAAGACGATTGATGAAGTCGGCAACGCGGCGCTCGCTTACTTTCTCGTGATCTCGCTGATGATCCTCCAACTCTGGCAGCTCGCCGCGGTGGCGTTGCCGCTGCTGGCGGTGCTGGCGGCGCAAATCATGCTGATCGCCGTGCTGTGCTGGTGGCTGATCTTTCCGTTGCTGGGCCGCGACTACGACGCGGCGGTCATGTCGGGCGGCTTTTACGGCTTTATGATGGGCACGACGGCGAACTCGATGGCGATCATGGACGCCCTCGCCCGCCGCTACGGCCCGGCCCCGCGGGCGTTTCTCGTCGTCCCGATCGTCGGCGCCTCGTTCATCGACTTCACGAACGCCCTGTTGATTCAGGGCTGCCTGAGCCTGTTCGGGAAGTCATAGAGCCGGGCTTTTGCTCACGCGGCGACTCCCAGCCGTGCAGTCGAGCAAAGAGGCGGCTCGTCACAGCCAGAGGCTCTCCGGAAAGCTTCTGATACCAATCCTAATTTGAACCAGCGCGTTGGAGGTAGGGTGCGGCGCAGACGGTGGTCATGAGTTTCGGGTCGAGGACGGCTTTGGTCCAGGCGTCGACGGCGGCCAGTTCGAGGGCGTGGACTTTCCCACGTTTGGTGGGCGCTCGATGAAGAGCGTATCCTCGTCCTCGAAGTAGACTCGCAGCCGTTTGTCCGGATGCGCGGCGGCGATCGTGGTGAGCCGCCCCGGCAGTTCTCGCAGGAACTCCTGTTGTTTCTGAGCATCCGCCTCGATCCGCTCACAGACCTGCTGTTGCTGCTCGGGCGAGAGGGGCAGGCCGGGCGTTCGGCCGCGGCGATCTTCGAGTCCCTCCAGGCCGGACTCGTTGTAGCGGTAGACCCACTGCTGGCAGACGCGGCGCGAGAGTCCCAGCGACAGGGCGATCGCCGGGGCGGTGTAGCCCTTGACCGCCAGGATCACGATCCGCAGCCGACGGGCCTTCGCCGCGTCACGCTCTGCCCGTTCCCGCCGTTCCAACTCGACCAGCGACACATGCCCCGCGGCATCCACGGCGACCTCCCATTGACCGGAGATCGCAATATCATGATGGGCAGAATGGGAAGGCGCAAGAGAATGCGCGCTGGTTCAAATTGGAATGCGTATTACAGGTCTCGTTTTGCGAGTTCATCGGGAGAACTTCCGGGCACGCCGAAGTGCCGCAGGGTTCGACGAAGGATCGAAGCGACGGCGGGAGCGGCGACGGCTCCGCCCGACTGTTCGGAACCGGTCGGCTCGTCGGCCATCACGAGCACGATGACGCGCGGGTCGTCGGCAGGCGCACCGGCGATAAAGGAAACGACGTGCCGGTCGTGCGAGAAGGCGCCGGCTTCCTGATCGAATTTCTGCGCGGTGCCTGTCTTTCCGAAGACGGTGTAGCCGTCGAGCGCCGCCGCGCGGCCGGTGCCGCGACGAACGACCTCGACCATCGGCTCGGTGATCACCCAGTCCGCCGCCGGCTCGCCCACGACACGCGACGTCACCTGCGGAGTCGCTGCCGCGGCGGTCGCTGCCGAATCTGCCAGCACGGGGTCGACGTCGCGCAGCACGACGCGCGGGCTGAGCAATCGACCGCCGTTGGCAAGTGCGGCGTGAGCGGTCGCCAGTTGCAAAGGCGTCACGGCGATTTCATGTCCCATCGGCACCGAGCCGATCGAGTAGGCGTTCCAGCGATCGAGCGGCCGGACGACTCCCGCTCGCTCGCCGGGCAGTTCGATTCCCGTCGGTCGCCCGAAGCCGAACGCCGTGACGCAGCCGTGCAGCCCTGCCGTTTCGAGCCGTTCACCGATCTTCGCCATGCCGATGTTGCTCGACTTGACGAGCACGTCGGTCACCGACAATTCGCCGTAGCCGTGATGGTCGTGCAGCACGCGGCCTCCCGAGCGATACATGCCGCCCTCGCAGTCGATCACCTCGTCGGTCTGCAACATTCCGGCGTCGATCGCCCAGGCGACGACGAGCGGCTTGAACGTCGAGCCAGGCTCGTAGACCGCCGTGACGGCCCGGTTGGACCAGACGTCGCCGGCGGCCGCATCCGGATCGTTCGGATCGAAAGCCGGCCGGCTCGCCATGGCAAGCACCTCGGACGACTTCACATTCATGACGATCGCGCATGAGCCGTTCGGTGCATGCCTTGCCATCAGTTCGTCGAGCGCCTGCTCGGCGAACAACTGAACGACCGAGTCGATCGTCAGCACGAGCGTCCGTCCGGGAGTCGGCGGCGTCGTCACCTCCTCGCGGACGTCGATCGCCCGGCCCCGTGCATCCCGGCGAATGACGCGACGGCCGGCCTGCCCTCGCAAAGCTTCATCGAACCGCTCTTCGACTCCGCCGTGGCCGACGTTGTCGATGTCGCGCAGTCCGATCAGATGGGCGGCGAATGCACCTTGGGGATAGCGACGCAAATATTCGTCGCGAAAACCCCAGGCGTCACGCGGCAGGCTCAGCGCTCGCACCGCCGTCGCCTGCTCCTCGGTCATCCGGCGACGGATCCAGAGAAAGCTCTTCTCGCGTTCTCGTCGAAGGGCATTCGCCAATCGGCCGGCGTCGAGGCCCAGTACGTCCGCCAGCCGATCGGCGATCGCGTCGGGTTCGTCAATGCGGTTGGGAACGACGTACAGGCTAGGTGCGAGAACCGTCACCGCGAGCAGCCGGCCATGTCGGTCGACGACGTCTCCCGGCCGTGCGGGAATCGTCTCGACGTACATCCCCTGTCTGACGGCGCGCGCCGCAAGCTCACCGCCGTCGACGATCTGAAGCTGAACGAGCCGCGCGGCGATCAGCACCGCCGCGATTGCGAACGCCATGACGAGACACTGGAGCCGGGCGCTCGGCATCACCGCTTCTCCGGAATGGCACGCCAATGCAGCAACGGCGGCTCGTAGCGGTCGGACCCGCCCGGCGAGGGACCGGCGTTCGGTTCGAGCCGTCCCTGCTCCAACGGCTCCGCAAGCGTCGTCAGCGCGCTGAGCCGCTCCGTTCGGAGCCGTGCCCTGGCGACCCGCTCGCGAAGCGCTTCGATCCGGTAGTGCTGCCGGCCGGTTGCACGCCGGAGATCGAGGATCGTTTTTTCCAGCGCGCTGCCGGCGACGGCCGTCAACGCCGCGAACAGGATGGCACCCTGGAATCGAACGAACACGATCACCACCACGCCGAAGCGGACGCGCGTTCAAGCGGAAGACCACATCGGCGCGTTCGACCGGCTCAGCCTTCCGGCACGAGTCGAACCCGGCTCGCATCGGCGGGAAGTCGCAAGACGGTTCCGGGTTTGAGGGTTTTCGGGTCGGGAACGGTCGTGCGGTTCATCTCGTAGATCTGCACCCAGCGCGACGCCCGCCCCAAATGGGCATGGGCGATGCCGGTCAGCGTGTCGTCTTCGTCGACGCGATAGGCGGGACGGCCTTCGTCATCGAACAGGAAGCCCGGCTCGGAAGTCTGCCCGGCCTTCGTCCGTTCGACCGTCGTTCCACTGGAGACGAGCTTCGGGAATCGCGCCGAGAGTTCCTGCGGCGGCGGCGTGAGAATCTTCATGCCCGGCTTGAGACGTTCCGGGTTCGGAACTCGCTCGGAATTGAACCGTGCCAGCGCGTGAAAAAAGATCGGCGTTCCATAGACGCGCTTCGAGATCGACCAGTAGCTGTCGTTCTCGGCGACGACGTAATGCTTCAGTTGTCCGGCCGGCGTCTCCGGTTGTGCGACCGGTTCCGGCGCAGGCTCCGCGGGATCGAACGGCGAATCCTGCATCGCAGTGGCCTCACCACCTCCGGCGACGGGAACGGCGGAGCCTTCGGGAAAGCGACCCGGTGCGACGTCAGCCGCGGCGGTCTCGGCCGCAGGTTCCCCTGCCGGCGCGAAGGGATCGGATGCCAAGGGCGCATCGGGTTCCTGCGATTCTCCTGCCGGCATCGCGCCGACGCCGTCGGCGGCGATCGAGACAGGTTCGGCAAACGGGTCGTCCTCCGCCGCGGCCGGAGCGCCCGATCCGGGCGTCGTCGGAGCGTCGGTCGCCGCGAACGTTTCCGCGGCGTCGCCCGTCGAAGTGGTCGCCGTCCGCGGATCGCTTTCGGCGACAGTGGATGGCTCTATCGGACTTTCCGCGACGGTGCCGAACGGATCGTCGACAGGGGCGGGCTGCTGCGGAGCCTCGACAACAGTCTGAGGCGGCGCGGTCGTCGCGACCGGCTCGGCGAAGGGATCGCTGACGTCGGCTCCCGCAGGAAGAACATCGGCCGCACCCGGCTGGGCAGCCATTACTGCCGCCTGTTCGGGCGCCGTCCCCGCCATCGGAACGGGTTGAACGTTCGTGGCGACGTCGTCTGGAATCGCGAACGGTGATTCTGTCGCAGCGAGGGGTTCCGCCTGTGCGGGCGGTGTGTCGGCGACGGGCTGCATCTCGCCGTCAACGGTTTCGGTCGGCGACTGGTCGCTGCGGACGAAGCCTGAATCGGCGAAGGGATCGTCGGGTTCCGATTGAGCGGTCGGCGGCGCCGTCCCGGTCATCGCGAAGGGATTCGCGTCCGTCGGTTCGAGTTCGGGCGCCGGCGTCGGGCCTCCCAGCGTGGCCTCGACCTCGGTCGAATGCGACGCAATCGGCTCGTCTTCGCCGGCTGGCTCGTCAACATCGGCTTGAGCCGGTGCAACGGCTGCGGCGGCGACCGCGGTCGGTCTGCGGCTGTTCCACTTCTTATAGACCATCGCGCCGAAGACTCCGACCAGGAGTACCATCAGTGCGATGCCGATTTTCGTTTCGCGTGCCATGCCTTCGCCTCCATGCTCGGGCCGTTAGTCTCAATCGGCGATCACGTCGCCGGGCCGTCATCTCCGTGGTTTCTCAAATGCGAATCGCCGCCCTCAGCCGGGCGGTCCTCGAACGTGGGTTCATCCGTTCTTCCGACGGCGTCGGGGGAATCGGTTTCGGCGTCAACTCTCGCCAGTGCTCCCGATTCCGGAATGCTCCCTTGACCATTCGATCTTCGAGCGAATGAAAGCTGATGATGACCGCGCGGCCCCCGGACGCGAGACTCGCCGGCAGTGTCTCGGTGAGCATTCGCCCCAGTTCGCCCAGCTCATCGTTCACCTCGATTCGCAGCGCCTGAAACACCCTGGTCGCAGGATGACTGCTGCCTCGGGAGTGCCGCCCCGGCAGCGCCTCGGCGATCACGCCGGCGAGCGTGCGGGCATTCGCGACGTCCCGTCTCGAACGAGCGGCGACGATCGCTTGCGCGACTCGATCGGCATGCGGCTCTTCACCCTGCTGCCGGAAAACTGCTTCCAAGTCCGCAGCAGAGGCCGTAGCGACGAACTCTGATGCGGGTCGCCCTTTCGACACATCGAACCGCAGGTCGAGCGGTCCGTCGGCTTCGAAGCTGAAACCGCGCTCGCGATCGGCAAGTTGATCCGACGACAACCCGAGATCGAGCAGCACGCGATCCACCGATTGCACGCCAAAACGGTCGAGCACGACCAGCAGGTCGGCATAGCTGGAATGCACAAGCTCGACGTCGCTTCCGGAGACAGCCTGCCTCGCGTGGGCAAGCATCATCGGGTCGCGGTCGAGGCCGATCAGGCGGCCTGTCGGGCGGATGAGCGGCAATATCGCGGAAGAATGCCCGCCGGCCCCCACCGTGCCGTCTGCGACCACAAGTCCCGGCGTCAGGCCCAGCCAGCGAATCACTTCGCGGACCATCACCGGCCGGTGACGAGCTCGATCGGCTGAACGGGATGGACTGAGTGGGGACATGGGCGCATCGCAGGCCGCATGGAATTCCACGGCGGCGAAACGGGAGACGGGGGGCGTTGTATCAGCCTGCCCCGGACCGCGGAAGGCGAACCCTTCGGTTCAGAAGGGTCTCACCGGCGGAAAGAGAAAAACGATTCGCCCCGGGCGGCATCCCTGACGCCCACTCGGGGCGAATCGTTTCGGCCCGGCCGCGTTGGGATTGGCCAAGCCGAACATTCGCAGCAGGCGACCCTGCCTGCCTTATCCGCAAAGCCCGGTCAGCCAGCGGACTTCGCCTCTCCCGGACGCTGCGCAGCAGCGAACTCGGGCAAAAAACAAGGGGAACGAAGCTTCCAAGCTTCGCCTCCGTGATCGCGACGCAAATCGAACAGAACGTATTGGCCGAACCCACGCAATTCGATGGACTTCCACCCAGAGCCTTCATAAGACGGCTCTGGTCGGCGCGTCCGGGCGATGCCCGGTGGCTTCCTGCAACGATGTCAAATCTACCACCCCCCTAGGTGGCGTCAATAGAAGGCGCACCAACCCCGCCTTCCCGGAATACACGCTTGGAGCGCAGAGCCTTATCTGCGTTGAGATTGAAGCATTTTCAGATTTTTCAACGACACCCCGTCCCTGTCCCGCCAACTCGCTCTGGAACCGGAAAATCGGCTCCCGCCAGCAGTTTTCGATAGAGATCCGAATAGGCGGACACCATTCGATCTACCGTAAACTCTTTTACAACATGCTGTTGCGCCAGTCGTGCCGCAGCAGACGACTTCGACGGGTCAGTCAGCACCGTCCGCAACGCCGCCGACCAGGCCTCGGGTGTGGCCTCATGAACGACCGATCCCAGCGAACCGTTCTGGAGAAGCTCGGAAATCCCCTCTGCATCCGCAGCGACGACGGGCGTGCCGACGACCATCGCCTCCATCACGACGTTCGGCATGCCCTCCCAAAGTGAGGGCAAGGCGAGACACGTCGCCGTCTTCATCAGTCCGGCAACGTCGCGACGGTAGCCGGCAAAAACGACTCGACTTCCCAAATCGCTCGCACGCTTCTGCAAGGAACCGGCGAGCGGACCAGTTCCGACGATTAACAACCGGGCGTCCGGTACTTCCGACGTGAGAATTCGAAAGGCATCGAGCAACAACCCTGGGCGTTTCTGTTCGTCAAGCCGACCGACGAACAGGATCACCGGTGCCGTCGACGCGATTCCGAACTCGTCGAGATCGGCTCGCGGCGCGGCCGCGAGCCGTTCGGCGTCGATCGCATTGGGAATCACGACCAGCTTTTCTGCCGGCAACCCGCCGACATTCGCGGCGTACTTCGCGACGGCGTAACTGACACAGACATGCCGATCGACGAGCCGGTCGGTCAAGCGATCGCACCAGAGTTGCCGTCGCCGGCGCTCGGCGACGCGAATCCCACTGACGACTCGACGCACACCCGCCCGCCGTGCCGCGAACCGGCCTGCGATGTTCGCGTGAAACAGGAACGTTTGAACCAGGTCGGGCTGCGAGCGGCGGAAATGCCGGTTCAGCCGAGCGACGACGCCCAGATCAAACCGGTGACGAGCCTCCAGGCACGTCACCGGAATGGCCGCGTCTTCCAGCGGTTCGACCAGTTCGCCGCGTCCCGAAAGGCATACGACTTCGGGGTTGAACAGTCTTCGATCGATCGACGTGACGAGCCGAACGAACTGTCCTTCGGCACCGCCCGGATCAAGCTCAGTGATGCAGAAGGCGATCCGATGACGTCGCTGCGTTGGCGGAACGCTCGCATTTTCGGTCGAATGGCTCTCAGTCAACGACGAGCACTCCGCAACATGACCGAAGATTCTGACGACATCGCCGCGTACGACTACGATCTGCCGCCCGAGCTGATCGCCGCCGAACCGATCGTGCAACGCGACGCGGCGCGGCTGCTCATCGTGCATCGTAGCACGGGTCGGTTGTCGCATGGCACCGTACGCGACTTGCCGAATCTGCTCGCCACCGGCGACTGTCTCGTGCTGAACGACACGCGCGTCGTGCCCGCACGGCTCCGCGGCGTTCGCGAGGCGACCGGCGGAAAGTGGGAGGGACTGTTTCTCCGCACGATCGACGGCACGACCTGGGAATTGCTCGGCCAGACACGCGGTCGGCTCCGCGAGGGCGAGTCGATACTGGTCACCTCCTGTCGTGCTCAAGGTGACTTGCGGCTGGTGCTCGTCGGCCGCGGCGACGAGGGTTCCTGGCTCGCCCGCCCCGTGTCGGATCGGCCGGCGTTCGATCTGCTCGAACAATTCGGCGACGTGCCGTTGCCGCCCTATATTCGCAAAGGCGTCGCCCGGGCGAGCGACGTCGAACGCTATCAAACCGTCTATGCGAACGCGCGCGGATCGGTCGCCGCCCCGACCGCCGGACTGCACATCACTCACGATCTGCTCACGGCCTGCACACGACGCGGCATCGATCGCACGTTCGTCACGTTGCACGTCGGCGTCGGCACGTTTCGGCCGGTTACGGCTGGGCGGCTTTCCGAACATGTCATGCACTCGGAATGGGGAGAACTGACCGCCGACGCGGCCTTCCGACTGGTGCAGACTCAAGCGGCCGGGGGCCGGGTCGTGGCGGTCGGCACCACCAGCGTTCGGGTGCTGGAGTCTGCGGCCATGTCGGGGGATCTCCGCCCGTTTCGCGGCGAGACGAACCTCTTCATCAGCCCGCCTTACCGGTTTCGCGGCGTCGATGCCCTGATGACGAACTTCCACCTGCCGCGCTCGACCTTGCTGGTGCTCGTCTCGGCGTTCGCCGGGCGCGATTTGATCCGTCATGCTTACAAGGAAGCGATCCGCGAGCGGTACCGCTTTTTCAGTTACGGTGACGCCATGCTGATTTTGTAGGGCCGGCTGTGCCGGCCGGATTGTCGCTCCAACACCGAATACGGCCGACACAGCCGGCCCTGCGATATGAATCGAGTTTGCCTCACGCTCGCCCGGCTCTGTTCCGCGATCTGGATCGGAGCGGCGTTTCTCTTCGTCGTCACCAGCGTCACCGAACAGGTTCATCCGGCGTTCGACGGCGCGACGAAAGACACACTGGCGCTCATCCGCTTTCCGTGGTTCTACGGCACTGGCTTCACGTTGCTCGCCGTCGCCTTTCTGGCAACTTGCTTCACGCGTCTGGCGGCACGCACTCGAACGACGGCGTTGCTGCTTTTACTGGGCGCGATCGTGTTGATGTCGGCCGATCACATCTTCATCTACCGACCGATGCGTGAACTGCTGTCGTCGCCCGATGCCTCGCGCGGAGCGACATTCGACCGGCTTCACGCCTGGTCGGAACAAATCAACGTCGCAGGATTTCTGCTCTCGCTGACGGCGTCGATCACACTCTGCGCCGCGAACCCCCTCCGGAAACAACAAGAAACCCCAAGGGGAACAACGAGCGATCACCCGCCGTAGAGGAGCGACCGTCCTAATAGGGCGAGTCGATCGCAGCGTCGGGCAGGACCACGGATCTCGCGGATCACACGGATCGACGCGGATGGAAGCAGGACGGCATGCGAGAATCAATGACGTTGAACGACGACGCGCCAACGCCTGGTTCTTGATCCGCGACATCCGTGTTCATCCGTGGTTCCTTTCTGCCGGATGTGCCGCCCCACATCTTTAGGGTTGTCGCTCTAGTAGAGTTGGCCGAGGCCCACCCTACTCAGGCAGTCGAAACAATCGCCGAAGTGCGTCGAGTAGGCCGTGCGGCGGTCCGTCTTTCGCTTCGTCCTTGAGGACTTCGAGCGGCGGATGCAGCAGTTTGTTGACGATGCGTTCGATCGTCCGTTCGATCGACAAGCGGTCCCGATCCGGCAGATGCGGCAGTTTCGCGAAGAGCTGATCGACCTCCTGCTGTCGAATCGCGTGCCATTCGTCGCGCAGCCGCTGGATGACCGGTCCGGTCGCCCGGTGATAGATCTCATGGACGAAGCGGTCGGTCTCGTCGTCGATGATCCGCCGCGCCCGTTCGATTTCCTTTTGCCGCAATGCCCGATTCGCGTCGCACGTCGCTTTCAGGTCGTCGATGTCGTACAGAAACGTGTTCTGGTCGATGCCGGCGATCTTCGGATCGAAGTCGCGCGGGGCGCCCAGATCGAGGATGAAAATCGGTTTGCCGGCAGAACGTCGCCGCGCCGCTCGAAAACGCTCGGCCGTGACGACGTGATCCTGGGCCCCGGTCGCCGCCACGACGACGTCGGCCTTCGCCAAGGCATCGTCGAGCATCTCGAACGGCCGTGCCGTCCCTCCCCAGGTCGCAGCGAGTTGTTCAGCCCGTTCCGGGTTGCGGTTGACGACGACGAACCGCGTCACGCCGGCATCGGCAAGATAGCGGACGGTCTCTTCGGCCATCGCTCCCGCCCCGATGACGAGCACCGTCTTGTCGTCGAACCGGTCGAAAATTCCACGGCCGAATTCTCCCACCGCGACACTGGCGATCGAAACTCGACCTTCCGAGAGCGCCGTTTCGGTCCGCACACGTCCGGAGACGCGAAACGCCATCTGGAACAGCGCGTTCGTCAGCGGTCCGCAGGTTTCGTGACGGTAGGCCCGCTCGTAGGCCTCCTTCACCTGCGCGACGATTTGAGGCTCGCCCAGCACCATGCTGTCGAGGCTGCACGCGACCTCGAACAGGTGACGGACCGCGTCGGGGCCGTGCCGCTCGAGCAATCGGTTCGCGAAGGCGTCCTCGGGCAGTCCGTGAAAATCGGCGAGAAACCCGACGATCTCGCGCGGCGTCGGCCCATCGAGATCATCGGGCCTCGCCGCGTAAAGCTCGACGCGATTGCAGGTCGACAGGACGACCAGTTCCGATTCCGGAAAGGACCGTCGCCAGCGTTCGTAAACGTGGCCGAACTGAGCCTCGCTCGAAAACGCCAGTCGCTCACGAACCGCGAGATCGGCCGTCCGATGGTTGCAGTAGATGACGTGAAAGTTCATGGCCGGCCCGTCGCACTTCCGCCGTCGGCGTCGATCCGACCGGTCTGCCAGCCCTTCATCGCGTGGCCGCCCCCGCCGGTGACCAGTTGCAGGCCGAGCAGGGTCGTCAGCAGGAAGCCGAACGCCAGCAGCGTCCGGATCGCAACCGTCTTCCCCGCCGCCTGATCCGAACTAATCACCCGACCGAGCACGAGGACCATCACCAGCCACGTCACGCAACTGGCAATGACGAGTGGATCCCAGAACGAGACCTGGCCGCCCTGCCGCTGGGCGAGCCAGGCCAGCAGGAACCCGACGCCGAGGCCCAGGCTCAACAGCGGCACCGCCGCCAGGATGCTGAGACGGTTCCACTGTGCTAGCCGCTCGAGACTGAGCAACGTCATTCCCGCCGGCCGAATCTGCTTTTGCCGCAGCCGGCGGTGCTGCACCAGATACATGAGGCTGGCGATGATTCCCGCGACGACGCCCGCAATGCCCAATCCGAGCAGCGTCGCGTGCAGCATCAGCCAGCCTCGCAGCGACCCTTCTGCCGCGTCCTGCCCGAGGTTGACGGCCTGAGGCAGCGTATCGCTGGCGAAGTAACTCACCGACACGAACAGCAGCACGGCCGGTAACGCGAATAATCCGACGCCGCTGCGCCGATCGTAGGCGACCACGAACAGATACAGCACGCAGGCGATCCAGGCCACCACAAGCAGCCAGTCCTGCGTCGAGCTGAGCAACGGCGGCAGATTGGTATCGAGACCGCGCTGCCAAAGAAACAGCGTGTGCGCCACCAGTCCCGCCCCGGCCGACAGAATCGCCGGCCAGCGCAGCCAGGAAACGCCCCGCGCCGCGCGAGTCGCCTCGAAGGCGAGCGCGAGCAGGTAGCTGGCGAAGAAGCAGAAGACCGTCACGTCGGACATTACGGCAGCATTCCCCCGTGGGGACATGCGGCCCCGAAGACGATTCTATCCACAGGACGACGGCAGGTCATGTCGCCGGTTCGTTGTCTGCTGACACTCGGCCACCTGGATGTCGCCGGATTGATTCACGTCATTCACATTGCCTCTTGAAGATGCCTGAAAATCGAGGGAGCTCCCCCTAAAAGCCGCAAGGCACTCGACCTGGCGCAGCGGATCGCGGCTCCGGCCGATCGAACGACGCGCCCGTCGAACCGGAGAACGACTTCTCCTTCCCGAGAGGTGGACGAACCCGCATTCCAACCAGCCCGACATATCATTCGGGGTGAAGCGGGACCATCTGCTCTCTCGGCTGCCGGCACGAAGCCGGCCCGCCACGCCAGCCGGCCGAACGGTTCGACGCCAGAGCCTAGGTCGCGCCGCCTGTTCAGCCGTGAGTTCAACAATTGAATCTAATGTACACTATCTCGGTCAAGGAATATTCGGCCGAAATGCACAACGGCGGGAAAATGTTTGAGAATTGCCGCCGCGGAAAACAACGGAAGCGAATACTCGCTCTTCTGCGAAGTGCAATTGAGTTGTCATTTGACCGCTGTGCTCCGACGAAGTGAACGTTTTTCGAAGCCGTGCGGTGTCCATGTCCGCTTCTCGTCATCGCCTGAGCAGAAGACTCGGAGTTCCGTGGTCTCCTTACACGATTCACTTTCCATGATAAGCGTCCATTTTCTATCGCTCGGCCTCGTCGTTGTCTGGACGATTGCCTGCCTGATCACACGCCCCGGCCGTCCACGGCGCACGCTCGGAACGATCTTGCTCGCCGTCCTCCCGTTCTGGCTGATCGGGATCACCGGCTCGCTGCTGTTGTCGGTCAACGGCGTTCCGACCGTCGAATGGATTCTGCCGGCGATCGCCGTCCTGCTGATCGGCATCGCTTGCAAGTCGCAGGCGCTATTCACCTTCTCGCGCTGGTTGCTGCCCGTCGTCACGGTGCTGCTTTGCGTCAACTTCCTCGCCCTGACGAGTCGCGGCTACACGGCGGCACCGAAGAAGACTGTGGGCGCGTACGCCGCCGTGATGCGTGCGAGAGTCCAGAATGAGATGAAGACGTTTCGCGAGCAATATCCGCCAGACGCAACATTGCCGCCGGGACCGATCCGCAAAGTGATTGTTCACTCTGCGGAATCGGAATGGCACACGCCGCTGACCCGTCTCCACCGACTCGAACGGACGCCGTCGGTCGTCTGGTATCCCGGCGGGAAGGTCGACGAAGCCGCCGAGAAGCTGGAGATCAAGCCGGTTGAAGCACGGTGATCGACAGCCCTTGTGAACGGGGCGCCGGGCAATCGACAGGAATGTCGTCGATCGGCATTCGGTGATGAAGGAACATCCCACGCACCGGCAGGCTGACGCCTGCCGCTCGCCTGTGGCGGGATGAAGCGATCTACGATCCTCGCGAATCTTGCACGACTTCGACGTTCCTCACCCGACCCCGTCCAGCCCGTAGTCGTCGATTTTCTTGTGGAGCGTGTTGCGGTTGATGCCGAGGCGGGTCGCGGCCTTCGTCTGCACGCCCTGACACGATCGCAGCACCTGGGCGATCAGCTCCTTCTCGGCGAGCGAGACGACCTTGTCGTGCAGGTTCTCGGAATGCGGGCCTGCTTCGGCAATGCCGCGCGAGACGAACTCTTCACACAGGCCGACGAGATCGCGGCCGCGAGACCGGCCGACCCGCAAAACGGTCTCGCCGCGAACGTGCGGCGGCAGCAGGTCGACCGTCAGCCGATTGCCCGTGCAGAGCACGATCGCCCGTTCGACATAGTTCTGGAGTTCGCGAACGTTGCCCGGCCAGTTGTACGCGGCAAGCTTGTCGAACACGGCGGGTTCGATCTTCGGAACCGCGCGGCCGTTCTCTGTCGCATAGGCCCGTACGAAGTGCTCGACGAGCGCGGGAATGTCGTCGGTCCGGTCGCGCAGAGCGGGCAGATCGATCGGAATCACATTGAGACGATAATAAAGATCCTCGCGAAAACGGCCCTCGTCGATCTCGTCGAGCAGATCCCGATTTGTCGCCGCGACGATCCGGCAATCGACCTGAATCGATCGCGTATCGCCGACCCGCTCGAACTCGTGCTCCTGCAAGACGCGCAACAGCTTGACCTGGAGCTTGTGGCTGACCGAGTTGATCTCGTCGAGAAAGATGGTCCCGCCGTGCGCGGCTTCGAACCGGCCGGTCCGATTCTCGTTCGCACTCGTGAAAGCCCCTTTCACGTGCCCGAAGAGCTCGCTTTCCAACAGACTTTCGGCCAATGCGCCGCAATTGACGCGGATGAACGGCCCGGTGCTGCGCGGACTGAGCAGGTGGACGGCTCGTGCGACGAGTTCCTTGCCGGTGCCGGTTTCGCCCGTCAGCAACACCGTCGCAGCACTGGGGGCGACGGTTCGCGTCAACTCGGCGACGGCCCGCATGGGCGGACTGGAGCCGATCATGCCGTCGAGAAGCGTCGCCTCGCTCGCCAGTCCCACCGACATTGCCACATCCCGCAACAGGCACGTTTCCACAACTCCGACGCGGCAGTTATAGGCATATTCCGCAATTTCGACAACACGCCGTCGTATTGAGATCGAATAATCACCACAAAATCGCGTCACTGACCACAGATGTGCCACGCCGGAAATCACCATTGCCACAAAATGAGGCACAGCGACTTGTTCGTTGCTCTCATAAACGTGTGGGTGGCGTGGCCCGGAGTCACGCATGTTTCGGAGCCACGGGCATTCGCCCTCAGGCCCCGCCACTCACCGTGCCGGGCGACGGACTTGGAAGTCCGTCGTTCTACAGGCTCTGAATGCAAAAACCCGCCGGGCAAGCCGGCGGGTTTTGCTGAGAGGTGTTTTCAGGCGCAGCGGCTTACGGGGCCGGTGCCGGCGCGGGCAGAACGGGCGCGGGAACCTGTTCGAGGCGCTGCCTAGTGATGGTCCGCCCCGGACGCAGGCTGCCGCCCCACGTTGCCAGCGAGGTTCGCAGCGCCGGATCCTGCGCCGATTCCCATAGTCGATTCAACTCGGCCACCGTCGATCGCGGCAACAAGATGCCGTTGCGTCGGACATGGTCGGCGAGCAGATCAGCGGCCGACCTCTGCAATCCTCCGTCTGCCGTCGGTGCGAGCACCATACGCGCCAGGGCCGATTGGGCTGTCGGCGTCGGAATCGTCGCCAATGCGATCTGGGCGTTCGACGCCAAAGCCGGATCGGAGAGCGCCGCGACGAGTGCTGGCTCCGCAGAGCCGATCTGGAATAGATCTTTGCGTTCCGTGTCGGCGATCTGCGCCAGCCAGAAAACAGCCAGCGCCCGCGCCTCGGCCCGTTTCGCTTCAGAGAGCGGATTCGCAACCAGTGTCGTCAGAACCGGCTGGAGTTGTGCCGCGAAGGCCGCTGCCGTCGCAGTTTCGACGATGTAGGCCGTGCCGGGAATCTCCGCGAGGTACTCCGTCGCCTCGGCCCGCGGATCCGTCGAACCCGGACCGCGAAAGTAGGTGTACCGCGTCGAGCCGACGGTGCTCGCCCGCCAGTCTCGCTCGCCGGGTCCGACGACGACGATCGGCAGGTCTTTCGTCCGTGCGTCGGCTCGGAAGTTCGCCAGCGTCTGCGAGAGCGGCCATCGTGACACGTTCAGGTTGACCAGCAGAAAGGCCGGTTGAACGCGCTCGGTCGCCGCGAGGAAGCCTTCCTGTCCGCTGGCGGCGAGAACCGCCTGATAGCCCAGGCCTCGGACGAATCCGGCGAGCGTCGAACCGCGCTGGAAGTCGGGGTCGATGATGACCGCCGCCGGCTGCGCCTCCGACGACAGCGCGCGCGACAAGATTTCGACGACTCGGTCCGCGTGCGGGAACGACCGATCGGGATTGAGACGCAGCACCGCGACCGCAGCGGCCAGTTGCACCCGCGGATCGTCCGCATTCAGTGCGTCGACGACCTGTTTGTCGTCGCTGAAGAGGCTGCCCGGAGCGGCGGTTTTCGACAGCACCGACAGTGCCCCGACCGCGGCCCGTGGAAGGTCGTGTTCCAGAGCCTGGCCGAGAACACCTCTCGCGGTTTCCGGACCGGACGCGAGTGTGAGATTGAACGCCGTCCCCGGCCCCGCCGGCGGTTCGAGCGTGCCGGCCTGGCTCGCTTCGCGCTCCAGCAGGAAGGCCAGGTACAGGTTCTGGGTGTCCGATCGTTCGGGGGCGACCAGGAAGGCGTCGCGGGCGAAGCGTATTCCCCGCCAGAGGGCCGCCGATCGCGCATCGAGCGTCGCCGATCGGACCGTCTGCTCTGCCGGCTCCCATGACCAGACACGCACGCCGTCGACCGGCGTTGCCGCAGGATCGACGCTCGGCGGAGGCGCATCGATCGCGTCGATCGCTTCCTGGCGAAGCTGCAGCGCGACGTCGTCCGGCTGGATTTCATCGACGGACGTCTGCGAAAGCTCAGCGATCTGTTCCAGGGCACGCCGGGCGTTCGAGCGCACGCCGGCCGATTGATTCGGGCCGTACGCCGGAAAGTAGAGCGACGGAATCGAACGGGCGGAACCGATTCGGCCGAGAACCGAAATGACCTGAATCCGCAGCGATTCGGCAGGAGCGTCGAGGGCGGCGTGCAACGCCGGCAGTCCTTCCTCCCCCATGCCGACGAGCACGTCGAGAAGCTGCTGGCGGGCGGAATCGTCCTGCTCGACCGGCAGACGCTTCAGGATGTCGGGAATGACCGTGTCACCGGCGTTGATCAATGCCTCGCGTGCCGCAAACGCCTGCTCGGGCGATTCGGCGAGCGCATCGAGCAGTGCGGCGACTCGCTCAGGGCTGGCGCCCCGCTTTCGAAAGACCTCGGCGACACGCGTATTGAGCTGCGTCGAGAGCGGCTGAAGTTCTTTCTGGTTTGCGAGCCGAGCGAACGTCGCCGGCCCGTATTCGTCGCGCAGCGACAGCAACGCATCGTCCTCGGGATTCAGCTCGATGAATCGCTGCAGGTATTGCCGTGCGAGGTTCGGCCGGCCGAGCTGCTGGGCCTGCACCGCACCTTTGAAGAACTCTTCCGCCGTTTCCGGCTCTTGAAGCAGGAAGTAATCGCTTTCTTGGACCGCAAACGGATCAGCTTCAGGCGCCGCCCCGTCGGCCGCAGGAGCTTCTTCGACGGCCGGGGGCGCCGGCTGCTGCGCGATCGCGGGCGGAGCGAACAGGCCGAACCCCAGCCCGGCCGAGCACATCAGGCCGGGAAAGATCGTCAATCGAGGCGTGATCATTCGGCAGACGGACGGTTGGAGACAGCGGATCCTCGACGAACGGCTCTTCCGCGGGACGAGCCGGCGCGACCGCGACCTCCATGCCACGCTAGCATCGTAAGGCCGACGACGGACTCCGGGCAACGGGCGACCGGCATGGTCCTTACAACTTATCGAGCGGCGACGGGGATCGAGATTCGGCCGTGTCGGTTATGCGGCATCGTCGCGGGCGCATCGGGGTCCGTCTGTACGAACTGAAACGGCTCGCCCGGTTTGCGAGTTTACGAGGAGTTTGCCGGCCGGCACCCTCCGTGGCAGTCCGGCCCGGTCGAGACTACAATAGCGCGCCGTCCGCTTCCTCATTCCTCAATCCGCTCGCGCCCGCCGGGCCGCGTCTGACCGATGCCTGCGAAGCCGCTTCCGATCGCCGCTGACGTCCTTCGCCGGATGGCCGACGAAGTTCCCACGCCGTTCCACGTCTACGACGAGCGGGGCATCCGCGAGAACGTCCGCCGCCTGAACGCGGCGTTCGCCTGGTGCGACGGTTTTCGCGAGTATTTCGCGGTCAAGGCGACGCCGAATCCGCATCTGCTGGCCCTCCTCAAGGACGAGGGCTGCGGGGCCGATTGCTCGAGCCTGCCCGAGCTGATTCTCGCCGACCGCGTCGGATTGTCGGGCGAACAGATCATGTTCACCTCGAACGATACGCCCGCGAAGGATTTTGCCGAGGCGCGACGGCTCGGGGCGATCATCAATCTCGACGACGTCACCCACATCGACTATCTCGAACGGCTCGCCGGCCTGCCGGAGTTGCTCTGCTTCCGCTACAACCCCGGCCCGCTGCGCGAGGGCAACGCGATCATCGGCAAGCCGGAAGAAGCCAAGTACGGCGTGACCCGCGAGCAGCTTTTCGAAGGCTACCAGACTCTGCGAAAGAAGGGCGTGCGACGCTTCGGTCTCCACGCGATGGTCGCCTCGAACGAGTTGAACTCGCGGTTCTTCGTCGAAACGGCGCGAATGCTGTTCGAACTGGCCGTCGAACTGGCGGAACGGGTCGACGTGCGGCTGGAGTTCGTCAATCTCGGCGGCGGAATCGGCATCCCTTACCGCCCCGGGCAGACCGCCGTCAGCTACGACGAGATCGGCGAAGGAGTTCGCGGCGCGTACGACGAGATCATCCGTCCGGCGGGCCTGCATCCGCTGGCGATCTGCATGGAAAACGGCCGCTGCATCACCGGGCCGTACGGCGTGCTCGTCACCCGCGCCGTCCACAGGAAAGACATTTACAAGCAGTACGTGGGCGTCGATGCCTGCATGGCGAACCTGATGCGGCCCGGCATGTACGGGGCGTATCACCACATCACGGTGCTCGGCAAGGAAGACGCTCCGGCGACGACGACCGTCGACGTCGTCGGCTCCCTCTGCGAGAACAACGACAAGTTCGCGATCGACCGCAAGCTTCCGCCCGTCGAACCCGGCGACCTGCTCGTGATTCACGACGCCGGCGCTCACGGACACAGCATGGGCTTTCAGTACAACGGCAAGCTTCGCAGCGCCGAATTGCTGCTTCAGGAAGACGGCGGCGTCCGGCAGATCCGCCGCGCCGAAACGATCGACGATTACTTCGCGACGCTCGACTTCTCCGGGTTCGCCGCGTCGACACGCTGATTCGCCTCCTCGTGAGCCGCTCCCTTCAGAGAGCGCAATC
>JBAQZJ010000562.1:0-3751 GCA_049790855.1 Planctomycetaceae bacterium | reverse complement strand
GCCAAGCGCTCCCTGACGGTCGCGGCTCTGATGGACTGCGCCGAAATCGCGTGTGGCGTCGCGCGTCGGTTTGTGTCACGATGGATTCGTACGTTCTCGAACCGCGTGATACGACGGAGGCCCGCGGTGTTTCTGATCCGATCGACCGGCTGTGTCCTTGCGACCGTCCTGATCGCCGCCGGCACGCCTGCTGAGGAACCCACGACGCCCGTCGAAGCGATGCGACCGGAAGGCTGGCGGCAGATGCGGAAGCCGGCCGAGGCCCGTAAGCCGCTGCCGCCGGTTCCGCTGCTGATTGAACGACTCGGCAGCCCGAAGTTCGCCGAGCGGGCCGCTGCCACGCGAGATCTCACCCGCAGCGGCGAAGCCGGCGTCGCCGCGCTCCGTGAAGCGGCGCTTTCGGCACAGCCGGAGGTCTCGATTCGCGCGGTCGCCGCCCTCGAGAACCTCTGGCTGCTGGCGATGGAAAACGACGACCAGGACGTCGGCGACGCGGCCCTCGCTGCACTCGACGAACTGTCGTATAACGGAAACAAGGCGCTGCAGACGCGTGTCGAGGCGCTTCTCGGCGCGTATACGCCTCTCATCGAACGGCACGCGCTCAACGAGCTGCGCCGGATGGGCGCGACGCTCAAATACAGCGAAAGTGTTTTGCTGACGAACGACGACGGCACGTCGCAACCGTCCGTCCAGCACGTCGTCATCGGGACGAAATGGACCGGAGGCGAGGACGGCTTGCGGCACATCCGAAGGGTTCGTTCCGGCACCGGGATGCTCGGCGTCTACTTCATCGACGGCGTCGAACTGCCCGACGGCGCCGTCGACCGGTTCAAAACCGTGGCCGGCGACGACTTGACCGTCACCCGCCGTGGGGCGTCGTATCTCGGCGTGCAAAGCGGCATGTTTCCCATTCAGGGTATCGACGGCTGCCTCGTGACCGGCGTTGAACCCGACACGCCCGCTGCAAAAGCCGGCGTGCGACCCGACGACGTCTTCGTCCGCTTCCACGACAAAAAAATCTCGACGTTTCAACAGCTCGTCGACGAAATCAAACTGACGGTTCCCGGTGACACGATTGAAGCCACCGTGATGCGGCAGGGCAAACCGGTCGAGTTGAAGATCACGATGGAGGAATGGAAGTGAGAGGTGGGATGTAGGAATTGGGATGTGGGATGGAGTCATGGGCGACGCGGGAGACCGTTTAGCCGCGACCAGCGGGAGCGCGCCTCGCGGGACATCGCTTGGGGGGATGACGGTTGGGCATGGACGACCGTTTGATCGTACTGGCCTCCCGCTCGCCGCGGCGACTTGAACTGCTCGCCTCGATCGTGCCTCGCGAGCGGATTCGCGTCGTTCCCCCGGCGTCGGCTAACGAAGCCGGTTTCGAGTTGCTGCACACGCTCGCCGCGATCGAAGACCGGCTGCGTTCGATCGCCGCCGCGAAATGCGACGACGTGTGCTCGCGATCGGACCGTGAAGAAACATCGCCGGTGATCATTGCCGCCGATACGGTGATCGTCGTCGGCGACCGTGACGGCGAATACGTCGTTCTCGGCCAGCCGCCGGAGCCGGACTGGTGCGAGACGACCCGCCGCTGGTTCCTCGACCAGTACGCCGGCAAAACGCACCTTGCCCTGACCTGCCTGTGCGTCGCTTTGGACGGCTTGCAGCGTGAGACGATCGTCACGACCCGCGTCACATTTCGTACCGACGTCGAACAGCATCTCGACTGGTATCTCGCGACCGGCGAACCCCGCGGCAAGGCCGGCGGTTACGCGATTCAGGGCGCGGGAAGCATTTTCGTCGACCGCATCGAAGGCAGCCTGACAAACGTCATCGGCCTGCCGCTGCGGGAGTTGCTGGGGGTGCTGTGCACGCTTAGAAACCCGGAATCTTGAAGATTCCGGGTTTCTAAGCCGTTACGCTCACTGCCGCGCGGAGCGCCGGCGACGGCACGATCGCCACCACAAGCCCGTCCACGCCGCCGGCAGCAACGCCGTCGCGAGCGCGACGGACCAGAACGGGGCGACCGCCGAGAGCCAGATCCTCTTCAGTGGATTGGTGCGCACCCAGAACAAGATGAAGTCGCCTCCCTCCCAGTCGAAGCGCTCATTGCCAGGGTTGTAATTAAAAGTCATGAAAGGGTTGTAGTACGACTTGGGTTCTTCGCGAGAGTACGCCATTCCTTGATTCTTCGAGGAGCGTTCCTGTCTTTCCCTCCAGTATGCGTAGAGCACGACCTGCCCTGTTGCCGAGTGAATGCTGAACTCGCCGTCCGGCCCCCGGTGCGAAAGATTGTCCGAGACCGCGTAGCTGCGCGCCCACACCACGCAGACGGTGTGGCACAACAGCAGCGACATCGCCGCGCAGAACGTGAACACCACCGCGACAAGACGGCGTTTCCAAGACATGAAATCGCCCCGCGAACTTGTCTCACGGCGAACAGCGGCGGCACCCCGGCCGGCCAATGGCTACGCAGCGTAGCCGTACTCGGGCTGCCCGGCAATCGTTTTTTCGCAAGCCGACCGTCATGGTCCGACCGGCGTCCAACATCAGAGCCGCGACCGTCAGGAAGCGCGTGAGGGCGCACGAACGCCGATTGACGGTCGCGGCTCTGATGGCGCTGCCCCAACGGTGCTCACCACTTGTCGATCGGCCCGTTCGGCACCTTGACGAGCGCCGTGGGAATCGGACGCACCCGCTCGCCGTGCCGTTCGCGAATCTCGTCGACGATTTCGTGAAACTCGGCGACGCTCTCGAACCGGCGGAGGCGGTCCTCCAGGTCGTCGGGAATGCCGAGTTTCGCGCCGTACCACGCCGCGAACTTGCGGAACAGCGTGCAGGCGTCGTCGCCTTCGTCGTCGTGCATCAGCGTGAAGTGACGGACGAGGAACGCGATCAACTCGTCGGGAGTCGGTTCGCGGGGTTCGTCCCCGTTCACCACGTCGGCGAGTTTGCGGAAGATCCACGGGTTCATCAAAGCCCCGCGGCCGATCGCGACCGCCGCACAGCCGGTGTATCGCCGCATGTGAAGAGCGTCGTCAACGGAACGCACGTCGCCGTTGCCGATGATCGGGATCGTCTCAACCGCGGCGACGGTCGCGGCGATGCCGTCGAGATCGACGCCGCCGCGAAATCCCTGCTGCCGTGTGCGTCCGTGAATCGTGACCGCCGCGACGCCTTCCTGTTCGAAGACGCGGGCGAGTTTCGGAGCCGTCAGCAGATCACGGTCCCAGCCGAGCCGCATCTTGACCGTCACCGGCACGCTCACGGCTTCAACGACCGTGCGGGCGAGTCGCGCGGCGCCGATCTCGTCGCACATCAGCCGAGCGCCGCCGCCCGCGCCGGTCAGCTTCGCCATCGGGCAGCCCATGTTGAGGTCGATGCCCTCGTAGCCGCGATCGACGAGCCACCGCGCCGCCTCGGCGATCGTCGCCGCGTCGCCGCCGTGGAGTTGGATCGACAGCGGTCTATCGGCCGGGGCGGTGCGAATCAACCGCCGCGATTTCTTCGAGCCGTGCAGCAGCGTATGCGCCAGCACGAGATCGGTCGTCGCCAGACCAAGACCGCCCAGATCGCGCACGGCCAACCGGAACGCCCGGTGGGTGTAACCAGCGAGCGGGGCGAGGAAGTGGCGGGTGGGGATGGTTCTCGCGCCGACGGCGAGGGGGGAATGGTCGATCGCAAGCGGCATCTTCGCATTATCGGCAGAGCGATCCCGGTGTCACCCCCGAAGCAGTAGGGTGGGTCA
>JBAQZJ010000561.1:0-6861 GCA_049790855.1 Planctomycetaceae bacterium | reverse complement strand
CCGTCCCGTTGGTCCGGCTACTCGATCGTCGCCGCCTCGAAGATCCGTGTCGCCGCGCGTTCTGCGTCGGCGACCACGTCGGGGATGCCGACGCCGCGGTAGGCCGAGCCGGTCAGTTCGAGTGCGGGCTGTCGATTCGCCGCGGCTTCGATTTCGGCGATCAGGTCAAGATGGCCGACATGGTATTGGGGCATGGCATCCTCATACCGGGTCACGAGCGTCAGGTCGGGCAATCCGCTGACGCCCAGCAGCGCACCGAGCTCCTTGCGGACGATCGCGACCAGTTCGTCATCGCTGCGGGCGAGCATCTCCGGCCGGGTCGCACCACCGACGAACGTTCTCAGCAGCACGCGATCTTTCGGCGCGCGATGCGGAAACTTGCGCGACGCGAACGAAACGGCGAGCGCGTCCCGTTTCTCGATCGCAGGGATGACCAGTCCGAAGGCGTCGAGCGGATGCGAGACGTCTTTTCGTCGATGGCCGGTGACGACGACCGCGCTCGATGCGTACGGAATGAGCCGAAGCAATGAGACAAGCCCGCCGGCCGTCCGCGACAGCAGGTCGGCCGATGCGTAGGCGGGAAGCGCCAGAATCACCGCATCGAAACCGAGGGACTGTGGTCCGTCGACGTCCATTTCGATTCGCCATTCGCCGCGTTCGCGCCGCAACGCGCCGACGCGCGATCCGAGACGAATCGTCGCGCCGGTCTGCACCTCGCGTCGTAATGCGGCGAACAGTTGCTCCATGCCGTCCCGCAATCCGGCGAAGAGGCCGTACCGGGCGCCGCTCGCCTCGTCATTCGCATCCTGCGGAGAGCGGCGCATCGCACGAATCAGACTGCCGTGCGTTCGCTCCATTTCGAGAAAACGAGGCAGGGTCGCCGCAAGGCTCAGTTTTTCCGGATCGGCCGTATAGATGCCCGCGACCAGCGGCTGGACAAGTCGTTCAAAAACCTCGTCACCCAGCCGGCGGCGAACGAACGCACCAAGGCTTTCGTCACCCTGTACGGTTCGTTTGGGCACGAACCTTTCGGCGAGCAGCCGCAGCTTGCCGCCCGTGCTCAGCACCGGCGTTTTCACGATCGGCCAGAGTTTTGCAGGCGCCATCAAGCCGAAACCCTCGGGCACGCGAACCGGCCGGCCTTTCCGTAGAACGAGCGCACCGCGAAATTGCGGATCTGTCGGCAGGAGATCGTTCGAAAGCCCGAGCCTCTCACAGAGCTTGACGATCGGCGGCTTGGTCAGAAACGAGTCGGCCCCCCGTTCGACGAGATACCCGCGAATGCGAGTCGTTTCGATCGCGCCGCCGAGACGATCCGCCGCTTCAAACACGGTGACGTCGATCGGCCGCCCGGTTTGTCGCGCGAGATCGATCAACCGCAGCGCGGCCGTCAGCCCGGCCAGCCCGCCGCCGATGACGGCGATCCGCCGTTTCGCGTCAGTGTGTACCGTGCTCATGCACGATCTCGACGAGGGCTTTGACATGCTCCGGATTCATCTCCGGCAGCACGCCGTGGCCGAGGTTGAAGATGTGACCAGGGCGTCCCGCCGCCTGATCGAGAACTTCAACGGCCCGGCGACGAATCTCAGGCAGTTCGGCGAACAGCACGACCGGATCGAGGTTGCCCTGCACGGCGACGTCGTGGCCCACCGCCGCCCAGGCCTCGCCCAGTTCGACGCGCCAGTCGAAGCCCATCACCGCACCGCCTGCCTGCCGCTGCAGGGGCAGCAGCGCGGGATTGCCTGTCAGGAAGTTGATCACGGGGCCGTGCGGCTCGACAAGCTCGATCAACCGTCGAGTATGAGGAAGCACGAAAGTTCGATAATCGCCGGGCGAAAGGCAGCCGGCCCAACTGTCGAAGATCTGCACGGCCTGACAACCCGTGCGAAGCTGTTCGACCAGCAGCCGGGAGACCGCGTCGGTCAGGCGAGTGAGCAACTCGTGCCAGACGTCCGGCTGACGATACATCAGACCCTTGGTATGCACGTAGTTTCGCGAGCCGGCACCCTCGATCGCATAAGAGGCGAGCGTGAACGGCGCTCCACCGAACCCGAGCAGCGGCACGTCTGCCGGCAGCCCCCGACGGACGCGCTGGACGGTCTCGAAGACGTAGTCCATCTCTCCGACGTCTTCGAAGCGTCGCACTCGTGCCAGATCGTCTCCGCTACGAAACGGATTCGCGATCGCCGGGCCGGGATTGTAGCTTAGCGAGAACCCCAGCGGCTCGAGAATCGTCGGCAGATCGGCGAAGAGGATCGCCGCGTCGACGCCGAGAATCCGTTGGGCGTCGAGCGTCACTTCGGCCGCCAATTCGGGCCGTTTGCAGAACGCATGAAAATCATGGGGGCCGCGAACCCGCATGTATTCGGGCAGATACCGACCGGCCTGGCGCATGATCCAAACCGGCGTCGTGTCGACCGGCTCCCGCCGGATCGCCCGCATGAGGCGACTGTTCTCGAGTGCGGGCGTGATCACGCCGTTCCTCCGTCGTTCACGGCTCGTTTTCGCTCGAGCACCGCCTTGCCTTGCTCGACGGCCAGCCGGACCATCTGGCCCATCTTCGGCGGCGACGCTTCGAGATCGGGCGGCAGATTGTACTCGCGGAGGGTCTCGGTACACGTCGGTCCGATGGAAACAATCACCCCGTTCCGCAGGGCTTCCGTGAAATACTCCGTCATACCGAGCCGTTCGGCGAACGTCAGGACATGCTCGACCTGCTGCGCACTCGTGAAGGCGAAAACGTCGAAGTACACCCCATAGGCGGTGTTATAGATCGCCTGCTCGAGGGGAGCAGTGTCTTCCGGCAGCGTCCAGCGGTAGACGGGCACAGGCAGAACCGTCGCGCCCAGCGATCTCAACTCGTCGTAGAACGAATCGTTCGCCTTACCGTATTCCTGGACGGCGATTGTCGTGCCTGCAAGGTCGAACGCCTCGCGCATCGCCAATAGGAGTTCGCGCCACGTATTCGGTTCGGGCGCTTTGACGTCGATCCGAACGCCGCGCTTCTTCAGTGCCGCCGTCGGTTTCGGACCGCGGACGATGACCCGCACGCCATTGAGGGCCGCCAGCACTGCGGGTGCCTCGTCATGGGCGTGCAGGATATCGAGCGTTGCGTCGGCCCCGACGCCCGTCAGAAAGACCACCGCGTCGATCCTGCCGGCGAGCAGTTCCCCGGCGAAGCGGTAGACGGCGTCGTTTTCCGAAAGCGGAACCTCGCGCATCGAGGGAGCGACCGTCGGCTCCGCACCGTGGCGAGCGATCAGCGAGCGCATTTCCTCGGCACGGCGGCTCTCGAAACTGAGAAACCGAAGTGGAGCGTCGGAGGCGTTGCGATTCGGAAGTCGAGTCACGGAAGGGCCGCAGAGGCCAAGGCGGGAACCAGCCGCTATCATAGCCACCGCCGGCGAACATTCACGAGTCCCTGGCGCATCCATGAAAAACGCCCAAGGGGAAACGACCGGAAGCAGAGGCGCTCGCCCGGTTCCGCTCCTACACAGAGACGGACCGGCTCTGCTCCCGGCCGCTTCGCCCTTGGGCGCAAATCCGGCGCGGGAAGACTCGTTGCGAGACGAAAGAGCAACCGCAGTGCCACTCAGGACACATTCACAACCGAACGCCTCATCCTCTGCGTCAGGAATAACTTGCGGTCATTTTTATTTCAGGAGCCGCATCGAGGCTCAGTCCGGTTGCGACGTTTTTGGGCATCGGGTGTCGTCCGACCCGGCGACGCTTCGTTCCGACCGACTTCGATCGAGAGGCATTGATGGCATTCGAGCGTGAACTGATCATCCTCGGGTGCGGAGGCAGCGTCGGTGTTCCGGCGATCGGATGCGACAGCCCGGTCTGCCTGTCGGACGACCCGCGAAACAACCGAACCCGCACGGGCGTGTTCGTTCCTGCGCCGCAGGGCAATTTCGTGATCGATACGTCGCCCGAACTGCGGATCCAACTCGTTCGCGAGCGGATTCCGGTGGTTCACGCAGCCTTGTTCACGCATTCGCACGCCGATCACATCTTCGGTCTCGACGACCTACGGATCTGCGGGTTTCGGCTGCGGCGGCCGATCTCTCTCTATTGCGAGGAACCGGTCGAGCGGCAGATTCGACAGAGCTTCGATTACGCCTTCCGGCCGCGCGCCGAGGACGAATATCACTCGGTGCCCAACTTCCGCTTCACGCGAGTCGGGCTGGACGCGTTCGACCTGCTGGGGCTGAAAATCATCCCGATTCGCCTGATTCACGGACGGCTGCCGATTCTGGGCTTCCGCATCGGGGACGTCGCCTTCTGCACCGATGCCAGCGAGATTCCCGAGGAAAGCTGGCCGCGGCTGGAAGGGCTGGACGTGCTCGTCATCGGCGCGCTTCGCGACACGCCGCATCCCACGCACTTCAACATTCCGCAAGCACTGGACGCGATCGAGAAACTGCGGCCGCGCCAGGCGTTTCTGACGCACCTCTCGACGGAACTCGACTACGACGAGACGAATCGGCGACTGCCGCCGCATGTCCGGCTGGCCTACGACGGCCTGCGGATTCCGTTCTGAGAGGCTGTTTTCAAAACGGGAGTGCGAAGCTCCTGCTGAGCCGGGCGATCTGCCGGCGTTCCCGACTCCGTTCGCAAGCCCCGCGATTCGCACGGGCCTCTCAGAGCCGCGACCGTCAGGGAGCGTTCATCGGCGTGGGGGTGCCGAAAATCGCTCTCTGACGGTCGCGGCTCTGATGAAACGTGGGAACGTCGTTTGTCGGTATGGAAACGCACACAACCCGGCCTGCATTAGCAGGCCGGGCTGTGTTGCTCAAAATCCAGCGTTCGTCAGGCGGTCGTCACTGCGGAGTGCCGGTTCCGCCGGTGCCCGTGCCGCCTTGCCCCGTCGCCGGAGTTGTCGGCGTCTGGGTGTTGTTGTTGGCGCCCGGCCCCGTTTGCGGCAGGTTGTTGCCCGGGGCGGCCTGTGACCGGCCCGACGTGATGCTGCCCTCGCGAGCGGCCGACCGGCCGGAGGACGTCGCGCCCGGCTGGGCCGCAGCGGACCGTCCTTCCCGCTGAGGAACGACACCAGCACCCTGGTTCCGCGCCCCCGGCTGGCCCTGCGCTCCCGGCTGGCCCTGCGTGCCGCCCTGGACGCTGTTGCCCAGCGCGCTGAACGGAACGTCGAGCGTCGTGCGCTGACCGTCGCGAATCACTTCCAGGCCGAATGTCTCACCATCGCGCGGCAGTCGGTTTAGAGTCTCAAGGAGTGCGGCGCGATTTCGAATCGGTTGTCCGTTCACGCCGAGAATGACGTCGTTCGGAAGCAGACCGCCCAAAAGACCGTCTTGTGCTCCGGTAATGGTCACGCCCCCGTTGGCGAAATCGGTGAACCCGGTCGCACCCAAAGGAAGGACCACACCGGCGCCACCCCCGACCCCGACGACGCCGTGAGCCGCGAGACCTTGCTGAATCGCCGCCTCAGTGACCAACCCGTTATCGAGCACTTCCCAAGGACTGACAGCCAACTCGAGTTGTTGACCATTCCGCATGACGGTCAATTCGACCGGTGCGGTCCCGTCACGAGTGAACATCAACTGCTCGATCATTTCGGGGTCGGGAATCGCCTTGTGGTTGACCGCGACCAGCAAATCGCCGATCTGCATGCCCGCTTCGGCTGCCGGAGCCGTCGCGAGCATTTCCGTCACAAGCGCGCCACTCGGCCCGTGGCCGTAAACCTCGATCCCCAAGCTCAACACAGCTTCTTCGCCGCCCATTGCGCGACGAGCGACGCGGGCGTCCGATTTCCGGGGCGGCGTTTCGGCCGAGTCCTTGCCTGGATAGACGTCGAAATGCGGGTCTCGATCCTCCGAATCGGTCGCTTCCCCGACATCGACCGCCGGTTGAGTCCGTTCCGGCGCTTCTCCTCGACGCGCCTCACGCGCCGATGGTCGTTCCGCGGGCGGCGTGCCCACGTAAATGCGAGCCGCCACCTCGGGATCACCGGCGAGTGCAATGACGCGAATGGTGCTCCCTTTCTTGATTTTCGCGAGCGTCGATCGGCGACCGTCGACGACGACAGGCGTGCGAGCCGTCACTTTGAACGTTTGTTCTTTGGCGACTTTGATTCTCGGCGGGCCCAGCTTGACCGTAATCGTTCCGTCGCTGACGGCGGTCACCGGGCCGATGAACGCGGTCGTCTCGGCTTCGCCGAGTTCCAGATCGTCGCCTTCGACGTCGATGACGCCGTCGCGGCCATCCGCATCGCGTTCATCGGTGTCGCGGATGATGCGATCATCGGGATCGAGCGTCAAATCGCCGTCGTCAGGATCCAGGTCTTCTTCTGCAGCCGCCCGGAGATCTGAATCGTCGACGATATCGGCACCTTCGACGGGATCGGCATCCTGCGCCAACGCGCCGCCTACCCGCGAATCGGCCTCGGGTTCGGCCTCGTTCGATCGCGGCGTATCGAGTCGCGGTACGGCAGGGGTATCCGTCAACTGGGCGACTGCAATGCCGGTCGAGGCCGACAACAGCGCCGCAAGACCGAGTACGGCGAATCGGCGAATCGTCAATTTTAACATGGGAGGTTACTCAAAAAGAGACGACGGGGAATCGTTGGGAAGCATGAGGATGCAACGGTCGTGCCAGCCTGTCCCCGCTTCGACGAATCTCGCAGATGCGAGCCTTTGCCGTTCCCGATCAATGACTTTGGGCGACGGCCTTCCCTTGGCATCTGGCCATTTGTCGCTCAGGGTGGTCGCGTTGAAGACATGAGCCTCCGTCAAAACCGCTTAAGGATAGTGAACAAGCAAGCCAGTTGGAGCCAGCCCAGGAAGAGTGAGCCGTGGCGGTCTTTCCGGATGATGATGCGGCCGTAGCTTTGCAGCCACGCAT
>JBAQZJ010000560.1:0-1652 GCA_049790855.1 Planctomycetaceae bacterium | reverse complement strand
CTTCAAGAAGCCGGGCTTCTTGTCTTGCATGACTGCGCTCGTGGTGCATGCACCACAATCAGCGTGCGGTGCTCAGCGGTTCGCCGCACATCGGGCAGGCCGTGGCATCCGCGGGCGCTGCGGTGCCGCAGGCGGGGCAGGTGATCTCATCGGGAGTTTGCGGTCTGCGCTCCTGCGGATTTCGCGTCAACGGGACCAGCGCCAGCACGGCGAGGCAGGCGAGTCCGAAGCCGGCGTCGATCGTCAGCGTGGCGGGATAGCCGAAGGCTTCGATCGCGCGGCCCTGCCAGAACGCCGAATAGGCGATCACGAGGTTCATGGCCGCCATGTAGGCGGTGAACTGCGTGGCGGCGGCCCGCGGTTCGCAGAAGTCCATGAAGAACGCCGAGCGGGTGCCGTACATCAATCCGTTCGCCATGTTGAAGACGATCGTCGCGGCCCAGAACGCCTGAACGAGCCAATCCGGCGGCGACGGTCGATTCGGCAGCGTCGGGTCGACCGGCATGATCCAGTCGGCCTTCCACATCAGGCCCGCAAACGCCAGCGTCGGAAGCGCCGTCAGGGCGATGAAGATCGCCAGCGACCGCACCCGGCCGAAGTGATCCGAAATCAGTCCGCCCGCCGCGCAAAACAGCGCGAACGCGACGGTCGAGGCGATGTTGAGTGTGGCGATCGCATTGTCGCTCAATCCCAGTTCGACGGCGAGATTCGTCTGCAACGTCAGCCCGAGCGCCATACCTCCCGCCGGCAGCAGGGCGAGAACCAGCCCGAGAAGCCCGCGGGCCGAACCGAAGAAGGCGCGAGCCGCCGTGACGGCGTAGTCGAGCACCTGCGACAGCGCCCGCTGCAATAAAGCGGCGAACGGCGAGCGATCGTCGTTTGCAGCGAGTTCGACGAGTGTGCTCGCGGTCCGTTCGACGGGCCGTTCCTTCAGCCACAGCGACACGAACAGCGTGACGCCCAGCAGCCAGCCGCCGACCGACAGCGTCGCGCCCACAAAGCCGACGGCGTCGTACAGGAACAGCGCTCCGCTGCCGCCGAGCGCCTGTCCGATCGCCGCTCCGGCGAACATCAGACCGTTGGCGAGGCCGCGTTCCGACTCGTGCAGCGTATCGACCGCGAGGGCGTCGATCGCGACGTCCTGAATCGCGCCGAAGACGTTGCTGATGACGACGACGGTCGTGAACAGCGCGACGTGCGTCACGTCGATGCCGCGAACGGCGTTGAACCAGGCGAGCGTCATCAGCGAGAGCGTCATCGCCAGTTGGGTGCTGACGATCCAGGCCCGCCGCGGCCCGAGTCGCCGGCTGCGGAACAGATCGACGAACGGCCCGGCGAAGAACTTGAACGACCAGGGCAGGTAGAGCGTGGCGACGAACGTGCCGATCGCCGCCGGCGAGACGCCTTCCCGCCGCATGAGCGTCGCGACGAACGTCGCCGTAAAGCCCAGCGGCAGCCCTTCGGTCGCATAGAGCAGAAAGAACGCGACCAGCCGTCCGTTGCGTGTGGCAAGCCAGTCGATCATTCGTGTGCGGCCGCTGCATGAGTTTTGGGGCGGGCCAGTTTCATGCAAATCTGCCCAGAACGCAAAGCCGCGCCATTCGTGTTAGCCGTCGGCCTCGGCCGACGCTGATTCGCGCGTCGGCCGAGGC
>JBAQZJ010000559.1:0-13229 GCA_049790855.1 Planctomycetaceae bacterium | reverse complement strand
CCACCCAGAACTCGACCTGCCGCTCCCGCTTCCTGCGTCCCAAGCCCATAGCTTCTCCTCAGACCATCCCCACGACCAACCGCCGGAACATAGCGCCGGGGATGCCGTTTTTCAACAGGCTGTTAAGGTCAAGGCCGTCCAACCGGACGACAAATGCGGCGAGTACTCGCCGTGCCCGTCCTACAACCCAATCACCACGAGTTGTGGCACCGCTGTCATCCGGCAATCCGAGATTGGCCGCTGCATCGGCGGGGGTACGTCGAGCCAGCGATGTGTGGACTATAAGTGTCCCGGCTGCGAACACGTCTGTACGAGGACGTATCATTGCAGTCGGAGATGGATGGGGCAGATGTTCATTTGCATCTACGACCCTCAAAGCCCTTACATCAACCCAGTGACTCAGGAAGAGGTCGTCAGCACTGTTTACCCAGGGATCTACGAAGCTTGTGTGGAACCGCATGACGGTCCCCCGACGGGACATCATGAAGGTTGAACACGGTTGAGCGTGGGCATGACGCAGGACGATCAGCGAGGGCGGTGTATCCACCCTCGCGGTTCCCCACTCGAGAAGACCGAATCTTTGAACCGAAGAACCCGTTCAGTCGTCGTGGGGGTGAACCATGCGCAATTTGATGATCTGCCGGGCGATATTGCTGGCGACGGCACTCGCTCTGCTGACCTTTGAATACCGATCACGGGCAGCGGCCGATGAGGAATCATCAGCCGCCGAGCGGCTTTCGCAGGCCGAGCGGCTGGAACAATTGGCGCTCGACTATCGCCGGCACATGTTCCGCAGCGGCCGGGTTCTTCTCCATTCCGCCTTTGAGTCGCGGAATGAGCAAGGGAACCTGGCCCCCAAATCTCAATACGAGAATCGCATCGTCTTCGACGGGGACAAAATCCGCCAAGGGCAGCGCGGTCGACACCCCTCAGGGACGAGGTGGAGCAGCACCAATTGGATAATACTCATCGACCAAGAGAAGTACATCTGGGATCCGCGGCGGGACATGGCCGTACTCGTCAGCGGACAGGACGACTACGAGAATTCCCGCGAGCATTTCGGCATCTTCCATCCACGCGCCCTCGGGATGAGCGTCAACGGCTTATCCGATCTCGCACGGGATGGCTTGGGGCGGCAACTCAATCGGACCGACCGCCAAGCGACGGCTGTAACGCAGGACGAGGTCGACGACATCCCGGCTTGGCGGATCGATTACGAGTTGACCGCGCCTCTCGGCGAGGTCTCGGACTGGAGCGCCTCGGTCTGGATCGCTCCAAGCCAAGGCGACGGGATGATCCGTGCTGTGGAACGTTTCGTCCTCGGACCAACGAAACACGCGCTGGAGGTGCGGTCGAAGCTGAAGCGCTACCCGGAGGGCGATGTCTGGTATCCGGTCGAGACGGTGACCAGTCAGATCGACGATGGTGAGGTGTATTCACGTGAGACGGTCCGGGTGAAGGAGGCCGAGTTCAACATGCCGATCGACCCGGACGAGTTCACACTCAAAGGGCTTGACCTCGCTGTCGGTCGACGGATCATCGACCGGTCCGAAGGCCCGGCGCGAGGGCTAAAGTGGGACGGCGAGAAGGCGGTCGGGATTTCGGCCGAGACGGTCCGCCTGCAGGAGGCGGCCGCCGAGCGGTCGCGGACCCGGCAGACGCCGCCGACGGACTGGAGAGGCGTTTTCACGTTCGGCGGCGTCGTGTTGCTGGTCGGGGCGGCGGTGTTGTTCGGCTGGCGCGCGGTGGAAAGTCGGCGTGGAAGTTGAACGATCGGAGGGCGCCATGCGAACCCGCAGCGGCTTCACGCTCGCCCTGGCTCTGATCGCGCCGCTGTTCTCCGCGAGCGATGCCTTCGCCGCGGACGTGCAGGATACGGCCCGCCGCCTGGAGCAACAGGCGCTCGATTATCGCCGCGACAGGTTCGACTCGGGCAAGGTGACGTTAATTCATGTCTCGGAGGAGCAGGACGAGAACGGTCGATTCGCGATCGACACGACTTTCGAGTACGTGATCATCTTCGACGGTCATTCTCTCAAGCACGGGCAGCACGGGAAGCGGCCCAAGGGCAAGTGGGGACCGTTGAACTGGCGAATCCTGCAAGGAGAAAAGTTTATCTGGGATCCCCAGCGCGACATGAGCGTTCTGGTCGCTCCACAGAGCGAATATGTGCAGGAGAGCGTTCAGGAGCATCACAATCTCTTCCTGCCGCAGACGCTGGGAATGAGCGTGAACCCGCCGTCGAGTCTCGCCGAAGACGGCCTGGGGCGGCTGTTGAATCGGACAAATCGCCTTCCCACGGCGGTCACGCAGGACGAAGTGGACGGCGTACCGGCCCGACGGATCGACTATTCCCGTGCCGGCTTCGAGGCCGTCTGGAAAGCCTCCGTCTGGATTGCTCCCGATCAGGGTCACGGACTGATTCGCGCCGTCGAAAATTTTACCATCGAGGGTGTCGAGCACGCCGTGGAAGTCCGGTCGAAGCTGAAGCAGTACCCCGATGGAGGGATCTGGTATCCCACGGAAACAGTGACGACCATGGTCGACGACGGCAAGCTGTTTTATCGGGACACCGTCACCGTCAAGGAAGCCGAATTCAACAGACCGATCGACCCCGACGAATTCACGTTGAAGGGGCTGAATCTGGAAGTCGGCCGGCTGATTGTGGACCGATCCGAAGGGCTGCCGCGCGGACTGGATTGGGACGGCGAAAAAGCGGTGGGCATTTCGGCAGAGGCAGTGCGGTTGGCGCACGCGGCGATCGAGGAACGGGACGCCTACAAGGAACCGCCCTTCGACTGGGAAGGGATGTTTATGCTGTTTGGTATCTTCATTCTCGTCGTCGCGGCGACCCTGTTCGCGAAGTATGCGTACGAGAGACGGTTCGGCGGCTGACCGCGGGGAGAGTTCGTCATGCCCGTTCGCAAAGGTTTCACGCTCGTCGAATTGCTTGTCGTGATCGGCGTGATCTCCCTGCTGATCGGGCTGCTGTTGCCCGCCGTGCAAAACGCCCGCGAGGCGGCCCGGCGGACGCAATGCCGCAACAACCTGCGGCAACTGGCGCTCGCCGCAACCAACCATGAGCTGGTTCACGGCCACCTGCCGACGAACGGCTGGGGTTATCGCTGGGTCGGCGATCCCGACCGCGGCGCCGGCAAGCGACAGCCCGGCGGCTGGGCCTACAATCTGCTCGCGTTCATCGAACAAGAGAATCTTCGCGAACAGGGGCGCGGCGAGCCGGAGCCGCAAAAGCAGCTGAGCCTCGGCTACATGACCGAGACGCCGCTGGCGGTCTTTCGCTGCCCCACCCGTCCGGCCCCGCGTCTCGGCCTGGCGGGAGACGCATCGCTCAACACGCCTTACAACGCCGCCTGGCTGCCGTTGGTCGCCAAGACGGATTACGCCTGCTGCGAAGGCGACTTCGTGACCGACACCCGCGGCGGCCCCGTCGGCTACGACGACGTCGACACCTACACGGGATGGCGGGACACGTCGCAGGTGACGGGCGTCTGCTTTCAACGCAGCGAGGTTCGCTATGCGCAGATCACAGACGGCTTGTCGAACACGTACCTTCTCGGCGAAAAGTACGTGGGCGTGCAAGGGTACGACACGAACGAGGACACGGCTTACGATCAGAGCCTTTACAGCGGGATCGACTGGGATTTGACGCGCTGGGTCGTCGACACACCCCAACGAGACAACTGGTTTTTCAGTCCGCGATCGTTCGGCAGCGCCCACGCCGGCGCCTGCCAGATGGCCTTGTGCGACGGCTCGGTTCGCTCCATCAGTTATTCGATCGACGCCGAGATGCATCGGCGGCTCGGAAATCGTCGGGACGGGCAAATCATCAATTTCCATTAACGATCTCGCCGTAGCAGCGTCCGCATCGTTCCGTTAGCCGTCGCTGGCCGAGGTTCCTTCCGCCTTCGGCGGTCGCAGCATCAGGGCGTCGGTCGCCTCTTCCGGACGTTTGCCCTCGAACAGCACCGCGGTGACTTCGCGGGTGATCGGCATGTCGATGCCCTGCTTGAGGGCGAGGGCGTCGACGCTGCGGGCGGTCGTCACGCCTTCGGCGACGGCGGGCATGTCGGCGAGAATCTCTTCGAGCGTCTCGCCGCGGCCGAGGCGCTCTCCTACGCGGCGATTGCGGCCGTAGGGGCTGACGCAGGTCGTGATCAGGTCGCCGATGCCCGCGAGGCCGGCGAAGGTCGCCGCCTCGGCTCCGCAGGCTTCGCCGAAGCGGGTCATTTCGACGATCGCGCGGGTCAGCAAGGCGCTTTTGGCGTTGTCGCCGTACCCGAGGCCGTCGCAGATGCCCGCGGCGATGCCGACGACGTTCTTGAGTGCCCCGGCAAGCTCGACGCCGATGACGTCGCGGTTCGTGTAAACCCTGAAGCGATCGGTCGAAAAGGCGTCCTGCACGCGACGCGCGACTTGCTCGGGGCCGGCCGCGACGACGCTCGTCGGCAGACGACGGACGAACTCTTCGGCATGGCAGGGGCCGCCGAGCGCGACGACGGGGTGATTGCCGAGATATTCGGCGATCACTTCGCTGGGACGTTTGAAACCTTCCGGCTCGATGCCTTTCACGCCGCTGACGACCGGCACGCTTGGGGCCAGCAGCCCGCAGAGTTGCGGCAAGGCCTCGCGAAGGAACTTCGACGGAATCGCCAGCACGGCGAGTGTCGCGTCGCGGGCCGCCCACGCCGGGTCGGCGGTGACGGTGACGAGGTCGGGCAGCATGACGCCCGGCAGCAGCCGCCGGTTCTCGCGAAGTGCCGCGATCTCGGCGGCTTCGTCGGAACGCCGAACCCATAAGTGAACCTGGTGCCCGGCCTGACTGGAGAGCAGGACGGCGCATGCCGTTCCGAAGGCTCCGCCGCCGAAGACTGCGATTTGCTCGGGCATGGCGCACTGGCTTGGAAATGAGATTCGCGAGACCTGCGGTGCAATGTCCGGGCGGATCAACCCCGACAACGCACCATCGTATAGGCACGAACTCGAGGTGCAACATTCTTCCGCGACGCGAGCCGGTGACGACGACACGCTGGCGGGGACGGCGAGCCAGGGACGTGGTCGTGTCGTAACCAATAACATGCAGGAAGGTTGCGGCGTTGCGTGTTTCGCCCGATCGCCGTTTCGGGCATCGCCGTGTCGACCGCAACACGCTCGGGCTTGAGCCAAAGGATCGCGGTTGACCGATTTTTGAAAACATTTCAGAATCCGCCGCCGCTGTGCCTGCAGGCCGACCGCCGTCGCATCAGTCAGGGTTGGATCGTGGAAGTTACGCTGGTTCTGCTTACACTGCTCGCGGCATCGCCGGAGGCAGCCGCATCGGTCGATCGGACGAGTGACTTCACCAGCTCGCAAGGCCGGCACACCGTCGCAAAGATTCCGCGCGAAGCCGATCCGTTTCTGGCGCCGGCGTCGGACTGGAACGAGGTCGTCGTCCGCGCTCAGTCGCTCGATTCGCCGTACTACGACGAACTACCTCCGCCCGGCGGTGTCGGCGGCGGGGTTCCGCCGCAATATCCCTATACGCCCAGTTATCCGGCGCCCGGCATGACGATGCCCGGCACTCCGCCGGAATTCGGCGCCCCGGTCGTCCCTCCCGGCGGATACGGCTCGCCGGTCGGTCCGTCTCCGTATGACCCGTTCGTCACGCCGCCGATGTCGGTTCCCGGCGCGGCCGTGCCCGGCGGTGGTGCTCTGCAATATGGGGTCAACGGCGCAAAGCCTTATCGGTTCGGCCCGAAACCGTTGCTCGATTTCGGTTACATCGCGCCAGCCGATGCCAGCGGCGGCTACGGCGAACTGAGCGTGTTCGAGTTCGATGCCGAAATGCCGTGGTCGCGACCGGCAGGCACCGGCGATGTCTTCACGTTTATGCCGCAGTTCGGCGTGAAGTTGTTCGACGGTCCGGAGTCGCCGGGCGGCCTGCCCGGTTTTCCGAACGATTTGTATCGCTTCGGCGGCGACTTCGAGTATGCCTGGACGAACCCCGGCGGGCGTTGGTCGTGGGAGGCGGGATTCAATCCGTCGATCAACACCGATCTCGAGAAGAGTCTGACGATGGATTCGGTCAACTTCGACGGCCGCGTCGTCGGCTTCTTCAAAGCCAGCCCGACGCTGACGGTCGCCTTGGGGGCCATGTACTGGGATCGCGTCGACGACCGCATGCTGCCTTACGCCGGCGTGATCTGGCTGCCCAACGATCGCTGGGAACTGCGGCTCGTGTTTCCCGACCCGCGAATCAGCTACTTCGCCGGTCACATGTGGGGCAAGCCGACCTGGGTCTATGCCCGCGCCGAGTACAACGTCGAGGCTTACGAGGTCGAAGTTCCGGAAGGTCGACAGAACCAGCTCGAGATGGAGGACTGGCGATTTCTGTTCGGGGCACGCAAGGAACAGGGCTGGGGCGACACGTTTCTCGAAGCCGGCTGGGTGTTCGACCGCAGCGTCAGCTACGCCGACGGTGCCGCTCCCGGCTTCGATGTCGGGACGGCGTTCATCTTCCGCGGCGGATTGCGGTACTGAACGGACCGACCTGCCATTACAGTGTTGTTCCTTCATCAAGCCGGCGGGCAGTCACCCGTCGGCTTCGATGCTTGACGGAACTTTCCGGAGAATAACATGACGACAGCGGCGGTGATTCTCGCGGCCGGCAAAGGTACGCGAATGATATCGAACCTGCCCAAGGTCGCCCATCGGGTGTGCGGCCGCCCGATGATCGAGTACGTTCTCGACACGGCCCGATCTGCCGGGGCCGATCGGCTGATCGTCGTCGTCGGATTCGGCGGCGACCACGTTCGCGAGTTGCTCCGCGACCACCGGGACGTCGAGTTCGCTGTGCAGGAACAGCAGCTCGGCACCGGCCATGCGGTGATGACCTGCCGACCGCAGCTCGCCGATCACCGCGGACCGGTCCTCGTACTCGCGGGGGACACGCCGCTCTTACGGCCGGAGTCGTTGGAAGCAATACTCGACGAACAACGAGCGCGCACTGCCGCTTGTGTGATCGGCACCGCGATCACCGAGAAGAACGCCGGACTGGGACGCGTCGTTCGCAGCGCCGACGGCCACTTCGAACGGATCGTCGAAGAGCGCGACGCCACGGCCGAGCAGAAAGCGATCACCGAGATCAACACTGGCTGCTACGCGTTCGGCGGCCCGGCACTCCTGTCGTCGCTCGATCGACTTCGCCCCGAGAACGACCAAGCCGAATACTACCTGACGGACTGCCCGGCCATTCTGAAAGCCGACGGTCGGACGGTCGCCGCCGCCCCGCTGTTCACGATCGAAGAGGCGATGGGCATCAACACGCCCGAGCAGCTTGCCGAGGTTGAAGCGATCGTCAACGCTCGCCGGACGAAATAGCACCAGCCGCGTCGTCGTCGAGACCCCGCATTCTCGCAAAGGCCGCTTCCGAAACCACTGCAGCCCGGCGGGAGCCGGGCTGCGTGACGTCTGACGGAGCGATCGGCCGTCGGCAGATCACTTCTTCTTTTTCTTGTCGTCCTTCTTGTCCTCGTCTTTTTCCTTCTTCTCTTTCTTCTTCTTGCCGACGACGGTCTTGACGATGCGGACCTTCGGCAGGCCCAGCGGGCTGGTGCCTTCGTCGAACCGTTCCTGCTCTTTGAGGTGCGCGATCCGCTCCTCGCGGGTCAGCACGTTTCGAGCACGGACGAGCCGCCCCTTCCGCTTCAGAGTGCTGTCGATCGACACAGCCGCACCTTTCTTCTGCCTGCGCTATCCTCCGCCCACACCGGGGGCGGCCGATTTACCTGGAAGCACCGTTGCTGGCGGCGCAAGCGGAGTATCATAAATCAGGCCCGCAAGAGACGCAACCGACCCATGCGCTGCCGAATCTCAAGCAGGGTCCGGCTGGTCACAGCCGTCCGGCGGCATCTCTGTTGGCGTGGAAATCGTCCAGCCGCTCTTGGGGGAAACTCCGCTTCAGCCGATCCGGAACGTCCGCAACATCTCGCGTTTCCTACAGCCGGAACTAGGCAGGGCTTGCGCTAGCGAGTAAGTTATGCACGGGGTTTTCACACAACGTGCGAGCGAGTCGTCGACAGTGCGCAAGCATTGCTCAGAGGAGGTGCCAACCGACTTGACCCGACATCCGCACCGGTAGGGAGTCCCTGCGGTCATGCTTTGCCCAATCTGCCATCACGACGAAACCCGCGTCATCGACTCACGGGCCAGCGCTGACAATACGGTTCGGCGCCGCCGCGAATGCCTCAAGTGTCGTCGACGCTTCACCACCTATGAAAAGGCCGAACAGGCTCCGCTGAAGGTCGTCAAGAAAGACGGCGGGCGCGCACCGTTCGATCGCGAAAAGATTCGTTCGGGCATCGCCAAGGCCTGTCACAAGCGGCCTGTCGAATCCGACGTGATCGAACGCCTGGTCGCCGACATCGAAGCGGACGTTCTCGACAACTTCGAGCGGGAAGTGCCGACGAACGAGATCGGCGAGCGGGTGAGCGCGGCTCTGAAGAACCTCGACGACGTGGCGTACCTTCGTTTCGCCAGCGTCTACAAGGAGTTCCAGGACGCCGACGATTTCGCCCAGCAACTCCAGCCGATCCTCCGCGGCCCGAAGTGATCGCACCGGACCCAATTGCGCAGGGGTCGCAATTCTTGCGCACATCGACAGCGGCTCCACCGCGTCGGTGAAACGGAGTCGCCGTTGAAGTGTTGGCGACCGACGAGAAAAGCTCGTCGATGCACTTGAGCGGCTCTCCGGAAAGTCTGAATTCACCGCGTTTGATCGAGCCGGGGGCCAGGCAGACCGACGAGGTGATTAAGTAATCGTCAAGGAGGCCCAACGGAGTCCTCGGCCCGGCTCGACCAAACCCGCAGGAACGCCGGGCTTTCGGAGAGCCTCTCAGACTTGCGCTCCGACTAATCCTTCGTCGGCCACCGCGAGCCAGTCGAGATCGGCGAAAAGATCCTCCACGTCGTGTCGTACTCCGGGGTTCAGGACGTCGCGCATGATGAGACCTTCCTGAACGTGCTCGTGGCCGAGCACGTGGCCCATCTCATGCAGGACGACCGCCAGCAAGTCGACCTGCGATCCGACTGCCGCGTTGGTGTCGCGGCCAAGCGCCGACGTGTCGTCCGATTCAGGATCGACGAACCAGCCGTAACCGGCGGCGTTGGCATCGATGGTGACCGTCCAGTCTGCGACTTCACCCAACTGTGCGCCGGAAAGGTCGCCCACCTGCCACGTCACATTCCGCAGCCGCTGCACTGAGATCGCATCCAGGCCGGCTTCTTCGAGTTCCTCGATCGTCCGGCTTGCCACCCGTTCCAACTGGGAATCGGTCAGCGAGGGGGCCGTCGAATCCGCGACCGCTCCGCCGGCCACGCTGACGGCGTTCCGCAGGGCGGTCTGTGGCCAGGCGCCGATGATCACGACGTCGCCGGCGGCGCCGAAGTTATAGATGAACGCCGCGTCGGTGGCGTCGAACACTCGGTTCCCGTTGATGTCCGGAAAAACAGTCAGGCCGCCGCCGGCGTTGGGCCGCACGACGCCGAGGTCGTCGACGCCGTTGCCGTCCCAATCGCCCACGATGATCTTGTCGCCCGCGAGGCCGTAGTCGAAGATCGTGTCGCCGGGGTCAAAGCGGCGATTGCCGTTGGAATCGAGAAAGAACCGCAATCCACCGCCCCCGTTCCGGCGCGCCACGCCGAGGTCGTCGACGCCGTTGCCGTCCCAATCGCCGACGACGATGATGTCTCCGGCCAGGCCGAAGTCGAAGACGGCGTCGCCGCCGTCGAAGCCGCGGTTGCCGTTGGAATCGAGAAAGAACCGCAGTCCGCCGCCCCGGTTGGTTCGCCCGACGCCGAGCTTGTCCGATCCGACGCCGTTCCAGTTGCCGACGACGACGATGTCTCCGGCCAGACCAAAGTCGAAGACGGCGTCGCCGCCGTCGAAGCCGCGGTTGCCGTTGGAGTCGAGGAAGAACCGCAGTCCGCCGCCCCGGTTGGGCCGTGCCACGCCCAGTTCGTCCGAGGCATTCCCCCCGAAATCTCCGGTGACGATGACGTCGCCGACCAGCCCGAAGTTGAAGGCGGCGTCGAAAGCGTCGAAGTGGAGGTTCGCATTCGAGTCGAGGAAGAACGTCAGCCCGCCCCGACCATTGGGTCGCCCGACGCCGATCTTCGACCGCACGTTCTCGAAGATGAGGAACTCGACGTCGTATGTGCTTCCGGAATCGTCTCGCCACGCTCCGACAAGAATGTTGTTCGCCAGCGCGACGGCGGACGTCTGTTGATTTCCCGCAGTGCCGATGTGGAGGCGGCCCGCGTTGCCGCGTCGACCACGACTGTCGAAGTTCTCCGCGTCTACATCCCAATGAGTGCCGACAAGTCGCGAAAAAGAAACGACGAAGTTGCCTGCGAGATCCATGTCGACGCTCGCTTCGATCTTTCGACCCGGCGACGACGTCGCCCGGCCCTCGGCAAACTTCGCGCCGCCGGCATTGTACAGGTTCCAATAGACGTGGTCGCTGGCGCTTCCAAAGACCGAATCGACCTGATAGACGATGACGAAGTTGCCGGTGGGGGCCATGGCGACGTCGGGATTCTCATACTCGTCGCCGAGGGTAATCTCGCCCGGCGTCACAAACTGGCGCGGGCCGACGGGGCTGCCGTTCGCGCGGAAGTGGCGGCGGGCGACGGAGTCGTTGTCATGCTCGTAGACGACGACGAAGTTGCCGAACAGGTCCGTCGCCACCGCCGCCTCGTCTTCGTCCGCCAACGTCGTCGCCACGGAGATCAGGCCGCTGAGCGCATTGCCGTCTCTGTCGAACACCCGCGCGTAGACGTTGTCGGTCGCTCCCAGCTCCGTCCAGACGGCGACGATCCTGCCGTCGGCCATCACGGCCAGATCGATCTGGCTTTGATTGTTGCTCTCGTTGCCGAACACCTGCACCCTTCGCACGAAGTTCCCGTTCGCGTTGTAGATACTGAAAAAGGCGTCATCGTCCGCCGCGGACTCCCACCAGCCGATCACGAACCGCGAGCCATCCGTGGTGACGGCGACGGTCGGGTCCAGCTCGTGGTTGCCTGAAGTGGCGACGGATCGATTGGCAGCGTCGAGCGGCACCCCGGTCGTCGTGTAACGCCGAAAGTAAATGTCGGTGTCCGTGCTGCTGTATTCGTGCTCCCACGCGATGACCACCGTGCCGTTCAAGCTCGCGTCGACCGCCGGACTTTCCTGGTCATTAGTGTTGACGTCGGTCGTCGCAGGATTGACGTTGCCAGTGATCGAGATGGACGTCAGCAGCATCCGCGGCTCGAGAGCCTCGACGAGCGCGGCGGTTGGGGCGAAAAAACGGCGGCGTCGACGGTCGGTCTGCATGGTGTCGCTCGTACAGGTTGGAAAGAAGCGGGTTCGACGCTCTACCCGTCGACGCCTGCACCAACAAATGGAGGGGCTTCGGCGGAATACACAAAGACGGCAAGTAGCGCAGTCGCCGCAAATGCCGTAATTGGTCTCAACGTCTCAGCCGAACGCACCAGACTCAAGCCAGTAATCACCCTATGTTCATAGGTGCATGCACTAGCCCGTTGACGTAAGTGACTTGACTGTAACTGCGTACGAATTGTGTCCCGTGATGAAAAAAACCAAAAAACGGTTAGAACCCTTCGGTGGGAACGGAAAAACACGAAGGGGAATCTCTCTGACCGGGGCGACGAGTACTCAGATCATCCGACTGGAAGCGTCGAATCGGCCTGTGTGCTCCCTGGCATGATCCAGCAATCGTTCCGCCGGGTGAGCAGGCGTCGGCGATCCGGATCGATCTGATTCAGGTCGCCTCGATGACCGCGGTGCGGTGGGAGGTCGCCCTGAGAATGACGACAAGCCGCCTGTGACAAATGGACTGTTGGGTGGACCATACCCGCGACCAACCGGCGAGAGGGAGGGCCGCTCGCCGACGAAGAGAGGCGGTCGCGCGACGGAAATGGTCAGACCGTTGCCGTTCAATGCAGCCGCGCCGCAGCCTCCGGATTCGCCGCGACGATCGTCCGGCGGACGGCGCGGTCGCGGGCCGCGATCTGCTCGGCGACGCTGAGGTCGATCTGCGGTGTCAGGTGGCGATCGAGACCGTTGCACAGCACGGTCATCCGCTTGGTGATGCCGTGCCAGTTCAGATGAGAATTCGTGTCGTACAGATCGTCGACGCCGACGAACGAATTCTCGATCGGGAACAGAATCGGGATGTCGAGCTGTTTTTCGAGGATCGTTTCGTACTCCACGGCAAAGCCTTCCGTCTCCCGGCTCCGCCGCAGCGGAGGATGTCCGAAATAGATGGCGGCGCCCGCGTCGCGGCATCGATTCGCGAAGGCGTTCAACAAAGCGATGCTGTGACGGATCGACGAGTCGGCACCGGGGCCGAAATCCGTCGGGAAGTCGCGAATGTGACGCGGATCGTAAGGCGTCTCGACGAGGTGACGCGTCATGTCGCCGTATCTGTTGAAGCCCGAGCGGAGATAAACGCGATCGCGGGCGACGAACCGTTCCTGCGCGGCCGTCAGCAACGGTCGAACGCGACGACTAAACTCTGCGTCGCGCCGCGCCTGTTCGGCTTTCTGCGCCTCGGCGACTGCGTCGTTCATGTTCGTGAGGTCTGCCGCCGGCGCGCCGTCACTCGCCCCGAACCAGAGGATTTCGACGTTCGATCGCGTGTTGGCAGCGAGATCCGCCAATGCGTGATGGTCCGCGTACGCCTTGGCTGAAATCCAGCGAGGGAGCGCCGTCCGGAAGAGGCTCGGCGGCTCCTGTTCGGGATCGAAATACTGCACCAGTTCGGGGCACACTCTGCCGAATTCGACGCGGGCGCTCATCGCGCCGTCGGGCCCGCGATACATTGCGAGGTGCTCCATCATCACGATGACGACGTCGCCTTCGCGCACCTGGTCGACGACCTGTCGTGTCATGAACCGCGGCCCCAACCGTGCCTGGAGACCCATATTCACGGGAGCCAGTCCGTACCGATCCTCGAGAATCTTGCAATCCATCGAGAACGCGACGTTGGAACCGCCGACGAGAATGATCCGAGGCCCGGGGGCGGTTCGCAGCCAGCGGCCCTTGTCGGCGGCGGCAGCGAGATAGTGATCCGGGCCTGCAATAAAATCGTCGACGAGCGTCGCGATCAGTCCGTGCCTCGATCCTGCCGCGAGGGCGTTGTCGATCACCTGCGGATTCGCGTCCCACA
>JBAQZJ010000558.1:0-4587 GCA_049790855.1 Planctomycetaceae bacterium | reverse complement strand
GCCGAAAAACGCTCCCTGACGGTCGCGGTTCTGAGGGTCATGCCTCGATGGTGCCCGGTGAGCGGTGGGCGCCGAGGACGCCTTCGAGGCCCGCGGCGAACTGTCGCCAGGCCGTCTTGCGGGCGGCGAGAGACTTTCGGCCGGCGGCGGTCAGGCGGTAGTACTTCCGCCGGCGGCCTTCGGCTTCCTGCCAGGACGCCGTGAGCAGCTTTTCGCGCTCCAGCTTGTGCAGGGCGGGGTAGAGGCTGCCTTCCTTCAGCTCGAAGCGGCCGTCCGAGCGGGACAGGACCGTCTGAGTGACCTCGTAGCCGTAGCTCGGGCCGCCGGAGAGCACTTCGAGCACCAGCAGCTCGACCGCGCCGGGAAACAGTTTCGATTCCATACCTCGACCTCGAATGCATCGGACACCGATGTCTCTATACATAGCGGTACGAGGCATCGGTGTCAAGCGCGATCTCTTTCGGAGCCGCGACCGTCAGGGAGTGCATCTCGGCCCCGTCACGTCAAAAGGCGCTTCCTGACGGTCGCGGCGCTGATCATCAGGCCTCGATGGCTCCCGGCGAGCGGTGAGTGCCGAGGACGCCCTCGAGGCCCGCGGCGAACCGCCGCCAGGCCGTCTTGCGGATGCGAGCTCCGGCGTCTGCGAGGGCAGTCCGGGCTCTGGCGGCTGTTCGGGCTTCGTCCCAAAGACCGGCGACGATCACGCTCCACGGCGGCCTTGGAAGACCGAGACACGATCAATCTGTCGCCGGCCGCCGTGAGAGAGGCTGCTCCGCTCCGCTTCGCAGCCTCTCTCACGGCAGTCTCCAGCACACACTTCTTTGAAGGTTGAGGCAACATACAAGACGCAGATTTGCGCGACATTCCTCCGTGGTGTCCGCGATCATCGGCGAGATCCGCGATTTCTGATCCGATCGCTCCGCAAGATTCTTGCTTGACAAGCAACCTCATGGTTGCATAATAATCGGCGTGGCCGATGAACTCGACGCCGTCTTCAAAGCGCTCGCCGACGCGAGTCGCCGCCAGTTGCTCGACCGCCTGTTCGTGAGCAACGGGCAGACGCTCGGGCAGTTGTGCGCCGGTCTCGATATGAGCCGGCAGGCGGTGACGAAGCATCTCGCGATCCTCGAAGACGCGAACCTCGTCGCGACCGTCCGCCGGGGTCGCGAAAAACTGCACTCTCTCAACCCGGTGCCGATCCACGACGTCGCCGAGCGCTGGATCAGAAAGTTCGAGCATCCCCGCCTGGCGGCACTCGCCGACCTCAAGCGGAAACTGGAGGAAGAGTCCGATGGCGGCAACTGACCTCACCACCGAAAGCACGCTCTACATCACCTACATCGCCAGCACGCCGGCGAAGGTCTGGGAGGCGTTGACCTCCAGCGAGTTCACGACGCAATACTTCTTCGGCCGCACCGTCGAGTCGGACTGGAAACCGAATTCGCCCTGGTTGTTACGACGGCCCGACGGCAGCGTCGACGTGACCGGCGTCGTGCGCGAAAGCGACCCGCCGCGCAAGCTCGTCGTCTCGTGGATCGTCGAGGGGCCGCCGGAACTGAAAGACCTGCCCGAGTCGATCGTCACATACGAAATCGACGCGATCGGTGAGAACGTCGTCCGCCTCACGATGACGGAAGCCCATCCGACACCGATCCCTGCGCACCTGCTCGAAGGCGGCCGTCGCGGCTGGCCGATGATCCTGTCCGGTCTCAAAACGCTGCTCGAAACCTGCAAGTCGCTCGCCGTTCCCATCCCACAGCCGCCCACGAAAGACTGATCCGATGGCTGAATCCCGTTTCGTCTACGTCACCTACATTCGCACAACGCCCGAAAAACTCTGGCAGGCGTTGATCGAGCCTGAGTTCACCCGCCGATACTGGGCGGAAACGTGGCAGGAGTCCGAGTGGAAGCCTGGTGCGTCCTGGAACATCCTGATCCCCGACGGGCGGGTCGGCGACAGCGGCGAGGTGCTCGAAATCGACCCTCCGCGACGGCTCGTCCTCTCGTGGCGCAACGAGTTCATGCCCGAGCTGCGTGAAGAAGGCTATTCGCGGATGACGTACGAGCTGGAACCGCAAGGCGAATCGGTCAAGCTGACGCTCATCCACGAAATGGATCAGCCCGGCTCCAAGCTCATCGAAGCCGTTTCGAGCGGCTGGCCGCACATTCTGGCGAGCCTCAAGAGCCTGCTCGAAACCGGCGAGTCGCTCGTCGAGACCAGAACGTGGCCGGAAGGGATGTGAAGCCGATCGGTCGCCGGCCGAAGCGTGGAGCGGCCTACGAAGATGGAGGATCGAGAAGAGAACTGCTCACGCGACGGCATTCTCCATTCACGATCCTCGATCCGCGACCGCAATCTCGATTACACTGCCCCCACCGGCGACCCCGCTCCCGCCTTGTACATCGTGCGGATCACCCGGAAGCCGACGCCGCGATACAGTTCGACCGCCGGCGTGTTCTCGGCAGTGACCTCGAGGTAGACCCGGCGCAACCCCGCCGCTCGGAAGCCGTGCAGCGCCTTGAGAACCAGCGCCCGTCCGAGACCGAGGCCGCGGGCCTCCGGCGTGATGCCGACGTTCTGAATCGCTCCGAGAGCGGTCGACGCCGCCAGCCCCTGAATCGTGCCGCAATCGGCGAACAGATCGTCGGGCAGGCTCCGGCGAGTGACGAGCCAGGTCGCTTCGGGCACGAACGCCGGCTGGGCGGCGATGTCGCCCATCAGCCGCCGGCAGGCATGCAAGTCGCCAAGCGCCGGAAAGACCGTCGAGTCAAGCTCGCCGCGAAAGCTTTCAAACTTCACGGCGGCATGCCGGTCGACCAGATCGCCGCGCCAGCGAAGGAAGCGGTATTCCGCAGGAAGCAACGGCGGCGGCAGCGGACACTCCGCCACACGGATCTCCATCCGATATCGCCGGAAGAACCGCACCGGTCCGACCCCCGACTCAGTCGCCCGGGATCGTCGTCCGGCGCGGCTGCTACGCTGACGTGGCCAAGTTCGCGATCGCACGTTCGCGTTGCCACCACCTGCCGATTCTACCTGACCCCCGGAGCCGGTCAACGCGCCACTCAACCGAACCGCTGTGGCGACGCCGTGTCCTCTCCTGCCGTCCCGTCAACTTTCACCGACCGGTCCCCGACGCTATAATCCTCCCGCCGGGAGTACGCGGCATGAACGCCCATTCCCGATCCTTCTGGCGGTGTAGCTCAGTCGGTTAGAGCGCCGGCTTCATAAGCCGTAGGTCGTCGGTTCGAGTCCGACCACCGCTAGTTTTCATAACCTATTACAGCGTCTTGTCTGACATCGTGGGTGGCATGGCGGCGCGAAGCATGCCTACGCCTGCGGCGAAAGCATGCCACCCACAAGGTTGGGTTGGACGGACTATTGCGATTGAATGGGCGGCGGGGCCTGAGGGCGAATGCCCGTGGCCCCGGACGCTGTGCGTCCATCGCCCCATTCTGCGAAGGGAACGTCCAACGACCGGGGCCACGCCCTGCGGCTTAGGCCCCGCCACCCGCGACATTGGCAGGGACGGCTCGTCGGTTCCGAGGCTCTTCGGGATTTCTTCCAGCCGCGTCTGGACATGAACACGCCCGACCACGCTCAGCGGCCCTCCGGCTCGATCGAACGCGGCGAATCAGGGTTTCCGGAGAGCCTCTCACTTCTCGGCGATTGCGTAGAGGTGTTTCTCGCCGCGGACGTACATCGTGTCGCCGATGATCGCGGGCGAGGCGTCGACCGTTTCGTCGAGGCTGTTTTCGGCGAGAACCTCGAACGTGCGGCCTTCGTTCACGACGACGCTGTTGCCGTCGCGGTCGAAGAAGTAGAGCCGGCCCGCCGCGGCGACCGGTGACGAGTAGAGGATGCCGAGTCCCGGCAGTCGTTCGTTCGCGTAGACCTCTTTGCCGGTCTCGGCTTCGACGCAGCTCAGAATCGCATTGCGATCTTTCGTGATGTAGAGCAGACCCTGCGACAGCACGGGCGAGCTGATGTAGGGCGTGCCTTCGTCCCGCTTCCAGGCGATGCGGTCGGTGTCGGTCAGATCGCCGGTCGCATCGAGCGGAATCGCATACAGCGCGAAGCCCCGAAAGCCGGTCATCGCATAGACCCGCTCGTCATCGGCGACGGGCGTCGGAATCGGGTTCATCGCCTGCCCGCCGCATTCCCACCGCAGCTCGCCCGTCTCGATGTCGTAACTGCGAACGCGGTTCGTGCCGTTGAGGACGACCTGGAAGCCGTCTCCTCGCGGCACGACGAGCGGCGTGGCCCACGTCGTCGGTTCGTCGCGGTCGACGCGCCATTTCTCGTCTCCTGTTTTGGCATCGAGGGCGACGACGAAGCTCGGTCCCTCGTGATCCCACGGCACGACGAGCGTGTCGCCGTGCAGCGCGGGGGTCGCTCCTTCGCCGAACGATCCGCGCGTTTCCATCTCGCCGAGATCGGTCTCCCAGACCTTCTTGCCGTCGAGGTCGTAGCAATAAATGCCCCGCGAGCCAAACGACGCATACAGCCGCTTGCCGTCGGTCACGACCGACGCCGAGGCGAGCGAGTTCGTCTCGTGCCCCGCCTCGTGCGGAACTTCCTTGCGG
>JBAQZJ010000557.1:0-5006 GCA_049790855.1 Planctomycetaceae bacterium | reverse complement strand
CTCCCCAGGGAGAGGGGAGACGACGCGGAGGAGATGCCGGTTCAACGCTGACCGGTGTGCTTGCCGAAATTCGCTCCCCCATCTCTTCGCCCTGCCGCCACGGTCTGCCCTTGGCGCATCGGTCTTCGCGGGGCCACTTCCGGCAATTCGGGGCGTTCCCGAATTTTCAACTGGCCTTTGATCATTCGGGCTGCTTGAATGACGACATCCGTTCATTCAGGCCGTTCCCGCACGAAGGCTCGTCGATGTCCCGATCGCGTCGCGGTTTCACGTTGATCGAACTGCTGGTCGTCATCGCCATTATCGCCGTCCTGATCGCCCTTCTGCTGCCCGCCGTGCAGCAGGCCCGCGAGGCGGCGCGTCGAACGCAGTGCAAGAACAATCTGAAGCAAATCGGGTTGGCGATGCACAACTACCACGACACCAACCTGATGTTTCCGATGGGCTGGATGTTCGATGAAACGGTGACGCCGATTCCCAATGCCCATTCCTGGGGCACGATGATTCTGCCGCACCTCGAGCAGGGAAACCTGACGAATCTGTACGATTTTTCGCACGCGTTCGCCTTTCCGTTCGGCGGCATGAATCCCACGAGCAAGAATCAGCAGGTCGTCACGACGAAGCTTCCGGTCTTTATCTGCCCGTCGTCGCCGACGAACGGCGACGTTTATACGGACAGCACTTCGTTTCCGGGGTTGAGCTGGAAGGCCTCGGCGTCGGATTACAGCGCCGTCAGCGGGTTCCGGGGTGCTCTTGAAAACGATTTTGTCGAGCCGATCACCGGCCCGTTCAACGATCGGGCCGGAATGCTGCTCGACATCACCGTCAGACGCAGCCAGTCTGCCAGCGGGGTCGTCAGCGGGGGGAAGATCCGTCGGATCGCCGACGTCACCGACGGCACCACGAACACGTTGCTCGTCGCCGAGGTCGCCGGCCGGGCGGCCCTGTATCAAAAGGGGAAGCAGGTGTCCGGCTTTGCGTCGGGAGGCGGCTGGGGCGATCCGCTCAACGGCGAGAACTGGCTCAGCGGCTCGCTCTACGACGGCACAGGCACCGAAGGCCCTTGCGCCATCAACTGCACCAACGACCGAGGGCGCGGCGTGTACAGCTTTCACACCGGCGGCGTGCATCTGTTAATGTGCGACGGGTCGGTCCAGTTCATCAGCGAGAGCATGGACACGCCGAACTTCTGCAAACTGATTACGCCGGGCGACGGCTTCGTCATCGAAGGACTCTGATCGTCGAACCTTCCGATCGCTCTTGCTGTCACATGCCGAACCATCGAGCGTCCTGCGTCCTTGTCCTGCTCTTCGCGACTGCGGCATGCCACCGCGCTCAACAGGGGCCTGAACGGCTGCCGACGGTGCCCGTTCGAGGGGCGGTGACCTACGACGGCGCTGCCGCCCCCGGCGTCCTCGTGCGATTTCATTCGACCGGCACGCCGCAAGGCATGCCGGAAATCTACGCCGCCAATCCGACCGCCGTCACCGACGTCGAGGGCAACTTCGCACTCTCGACGTACGAAGAGGGCGACGGCGTTGCCGCCGGCGAGTACGTGGTCACCTTCGAGTGGAAAAAGTTCGACCGGTTGAAGAACGGCTACAGCGGCCCCGACCAACTCGGCGGCAAGTATTCCGACCCGGAGGCCTCCGACTTCCGCGTCTCCGTCACGGGCGGTGAGAAACAGGGGGTCGATCTCAAGCCGTTTGAACTGGTGGAGTGAGGGGGACGTAAGCGACGCAATGCCCGCCGTTACGTCAGTTCCAGCCAGAGCGTGCTTTCCTGCGGAATCGTAAGATCGTGTCCCTGCGGCTGCCCCGTGATCAGGTCGGTACCGCCGACGGAGTCCGCGATCGCCGAGAGCTGAAGTGTGATCGGCCGATCGGAGACGTTGCACAGAACAAGCACGCGGCAATCGCCGTCGAGACTCGTCCGCAAATACGCGATCAACCCCGGTGTCGAATGCAGTGGGACCGACTGGTTCGCGTCGGGATGAAACGCGGAGGTTGCCGCCCGTATGGCGAGCAGTCGCGTCAACCCGGCGAAAATTTTCGCGTGATGCGTGCTCTCGTCTGCCGCCAGCGAGACGAGTTCGCCGGCGTCGAACTTCCGCCGATTGATCGTTCGCGCCCGGCCGGCGTGTTCGACGCCTTCCTGCCAGTCGGGAACGCCGAACAGACTGTGATAGTAGAGGCCGGGGACGCCCTGCAAACCGAGCATGACCGCATGAAATGCGATCATGCGTCGCACGGCGACCCGAGGGGCCTCCTCACCGCTCGCGTCTGGGTTGCCGAGCGCCGTAAAGAGGGTGGTGTTCAATTCGTACGGGCTGTCGGACCCGTCGGGATTGCGTTTCATGCTGACGCGACCGCCCCGGCGCACGATCTCAGCGACGAGTCGGTCACGACGCGAGGCGTCGACCAGTCCCTCCAGCGGTCGAACGCCGATGCCGTCGTGGCTCGCTGTGAAGTTGAAATAGGTCGTACCGGCTCGCGGCGATTCCAGATCCCTTAACCATCGATTCAGCGGTGTCGGATCGCGGGTCAGAAAGGCGTCGAGCAGCAACGGGGCCAGGCTGAACTGATAGACCAGGTGCGCCTCGTCGCCGTCGCCGAAGTAGCCGACGTTCTCGCGGTGCGGCACGTTCGTTTCGGTCAGCAGTAGCGTGCCGGGGGCGAACTCGTCGAGCAGCATCCGCATGATTTTGACGACCGCGTGCGTTTCCGGCAGATGGATGCAACTCGTGCCGATCCGCTTCCAGAGGTAGGCGATCGCGTCGAGCCGGATGATCCGCGCGCCCTTGCGAACGTAGTCGAGCAGCACGTCGCACATTTCGACGAGCACGTCCGGCTCGGCGAAGTTCAGATCGACCTGATCGGCGCTGAAGGTCGTCCAGACATGCCGCGGGCCGCGATTCGTTTCGAACTCCGTCAGCAACGGCAGACTGCGGGGCCGCGTGACTTGCGCGAGCGCCGGCTCGTTCGGATCGGCCTCGATGAAGTATCGGCGGTAAGGTTCCTCGCCGCGCAGATAGCCCCGAAACCACTCGCTCGACGCCGAACAATGGTTCAGCACGAGGTCGAACATCAGGCCGAACGATTCGCCGAGTCGCTCGACGTCGTCCCACGTGCCGATCTTCGGATCGACGGCGCGATAATCGACGACGCTGAAGCCGTCGTCCGACGTCGAGGGAGAAAACGGCAGCAGGTGGACCGTCGTCAGCACCTGTTCCAGTTGCTCAGCGACGAGGAACTGCCGAAGCTGTTCGAGCGGTGAGGCAGCCTCCCCGCGAACGATATCGGCGTAGGTGATCAGCACCGCGTCGCGCTGCGTCCAGAGCGCCTTCGGCCGTCGTTTTCTAGGCAGGCCGCCGCCGAGCCGCTCCAGCCGCGCGCATGTCTCGTCCGCCCGATCGCCGTACAGCAGTCGCAGCTTCTCGCGAATCGACTCGCGGCGTGCGAAAGCGAAAGACATGGCCGGACATCCCCGCGTGGTGAAGCAGCCCGCGAATCACGCGGATCGACGCGAATGAATCAAGGATAACCACGAAGGCACAAAGGACACGAAGGAAGCGAAGGACTGCATCGAGAGGCTCGGCGTCGGCTTCGTGCCCTTCGTGTCTTGGTGGTTCGTCCTTTTTCGCGTCGATGCGCGTGATTCGCGGGCCTCACAAATCGTCCTGCCCCGTGAAATTGCAGATCAGGGCACGGAGCTTGCGTTTGAGGACGGCGTAGCTGAAGAACTTCTTCGCGATCGCGTAGTTGTGTTCGACGATCGTCTCGCGATATGCGAGGTCGTCGATCATCCGACGCACCTGGTCGATGACGCGCCGGGTGAGGTAGCCGTCCATCGCGATCACCTGGAAGCCTTTCGTCTCGATGTCGGTGCGAAAGATCGTATAGCGGTTCACCAGCAGCGGCTTGCGGAAATAGAACGCCTCCAGCAGCGCATTGCCGAAGCCCTCGTGGAGGCTTGGATACGTGATGAAATCGGCATGAGGATAGGTGTCCCACAGCGAATAGATCTTTTGCCCGTTCGCGTCCGACTGTCGAACGTCGCCGACGCGGGCGGCCACGAATCGCAGATCGACGCCCGCGTGCTGGGCCATCTCCTGCAAGGCGTGCTGGTACTCCAGCCCCTCGTCGCCGGCCTCGTGAGTGATCACGAGTTTGCAGCGCGGGTCGCCGAGCTGGGCGAGGAGATTGATCGCGTGCTCGATCCCCTTTCTCGGCACGACGCGGGTCGGCTGCAGGATCAGGACGTCGTCCGGCTCGATGCCGATCTCCTGGCGGAAGTCGCTCGCATAGGGATCGACAGGCGGAGGCGGGCTTTCGAAATCGAGCACGTTCGGAATGAGCGTGCTCGAGCAACCCGTCCGCCACGCGAGGTCCATTTGCGCCCCGCTGTTGATGGTGACGTGCTGGATGCTCGGCAGATTCGGCGGGAACGCCATCTCCAGATAATCGCCGACCGCGTTCACTTTGAAGCGGTCCCGTTCCCAGAAGAAGTCGTGATGGTGCGCCAGCGTCGAAAAACCCGTTTCGGCGATGAACTGTGCCAGCGCGACGCCCAGCGGCACGTTCATCGGGATGCAGAGCGCGTTCTGCACGCAGAGAATGTCGATCGAGAACTTCGAGGTGAACTCGTAGAGCGACTGTTTGAGGCGATCGGCCACGTCGTTGATGCGGCGGGTGACGTCGGGATGGCGACGGGTCGTGCCGAAAACCGCGTCGTTGATCGCCAGCACGTCGGGATGACCGAAGTAGGCTTCCGGCACGAGCATGCTGGCGGCCGGATCGCGGTCGAGCTTCCCGGCGTACCAGTAGCTGACGTGACGATGCTCCCAGAGCACCTGCGCCCACTTCGAGCTTTCGAGCGAGACGCCGTCGGTCCCGGCGAAGCGGGTGGAGACGAATCCGATGTTCTGCCCCGCCATGGCGACCGTTCGCTTAACTGATTCGTCCGGGGACGATGTCCCAACAGAGCCGCGACCGTCAGGGAGCGCT
>JBAQZJ010000556.1:0-7372 GCA_049790855.1 Planctomycetaceae bacterium | reverse complement strand
CTTCGAAATCCGTCGCCTGTCAGAACCGCGGTGGACAAGGCTGTCCGCCGCACCGATTCATTTGTCCATTTCCCTCTTGCACCAGGCCAGTGACGCATGTATACATGCGTCGTCCGTGGTGAACAGGAGGGAAACCATGCTTGTCCTCAGTCGGCGGGTGGGTGAATCGGTCTGTGTCGGTCCGGGTGTCGTCATTCGCGTCATGGAGACACGCGGCGGTCGCGTGCGACTCGCCATCGACGCCCCCGTCAACGTGGCGATACGGCGTGGGGAACTCGCGCCGATCGTTCCAGAAGACTGTTTAGCCGCGACCAGCGGGAGCGCTTCCGCTGGTCGCGGTGGATCAGGCTTTCCGGATAGGCTCTAAACGATGAAAGTGCGCCGGGCTTCAGAATCCCATCGTCGCCCCCACCGCGTCGGCGACCTTGCGGCTGCGGGCCATTGTGTCGGCGAAGGCGGCGGGGGTGAGCGATTGCGGGCCGTCGCTCAGAGCTTTGGGCGGGTTCTGATGAACTTCGATCGCCAGCCCGTCGGCTCCGCAGGCGATCGCCGCGTAGCACATCGATGGAACCAGTGACGCGACACCGGTGCCGTGGCTCGGATCGATCACGATCGGAAGATGCGTTCGCTCTTTGAGATACGGCACGATCGCCAGCGGCAGCGTGAAGCGGGTGTGTGACTCGAACGTGCGGATGCCGCGCTCACACAGCATCACTTGCGTGTTGCCGCGATCGAGAATGTACTCGGCGGCCAGCAGGAACTCTTCGGCCGTCGCCGAAGGACCGCGTTTGAGCAGCACCGGCGTTCGCGACTCGCCGACCGCTTCGAGCAGCGAGTAGTTCTGCATGTTGCGGGCACCGACCTGCAGCACGTCGGCATAGCGGGCGACCAGTTCGACGTCATGCGGAGCCATGACCTCGGTCACGATCGCCAGGCCCGTTTCGTCGCGGGCGGCCGCCAGCATTTTCAGCCCGTCTTCTTTCAATCCCTGGAAGGAATAGGGACTCGTGCGGGGTTTGAAGGCTCCGCCGCGTAACGCCGTGGCGCCGGCGTTCTTGACGAGCCGCGCCGCTTCGAGAATGTGTTCCGGACCTTCGACGCTGCATGGGCCGGCGATGACGCCGATCGTGCCGCCGCCGACGGTCAGGCTGCCGGCCTTGACGACGGTGGGATCGGGTTTGGTCTCGCGGCTGGCGATTTTGTACGGGGCCAGGATCGCGACGACCTGCTCGACGTCGTCGTAGCTGGCGAGCGTCTGCCGGTCGGCTTCGTTTTCATCTCCCACGCCGGCGACGACGGTGCGTTCGGTACCGATGATGACGTGTGCTTTCATGCCCAGTTCTTCCACGCGGGCGGCCATGGCGCGAACGGCCTCGGCGCCGGCTCCTCTTTTCATGACGACGATCATGCGACTCTCCTGGGCCTCGGTCGCCCGCCGCGGGGCCGTTCCGGACACACTCCAGAAACGAAAAAAGCCCCGAGGCGACTGGCCCCGGGGCTGGGATCTCGCGGTGAGGTTCTTACGAGCGAACCGTCTCCGCCCCCGGGGGCCGGCCGGTAAAATAAAAGAACCACCAACCGCCCAAGGCGGCGGTCGTCAGGCTCTTCGCATTCCGGGCAGGCGTCGAGGACACGAAACGGCTCGAAAAAAGATCACGCAGAACGGGGTTATCGTAGTCGCATCGGCGCAGCAAAGTCAACGGGAGTGCCGCAAGACGTCGCTCAGCGACCCTTCAGGCGGCCCAGCGACTTGCGATCGTCGTAGTCGGGCCAGCCGTACTGGCCGTTGAATTCTTCGACGATGAAGAACGCGCCGGGCGTCCGCGGAAGCCCGGCGAACTTCCCCTCGCGATTCAACGCCTGCATCGCATCTCGAAGAGTTTCGCCGAATAGTGCGGCGACGCTCTCGTTATCGTCCGAGTCGTCGAGCGTTCGCGGCCGACCGTCGGGAAGGACGACGTCCACCGTTCCACCGTCGCACAACGTCTCGAAGGCGGCACACCACTTGGGAAACGGCAGGACGTTCGTTTCGTTTTCGATGTGAAGCGTCCACTGACCGTCGTGGTCGGCGTCGGGACGGGTATCGAGAACGAGTGCCGCATACCCCGACTGCTCAAAGGAATAACCGACCGTCATCAACGCAATCGGGTCGGCGTCGTTCCCCGGTCCCAGGTTCTCGTAAACGGGATAATCACGAAGGCGCTTCTCAACAAAACGGCGGAACTTTCGCTCGTCTTTCTGAAGATCAAGTTTCATGTCGTCCCCGGATCGTGGGTCAGTTTGAATGAGGCAGCCGAGATTGTCGTCCTTCGCTCCGCGAAAGGACGTTACTTTCGCGGAGCGAAAGACGACATTCCATCAAGCTGCCCCACGACCCGTTCCCGCAGCAGTTTGACGTTTCCCATCGAACGCGATGGTCGTTGTCAATGGAATTGGAGGACGACGTTCAAGCGGCCGCTGGACGGAACACATGCTGCCAGAGTCATTCCGCCGGGCGACGCTTCCGCAACGACGCGAAGCTGATGCCGGGGGCCGGGCGCGACGCTTCGGCCGGGAAGGGCGACGGCTCGATCGGGGTGGGCGTATCACCGAGCGCTGCCGGGCGGTCGATCGAACGCGGCCGTCGTCGCTCGGGAACGACTTCCCGCACGACGCGGCCCATCCGGGCCAGTGCGGGCGCGATCAGGCAACCGTCGGCGGCGAATGCCGTGGGTGGGAAGCTGGCGAGAATCGCTGCGGCCAGTTCCGCCGCCGGGACGTCGTTCCGGGACATCTCGACGCCGCGGAATGCCTCGGCCGGGGCGAACGCCAGCCGTAGTCCGGTGAGAATCAGCGGCCACGAAGCCGCTCCGTATGGATCGGCGGTGGATGACGCGAAGTCGAGTGCCCGATCGGGTCGGACCGCGTAATCGGTCACGCCCGATCGAGCGGCGAGCGAGGCGAGCAACGCATCGGTCCAGCGTTCGCAGCGTCGACGGAACCGGTCGACCAGGGCCGCCTCGGAAACGGTCAGGCCGTGGTCCGCCGCCAGTGCCTGTAACGCGAAGCAACGCACGTCGAGCAGCTCGCCGAACACTTTTTCCGCCAGCGTCTTGCCGGCAGATCGTCGCCGCGGCGACGCCGAGACGGCCGTACACCATGCGCGCAGCAACGTCTCGGCAGCGAAGAGGTCGGCATAGAGCCGAGGCGTCGCGCCCGTTGTCAGTTCCTCGCGCCACAACCGCAGACATCGGCTCGCCTGCGTCCAGACGCGATGAAGCGCGACGTCATCGGGACCGTGATCTCCGCCGAGTTCCTCGGCGTGACGGGCGACGACGGCGGCGAGATCGGCGAACTGTCGAGGTGACACGGCGGGTCCGGCGGAGACGGCAAGGCGAACTCTTCGTCGCAATGCCGATGCCGAAAACGAGGCGGAAGGAAAAACGGAGGGCAACTCTTCAGGAGGACTGCTGTTATAGCGAACCGAGGCGGCAACGTCGCGTGTCCGGGCAGGTATCGGTCGTTGTTTCTGTTCGACAGGCGTTGCCGTCCGGCAGCACGATGGGGTGGGTCAGGGAGTCGGCAAGTCGGCATTCACCGACTTCACCTCGGCAGGCGGCAGGTCGCGCAGCCGCAGCTTTCGCAACTTCGAAGTCGTCTGCCAGCAGGCGATGCCGAAGGGCTTCGACCATTCCACTTCGATGCGGGTGTCCAGTCCGCGGTTGCTGATATCGACGTCGACTTCCTGCTTGCCGTCGATCCAGGCGGTGACGCGCTTGTCGGTCACGCGCAGCCGGATCGGGTACCACTTGCCGTTCTCGAACTCGCGATAGGTGGTCGTTTCGTTTTCCGAGGCGTCCATTCCGTCGAGGCTCGACAGGCCGATGACGCCGCCGCCCCAGCCGCCGATGATCAACGAGCAGTATTCGTCCTTCGCGGGAAAGGTCATGCCGCAAAAGAAATCGGAGCCGTCGACCCGCATCGCTTCCAGTTCGATTTCGTAGTTCACCTTGGGGAACTTGCCGTCGATATTCACGCCCGTCAGGTCCATGCCCGAGCCGAGCACGATCGAGCTTTCCTTGACCGTGACTTCCCCCTTGCCGGGAAAGTCGGCCTCTTTCCAGCCGTCGAGCGATTTGCCGTCGAAGAGCGAACGCCACTTGCGGTCGTCTTTCTCGCCGGCGTCGGCCGCAGGCGCCGTCTTCACTGGCGCCTGCGTGGTCTTGGGCTGCGGGGCGTCGGCCCCGAGCACGAACAGGGCGAGGATGGCGTACGCAACGCCGGCCGTTGAGGCTTTCAGTCGATGAATCATGATGCGGTCGAAGGTGGGATCGGAGGTGGGATCGGAGGCATGCGACACGGAATCGCCGTCGCCCATGCTAACGTTCGCGACGACGAGGGAACAGGTTTCAAACACGACGGTCCTCGATCAGTTCGGCGTCGATTCACGGGTGGCTGGCGACGACGCGAAGAGGGCGGCATCGTCGTGCGCGGCGCGATCGCGTCGCCCCCAGCCGTGTGTCGTTCGACTGGGGGCGGGCCGGCGAATGACTTCCGTATTCTCCGACGCCGATCGCGGCCCGTCCCCAGCCACCCTCCGACCCAGCCACCGTCGATTCGCATCTGCTTCAAATGGAAGCGCCGCCGAGTCGAGTGTCGCGCATGTCCGTCCTCGATATTCCCTCGCCTATCCTTCTAAAATGACGGTTCCCCGTCGTCGAAGGGACCGCTGTTCATGAACGCGATCGCATTCCTGGTGTGCTTCGTCGCCGCCGATCCGCTGGATGCAGCGAGAGATCATCTCAATCACGGTTGGTACGAAGAGGCACTCGATGCCTTCGCCGAGGCCGAGCAGGCGAACGCCGACCCCGTCGCGATCGCACTCGGCGTCAGTCGCGTGCAGATCGAGACCGGCCGGTATGACGACGCTGCAAAAGCGATTGCCGCGGGGCTGGACAGTTCCGCCGACAACCCCGACCTTTCGGCACGACGCGGCGAGTTGCGATTGCTTCGCGGCGACGTCGACGGAGCCTTAGCCGACGCCGAATCGGCGTTGAAGCAATCGGAAGATCACCTCGCCGCTCATTGGGTGAAGGCCGAAGCGCTGACCGAGACGGGCCACATCGCGGAAGCCTCCGACGAATGCCGCTGGTTCGTCCGTTACTACAACAGGGCGCAGCCGACCGATGCCGAAGCCCTGGTCTACGTCGCGAAAGGCTCGCTGCGATACGCCCGCTGGAAACGGGTCTCGTCGATCTTTCATTTCGTGATCGGAGACCTGTGCCCCGATCTCGCGAAAGCCGACCCCGACGACTGGCGAGCCGATGCGATCTCGGGAGCCTTGCTGCTCGAAAAGTACAACGAGGCGCAGGGGAAGCCCGACCTGCAGAAGGCGCTGGCGAAGAATCCGAACGCGGCGAGCGTCCATGCGACATTGGCGACGGCGGCGTTCGACGACCGCGACTTCACCGAGGCAAAATCCCATACCGAAGCGGCACTCGCGATCAATCCGTCGCTGGTCGCGGCGTTGGGCGTCGGCGTCGACCTGGCGATCGCCGACGGCGATCTGCCGGCAGCGCGGAAATCGCTCGCGACGGCGCTCGCCGTCAATCCGCACGATCAGGAACTCCTGGCGCGCCGGGTTGTGATGGATCTGCTGGAGGGAACCCTCGACACGCAGACGTATCGAACGCTCGTCGCCGCGATCGAAACGGGTGATCCGTCGACGGTCACAGAGGCTTCCGAATCGGAATCGCTGGTCGCGGACCTGTTGCGACGCAATCCGAGGCCGGGATTCTTTCTCGTCCGGCTGGGAAAGATGCTCGAACGCCGTCGCCTCTACCGCGAGGCGGAACTTGCCTACGAGACGGCGATCGCGGTCATGCCCGAGTTGTCCGAGCCGCAGGTGTCGCTCGGTCTGCTGTCGATGCGGGCGGGAGATCTGGCGCGGGCGAAAGCGATTCTCGACGCGGCATTCAAGGCCGATCCGTTTCACGTGCGGGTCAGCAACATGCGGAAGGTGATCGAGCTGCTCGAAGGGTACGAGACGCTTGAATCGCCGCACTTTCTGATTCGCTTCGACCCGGCGAAAGACCGCGTTCTCGCCGAACTGACCGCCGAATACCTCGAAGCCGCGTATCCCGAGTTGACGGCCGAGTTCGGTTTCGAGCCGCCCGAAAAGACGGTCGTCGAGCTGTTCCATCGTGGGAAAGGGCAAAGCGGCCATCAGTGGTTCAGCGCCCGGATGGTCGGGCTGCCCTGGCTGCAAACGATCGGCGCCAGCACGGGATTGATGATCGCGCTCGCTTCGCCGACCAGCGGCCCGGAATACAACTGGGCGCGGGTCGTGCGACACGAGTTCACGCACGTCATCACATTGCAGCAGACGGAGTTTCGCATTCCGCACTGGTACACCGAGGCGCTCGCGGTCCGCAGCGAAGGCTTTCCTCGCCCGGAGAAGTGGGATGAACTGCTTCGTCAGCGCGTCCCCAAGGAAGAGTTGCGGCAACTCGACGAACTGAACGCCGCGTTCATCCGGCCCGAGTCGCCCGACGACTGGCAGTTCGCCTATTGCCAGAGCCTGCTCTACGCGGAATATCTCGACGAGCAGTTCGGCAAGGACGTGCATCGTGCGCTACTCGACGGCTATACGGCCGGCCTGACGACGGATGCCGCGATCGCGAAAGCGACCGGCGTCACCGTCGAGGAATTCGAAGCGGGTTATCGGAAACGTCTGGCGAACATCGCCGACCGGCTCGGACCGCCGATCGAGGACGATGATCCGCCGGCCGAGGTCGTCGCGGCTCTGAAGGCTGCCGCCGCGGCGGTCCGCAAGAAAGAGAACGACGAAGCGATCGCGATTCTCGACGAGGCGCTCGATCGCGACGCTCCACAGCCGAAGTTGCTCGCAGCGCTCGGCAAGCTGACGCTGTTGGACGGACAGGCAGCAGATGCGGCGAAGCTGTTCTCACTGGGACGCGACCGATTTCCGCACGACCGGTCGTGGATCAAGCTCCAGGCGGCGGCGCTGCTCAAGGCGGGCGATTCGCCGGAATTGAAGTCACTTCTCGAAGAGATCGCCAACACCGACGCCGACGACGCTCTCGCCGCGAAAAAACTGGCCGAGCTGGCCAGGTACGCCGGCGATGCCGCCGCGACGAAACGCTGGTCGCTGCGGGCGCTGTACGTCACACCCAACGACGCCAAACTGCATACGCTGCTGGCCGAGGCGTGCGACACGCTGGGAGAATCCGATCGGGCCGCGACCGCCAGGCGGCATGCGACGCTGTGCGAGAAGGATGACGAGTCGATCGACGCCAGCGATGAATAAGCTGAGAGCGTCGTCGCAATTCTCCCCTCTCCTTGGGGAGAGGGGCTGGGGGTGAGGGGAGCC
>JBAQZJ010000555.1:0-2636 GCA_049790855.1 Planctomycetaceae bacterium | reverse complement strand
GGGGCGAATCATCGCTCAGCCTGCGGTGCCGACGGCGGCATTCTAGATCCTGTCGCCGCACGGTTCGCGGGCGTCCTTCGCAAATCGACCGTGAGCCGCGAGAGGCGGCGCGAACACAGTGCGTCGCCTCGACGGTCGGTTTTTCCAGGGCGCCTTGGTTTTTTTTGAGAGAGCAGGAAGTCGCAAATAGGAAATAGGGAGGAGAAGCGTGTCGGGCCGGCTGTGCCGGCCGGATTGTGGTTGCGTTGGAGATCGACGAAACAACGAATGAAACGCGGACCGGCCGTACGGCTGCGACATTCAGGCGGGCCGTTCTGCGCTGCGCGAGAGGCGCTTCGAGAGCGGTTTCTCCGTCGCTGGAAGTGCGCGCAGCAGCCGGGCGAGCGTGACGAAGGCGTCGCTCGTTGCCGGCGAGCCGGGACTCCAGAACCGACCGGCACTGTCGGCACCGGCGGCGGCGGCGTGGTCGCGCATCGACAGCCACATCGCTTCAGCGGTCCCGTTGCTGCGGACGACCTCCTCGCGACGCAACGCGGTGCCGGCAAGCCGCTCGGCGAGCGGCCAGTCGACGACGACCGGTGCGCCAGGTCGTTCGGCCAATGCGTCGGAGATCAACAACGCTGCAAGGTCGGCGACGGAAACGACAGTGCCGGACTCGTCGACGACCCGGCACGTGCCGCCGTCCTCGCCGATCCACAAGCCGAAATCGGCGCGAGCTTCACGCACACGCACCGCGATCGTCGCCAGCCCGGTTTCATCGCTTCCCGAGTCGTCGAGCGCTCTTCGCGCCAGCAGGCACGTTCGCAGGGTCGGCGACAGTTCGGCCGCCAGTCGTTCGATGCGCCGCCGGATCAGCGGCGACGACGTCCCGACGACGCCGGCCGCCGTCCTGGCGGTCGCGACATGTCGCTTCAGCCCGGCTTCGTAGGGTACGGCGACGTTGAACTCGCGACGGCGACCGCCCCGGCGGGTCGGTCGACCGGCGACGCGGTCGGCGACGTCGGCGAGTTCGTCCAGACCACCTCCCGCCGAAAGCGGTCGGCCGGCCGATCGGACGAACTCCAACCCCGCGACGGCGGGACCGCCGCCGGCGCCGGTCGCCAACACTCCGGCCGCCGCTTCGAGATGCGCGACGGCGAATCGAAACTCGGGGCCGGTGACGAGGCCGACGTCGATCGTTTCGCAACCGCAGCGCCGCAGCGCCGTTCCCGCCGCGACCGCCGACTGCAGCGACCAGGCACGGTCGTCGTAGCCGACGACGACCGGAAATCCGTTGGCCGGTGGACGTCCGGCGGTTGCCGCGATCTCTTCCCACAACAGCACCGCCAGGGCGGTCGCCAGCCGTTCGGCCGTCGCGCCGTCGACTTCGTTGCGAGCCACCCCGCGAACCCCCTCCGCCGTGAACAGCCTTCGTGGTCTTGCCGCGCGGATCGCGGGTTCCGATTCGCGATCGATGGAAGCGCCCGACGAATCGTCCTTCCCGTCGAATCGCAGCGGGCATTCGCCGCAGGCCGCGAAGCCCGCCGCGAGTCGCGCCCGATGGACGGCCCGCGGGATGACGTATCGCTCGCCGGGGCAGATGTACTCGCGACCGGCGACGGACATGGACAAGGGTTTCCAGGAAGCGTCGAAGGAGTCGCCCGGCGTCCCGCAGACGGTGGGAACCTCGAACGGCCCTGCGGATTCCGAAATCCCGCGGGCTGTGCTACAACCGGTGGCCGACTTGTAGGCATCCGGCCGCACGACCGTCAAGAGGATGCCGTTCCGCCGGCGTCGGTCGCCGCCCGTCGTCCACCAGCAGTTCCATCCGCGTGCATGCCAGCAGCTTTCTCAAGCCGAAAGACAAGACGGCCGTGTCGCCGGTCGTGGTGCTCGTCGGCGATCAAAGGTTTCTCAAAGTCGCCTGCCTGCAAGAGCTGGCGCGGCGGGTTCTGGGTGACGGCGACGAGTTTGGTCCGAGCCGGTTCGCCGGCGAGACAGCCGAGTTCAAGACGGTCCGCGACGAGCTGGCGACGGTCTCGATGTGGGGCGAGCGGCGGCTGGTGATCGTCGACGACGCCGATGCGTTCGTGTCGAACCATCGCGCGGCCCTCGAAAAGTACGTCGGCTCGCCCGCCAAAGCCGGCGTGCTGGCGCTCGATCTGAAATCGCTGCCGAAAAACACCCGCATCGCCAAACTGATCGCCAAAAGCGGGCTGGAACTGGACTGCTCGGAACTGAAAGGCGCCGAACTGCTCAAGTGGCTGACCGAAACGGCCCGCACGACCTACGAGAAGACGCTCGAACGCGACGCCGTGTTGCTGCTGGCCGAACTTGCCGGCCCCGACCTCGGCCTGCTCGATCGCGAGCTGGCGAAGCTGGCCGATTTTACGGGCGACCGGCCGACGATTTCCGTCGCCGACGTCACGGCGCTCGTCGGCGGCTGGAAGGCGGAGACGACCTTCAAGATGCTGGGCGACGTGCGGTCGGGCGACCTCGGCGCCGCGCTGATCGAACTCGACCGACTGCTGCGGGCCGGCGAGGCGCCGCAGCGGATTCTCGGCGGCATCCTGTTCGTCTACCGCAAGCTCGCCGCGGCCGCCGCCGAATCGCGAAAGGGAACGCCGATGCCCGCGGCCGTCCGCGCGGCCGGCGTC
>JBAQZJ010000554.1:0-3394 GCA_049790855.1 Planctomycetaceae bacterium | reverse complement strand
CGAAGCCGAAGCGACTCCAGGGCCGGCAGAAGAGCCGGAGCCGGAACTCGAGCCGGCCGCGGAAGCCGACGACGACGGCGAAGTGATCGACGCCAGCTTCGAATTCACCGCCGACGAGCCGGAGCCGACGACCGACGACGAGCTGCCGGCCCGGCCGGACCAGCACGACCGCATCGGCCAGCTCGGGAAGGCCTGCGGCCTGACCGGCAAGGAAACCGGCAAGGGCGTCTGCGAGCGGTTCGGCGTCACGATGCCGCAGATGATCACCATCGCCCAAGCCGACGAGATGATCTCGGTTTTCGAGGAGGTTCACGCGAACGCAAAAAAGCGGGCAGCGAAGTCCGCGGCGGCGACGAGCTGAGCGGGATGGGCCTTGCCGGTGAGGCCCGGCGGCAGCTTGGATTGCCGCAGCTGCATCTGACGCCGGCCGGCCGCACCTGCTGGCCGCAGCAGTTCTACGGCTTGCTGGACCAGTACGGCGCTGAGCTGGTCTGGCGGGTCGGCCTGGAGACGCTCGGCTTCCCGCCGACGTGGAGCCAAGCCGCGTCGGAGATCGATAGAGTCAGCGCCGCGCTGGAAGAGTTACCACCCTTTACCCCTACTTGAGTGAGGCGAGCGATGCGTTTGGACCTGAGCGGAATCGACGACAGCAAGATCGATGACATCGACACGGGGCCGCAGAAGGTGGAACCGGGCCGGTGTCACGTCCGCGTCGAGCATTTCGGCGAGGGCGAAGCCAAGGGCGGCGACCACGTCGCGAAGTTCGAAGTGCTGGCCCACGACAACCCGAAGATGGTCGGCCGGATTCATACCGAATACTTCTCGTCGAAGTCGGCGGCGGTCTGGCGGGTGTTGCGTCTGGCGGTCGTGACTGGCCTGATCAGCAAGGCCGAACTGCGGCGGTGCAAGGAGTCCGGTGACGATCCAGAGATCGACCTGGACGCGATGCCGGGCCGTCAACTCTTCATCGAACTGGAGGAGGAAGAGTACGACGGCAAAAAGAAGATCCGCATCAGCGGCGGCGGCGAGATGCTGTCACTGGACGATGAGCGGGCGGCCGGCTACCCGCGGCATCAGAAGATGCTCGACCGGGCGCCGAACAAGCCGAAGGCCAAGGCCGAGAAGCCGGCCGAGAAGCCGGCGGCGATGGCCGCGGCATCGTCCGATCCCTACGGCGACTGAGGGTGGGGGGAGCCGGCCCGGTCGTGTGCCGGGCCGGCTTTTGCTTTGTTTCTTTCTTCTCACAAACAGGAGGGCGAGCGATGCGGCGAGGCGATCGCGAACTGGTCCTGCGATTCATCCGCGAGCGGAACGTCTTCGAGTCCCACGACGGGCGGCGGACGATTATCGGCACCGCGACGGACGCAGACGGCAGAGAGCACACCATCAAAGGAGACGCCTACGAAAACGAGCTGACGCCGGGGCTGACCTACCGATTCTTCGGCCGGCCGTTCATCCATCACCGCTGGGGCGAGCAGTTCGACTTCACCGGATTTGCGGTCGAGCAGCCGGCCGATGAAGAAGGCATCGCGAACTACCTGATCCAGTGCGGCGGCATCAGTGCCGGTGCGGCTCGGGCGATCGCCAAGGCCTACGATGACGACGCCCTGCGGATGCTGCGTGAGGAGCCGGAATTCGTCGTCGAGAACTTGCCGAAGAAGTACCGGCTGACGACTGAGAAAGCCCGCGAGGCCGGCCAGCGGCTGGCAAAGTCGCAGCGGACCGAGCGGACGAAGGTCGAGCTGATGGGCCTCTTGAAAGGCCGCGGCTTTCCCCGACGAATCGCCGATGAAGCGATTCAGGAGTGGGGCGCGCTGGCCCCGGCCGTCGTGCAGCGGCACCCGTTCGGCCTGATGCGATTCAGCGGTTGCGGCTTCCTCAATACCGACCGCTTCTATTGTGACCTGGGCCTGTCGCCGGCCCGGCTGCGTCGGCAACTGCACTGTCTGGAGCACGGCCTGGCGACCGACGGCGACGGTTCGACCTGGTCGGCACTGGCCGCCTGCGACCGGCATATCAAGGCCAAGGTCGCCGGCGCGACGGCCGACGTGGCTCGGGCGATCGAGCTGGGCGTGCGATCCGGTCGGCTGGCGGTGGCCGACTTCGCCGGCAGCGTCTACGTCGCCGAGCAGGCCAAGGCGTCGTGGGAGCATACGATCGCTGACGTCGTCGCGGCGGCGGAGCAAGCTGCCGAGATCGCGGCGGGGGGCGGGGAATCACCGCTCTGGCCGGACGCCGCGACGCTGTCGGAACTGAGCGATCACCAGCGGGAGCAGTTCACGCAGGCGACGACGGGGCTGATCGGCGTGCTGCGTGGCTCGCCCGGCACCGGCAAGACCTACGTCGCCGCGTCCGCGATCAAGCGTCTGGTCAACGAGCACGGTCCGGCCGCGATCGCCATCGCGGCTCCGACGGGCAAGGCGGCGGTGCGGCTGACGGAATCGCTGGAGGCCTTGGGCGTGTCCGTCTCGGCGTCGACGATCCATCGGCTACTCGGAGTCGCGAACACTGAGGGTGGCGGCTTCTCGTTCGTCCACGGCGCCGGCAACCCGCTTCCGTACAAGTTCCTGATCATCGACGAGTCGAGCATGATCGACACGACGTTGATGGGGCAACTCTTGTCGGCCTGCGCGACCGGCACGCACGTGCTGTTCGTCGGCGACCCCTACCAGCTCGCACCGGTCGGGCACGGCAAGCCGTTCCTCGATCTGGCGTCGAAGGTGCCCTGCGGCGAGCTGACGGAAATCCGCCGCAACAGCGGTCGCATCGTGCAGGCCTGCGCCGCGATCCGCGACCGGCAGGAGTGGGAGCCGTCGAAGCACCTGGATGTCGAACGTGGCGAGAACCTGGTGCTTGAGCAGCGTCGAGAGCCGGCCGATCAGATCCTGACGCTGGAGGCGCACCTGAAGCGCTACCGGGCATCGTCGAACGTCGATGAGATCTGGGAAGTGCAGGTGCTGGTCGCGGTGAATAAGAAGTCGGAGCTGGCCCGCGGGCCGCTGAATCGGCGGCTGCAAGGCCTGCTGAACCCCGAAGGCCCGACGATCCCCGGCCATCCGTTCCGGGTCAGCGACAAGGTCGTGTGCCTTAAGAACGGCTGGTACAAGCCTGTGCTCCCCGAAGGAGGCACGCTGACCATCGAAATTAATAGCCAAGAATATGAGGCGTTCCGGAACGACGACGGCGAGATTCTTGTCGCGAACGGGGAATTGGGCCGCGTGCTTAGCGTCGGCCCGACGCGGACCGTGATCGAGCTGCAAAGCCCACGGCGAACGATTCTGGTGCCGCATAAGCCGGTCAAGCGTGAGGATGCGGACGACGGCGACGGCGGCGACGAGCAGGGCGGCAGCGACGGCGGCAGCGACGGCGGCAGCGACGGCGGCAGCGACGGCGG
>JBAQZJ010000553.1:0-1532 GCA_049790855.1 Planctomycetaceae bacterium | reverse complement strand
GTATCCCAGAACGAGAAGCGATGATCGTAGATAGTCGCCAGGCCCTGCTGCTCAAAAAACGCAAGTGTTTGCGACACCCAACAACTGTAGTGCCATGAGCCGTCGTCGCGCTTTCCCGCGTAGGTCTCGGCGGGAAACGTGCGATGGGTGTCGGCATAGTTGTGCAGCGCGAGACCGAGCTGCTTCAGATTGTTCTTGCACTGCGTGCGGCGAGCCGCTTCCCGCGCCTGCTGGACGGCCGGCAAGAGGATCGCAATGAGCACCGCGATCGTCAGCACTTTCAACGCAAAGGGCCGCGCATTTCGGTCGCACCGCCGGCTCCGAAGCGCTGCCGCGTTGCGAACGCGTCGCCTACGAACGCCGCAGGCGACCGTGCAGGTAGACGTCGCCGTCGAGAAAAGCGACGTCCGGCGAATCGAGTTGCGGCAGTTCCGGAATGCGTTCCAGGCCGTGACCGGCGAGCGGCGTGAACGCTTCGGAACCGCCGACGAGCTTCGGGGCGACGAAGACGTGGGCTTCGTCGATCAGGTCGGCGTCGAACAAAGAGCCGAGCAGCGCCGAGCCGCCTTCGACGAGGACGTTCGTCATTCGGCGACGGCCGAGTTCGGCGAACAGCGACGGCAGATGAACGCGGTCGCCGTCGGGCCGCACCAGCACGATTCCGACGCCGTGCGCCTCCAGATCGCGCAGCCGGTCGGAGGCGACGTCGTCCGTCGTCGCCAGCAGCACGGGCGACTCGCGGGCCGTCTGAACGAGTCGAGAGTCGATCGGCAGGTCGCCGCGGGCGTCGACCACGATTCGCACCGGGGTTCGCGGTCCCGCCGGACGAGCCGTCAACAGGGGATCGTCGGCGAGCGCCGTGCCGACGCCGATGAGGACGGCATCCATCCGGCCGCGAAGTTCGTGAACGACTCGCCGCGACGACTCGTTCGAGATCCACATCGAGTGACCGGTGCGACTGGCGATCTTGCCGTCGAGCGTCATCGCCCATTTCGCATGAAGGAACGGGCGGCCGAGCGTCATCAGCGTGACGAACGGCGCGACGAGCCGCTGCGCGTCGCCTTCGCAGAGGCCGACGTCGACCGGCAGGCCGGCGTCTTGCAGTGCTTTGATGCCGCCGCCGGCGACATGCGGCGCCGGATCGCTCGTGGCCACGACGACCCGCTTGACCCCGGCCGCGAGAATCGCCTGCGAGCAAGGCGGCGTCTTGCCGTGGTGACAGCACGGCTCCAGCGTCACGAACAGCGTCGCCCCTCGGGCGCGTTCACCGGCGGCGACAAGGGCGTTCACCTCGGCGTGCGGACCGCCGAAACGCTCGTGCCAGCCCTCGGCGATCAGCCGGTGATGATCGTCGACGAGCACCGCGCCGACCGCCGGGTTCGGCTCGACCGAGCCGATGCCCTGCGTCGCCAGGCCCAGCGCATGCCGCATGACGGCGGCGTCATCGGGAAACTGAAGTGACATGCCTACATCCCAAACGGAAAGCCCGCCCCTTGCAAGAGGCGGCCTTTGGGGCGACGACGGCCGGCGTC
>JBAQZJ010000552.1:0-4985 GCA_049790855.1 Planctomycetaceae bacterium | reverse complement strand
GGAGCGCGTTTCGCGAAACGCGCTCCCGTTGGTCGCGGCTAAACGATTGTCACGAACGCCCGTTGCCGTTCTTCTTCGTACCTCCCGACACGAACGACAGGTTCTCGTCGCCGAGAACCGCCGCCAGTTCGCGGCGGAGATTGGCCGTGCAACTGACCCGCAATCGCTGGGGCGGCGAGAGTTGATACCGGACCCGCGTTTGCGGTGACTTCGAATCGACCGAATCGACGACGACCATCACGTCGGTCTCGCCCGGAAAGCGGTCGAGAATCTCGCGGACGCGGACGAGTTCCGACTCGGCGTGCAGGCCGCGTTGAAAGCGAATCGCGAGCTGTTTGGTGAACTCCTTGTCGGCGTCGTCGAGCGTCATCAACCGATTGACGATCACGTTCGGCTCGCGGCTGCGACGGTCGACCTTGCCCTTGAGATACAGAATCGCCTCGGGTTCGATCAGCTCGCCCTGCCGGGCGTAATCCTCGGGCCACATGATGCAGCGGACGATGCCGGTTTCATCTTCGAAATCGAAGTTGACGTAGCGGGTGTGGCCGTTGCGACTCGGCTTCTTCGTCGTCGCCTTCTTGATCGCCCCGACCATGCCGCCCAGCATGACTTCGGCCCCGTCGTCGCAATCGGCAAGCTGATTGTTCGAGTGGGTCGCGTAGCGGGTGACCCGCTCGCCGGCTTCGGCGATGGGATGACTCGTCAGAAAGAAGCCGAAGACCTCTTTTTCGTGAGCGAGCTTCTGGCTGCGGGTCCAGTCGGGAACGTCGGGCAACGTCGGTGTGAACGCCGGCTCGTCGGCCGTCTCCGGCTCGTCGCCGCCGAACAGGTTCTTCTGACCGACCGCCTTGTCGCGAATCCGGCTGGCTGCCGCCGAGACCGCTCGTTCGACGGCGTCGGTGAGTTGAGCGCGGTTCGGCGCGGCCTTGCTCGGCGACAGGGAATCGAGCGCTCCGGCCTTGATGAGGATTTCGAGCATGCCCTTCGTGAGATTTTTCGGATCGACCCGCTCGGTCAGGTCGAAGATGTCCTTGAACGGCCCGTTCGCGTTCCGCTCTTCGACGATCGCGCCCACCGCCGCCTCGCCGACGCCTTTAATCGCTCCCATCCCGAAGGCGATTTTCGCGTCGTCCGGCCCGCCGACGACGCTGAACTCGACGTCGGAACGATTGACGTCGGGCGGCACGACTTCGAGGCCCATCCGCCGCGCGTCTTCGGTGTGCTCGCTGATCCGCTCGCTGCTCTCCATGCCGCACGAGAGCAACGCCGCCATGAACTCGGGCGGAAAATGCGCCTTGAGGTACGCCGTCTGATAGGCGATCGCGCCGTAGGCGACGCTGTGCGACTTGTTGAAGCCGTAGCCGGCGAACTTCTCGATCAGGCCGAACAGTTCGGCCGCGGCCTTCTCGTCGACGCCGCGCTCCTTCGCGCCCTGAATATATTCGTCGCGGAACTCGGCGATGATTTTGAGCTTCTTCTTGCTGATCGCCTTGATGCAGCGGTACGCGGCCGACAGCTCGATGCCGCCGACGCGGTTGAGAATCCGCATCACCTGTTCCTGGTACACCATCACGCCGTAGGTGTCTTTCAGCACCTCGTCGACGAGCGGGTGGACCTTGGCGATCGGCTGCCGTCCGTGCTTAACGTTGACGTAGTCCATGACCATCCCGCCTTCGAGCGGGCCGGGACGGTACAACGCACTGGTGGCGACGATGTCGTCGAAGCGGTCGGGCCGCATCTTGGTGAGCAGATCGCGCATGCCGCCCGATTCGAGCTGGAACACGCCCTTGGTCTCGCCCCGCTGCAGCAACTCGTAGGTTTCGCGATCGTCGAGCGGCAACTCGCGAGGGACGATCGCGACCCCGCGGTGCTTCTCGACGTTCTTGACGGCCTTGTCGAGAATTGTCAGGTTCCGCAGGCCGAGAAAGTCCATCTTGAGCAGTCCGGCCGCTTCGACGGTCGGGCCGTCCCACTGCGTGACGAAGTCCTCCTTCCCGCTGATGACCTGCAACGGCAACAAATTGACGAGCGGTTCGTCGGCGACGACGACGCCCGCCGCGTGCGTGCCGGCGCTGCGGGCGAGGCCTTCCAGGCGGAAGGCGATGTCGATCAGATCGCGGACTTGCGGGTCGGAGTCATAGGCGTTCTTGAGGTCGGCGTTCTCTTCGACGGCTTCCTTCAGCTTGATCCCCAGCGTTTCGGGAATCATCTTGGCGATCTCGTTGACGCGCGGCAGCGGCACGCCGAGCGCACGACCGACGTCGCGGACGACTGCTTTCGCTTTGAGCGTGCCGTAGGTGCCGATCTGCGCGACGCAGTCTTCGCCGTAACGTTGCTTCGTGTAGTCGATGACGAGCTGCCGCCGATCGCGGCAGAAGTCGATGTCGATGTCGGGCGGCTCTTTGCGGCTCTTGTCGAGGAACCGCTCGAACAGCAGGTCGTACTTCAGCGGGCAGACGTCGCTGATGCCCAGCAGGTACGACACGATCGCCCCGCAGGCGCTGCCGCGGGCCGTGCTGGGAATCCCCTTCTCACGGGCGAAGCGAACGAAGTCCCAGACGATCAGGAAGTACGAGTTGTACCCCATCGCGTCGATGACGCCGAGTTCCAGATCGAGCCGGGCGCGCTGTACGTCGGACAGCTCGTCGCCGTATCGCGCGGCCAGCCCTGTCTCGCACAACTCGCGAAGATACTGGGCGTCGGTCTTCTCACCCGGCGGGCGGAACACGGGGTAGTACTTGCGACCGTCGAATTGAATGTCGCAACGGTCGGCGATTTCCTGACTGCGGGCGACGGCGTCGGCATGCGCGGGAAACGCCGCGTACATTTCCTCGGGACTGCGGACGAAGAACTCCTTCGTACCGAGCCGCATGCGGTTCGTATCGGCCCGCAAGGCATGCGTGTTGACGCACAGCAGCACATCGTGGGCGTCGGCGTCGTCGGCGCACAGGTAATGCGAATCGTTCGTCGCGACGAGCGGCAGACCGAGCTTGTTCGCCAGGTCGATCGTCGCCGCCCCGCACTGCTTCTGGATGTCGAGACCGCTGTCCTGGATCTCCATGTAGAAGCGGTCGCCGAAAATCTTCGAGTACCAGCCGCACAAGTCGGCCGCCTCGCTCGTCCGCTCGCCCAGCAGATAATGCGACAACTCTCCTGCCGCACATCCCGACAGACAGATCAACCCTTCATTGAACTCTTCAAGCAATGCCTTGTCGATTCGCGGCACATAGTAAAAGCCTTCGAGATAGGCCCGCGACGATAAGCGGACGAGATTGCGGAATCCCGTCGCGTTCATCGCCAGCAGCGTGAGGTGGAAGCTGGCTTCTTTCTTGCGGCTGGCACCGCCCCGTTCTTGCCGGCTGCGGGGAGCGATGTAGGCTTCCATGCCCAGCACCGGGTTGACGTCATTCGACCGGCACTCGTGGTAGAACTCGCGTGCCCCGTACAAATTGCCGTGATCGGTGATCGCACAGGCATTCATTCCCATCGCCTTCGTCGATTTGACGAGGTCGGGAATCTTCGTCATCCCGTCGAGCAGGCTGTAATGCGTATGGCAGTGCAGATGGGTGAACGAGCGAGTGGCCGTCATGGCACCTGAGCGGTCGAAGGAGGCGGGAACGGGGCATTGTACCCGACCGGCCGCAGAGCCAGAAGTGAAGGGGACGGAGGGGTGGCCCCGACGCCGTTCAGGCGTCAGGGTCGCGCAGCGACAAGAGGGCGCACCCTGCTCGTTCGTCTTTCTTTGACGGCATTCTTCGTGCTCAGCGACAACGGGAACCGGACCGTCTCATACCGGCGACGCACCAGCTTGAAGACTCTGCCGGAGGCCACACAGCAATCGACCGTCGGCCGTTCGTCGCCTCACCCTGCTTCGTCGGGTCGAGCCGTCTTGCGGGAGCAATGGCGGTCGATAGGATCAGCAAAGCGGCCGGATGGCGCGCCCTCCTGTCGCTGAAGCGACTCCGACGCCTGAACGGCGTCGGGGCCACCCGCGCCCTCGACCGGCAGCGTCTCCCAGTCGGCTTCAATGAAGAGCGTCCACTGCGACAGCGTCAGCGTCGCCCAGCCGCCGGAGGACGTGAAGTAGAGGTCGCCGCCGAGCTGGCCCGTGCAGCCATAGGCCCAGTTCGAGTACTGCCCGCCTTGATCGGCGACGCTCGTCCGGCGGCCGAGGCCTCCCTGAGCAAGTCGAGCGTCAGCCCACAATCATGAATGGAAAATGTCTTCTTCCAACGGGACGGCAAGCGACCAATCAAACGGAAATACTTCGCCTTTCACCATTTCAAGGGCAGCCAACGTATCGGCGTCATCGTGACGATGCCACTGCCCGTTGACCTTCCAGAACACGGACACCAGCGAACCACCGGCATTCGTGTCCACACGAAAGACCGATTCCAGCTTTCGGCCAGAGTGTAGGGTTGTCTCACCTGCGACCCAATACACGCCAGTTTCTTTAGGAATGGTTGCAGGAGTAAGCACTTCGGCTTTGCTTCGGCCCGACATCTCTCGATACACCCACGATTTTTGGCCACTGAGAAACTGCAAGTCCTGACGAAATCCAGCGTCGGTAATCATTTGGTCAGATCCTATCTTGCCTTAGCTTCAGTGTGGTTTGAAGGTTCCGGGGCGTGGATTGATTGATTGCACCTGCCCTCCGGGTCGGTAGTAGCGATGCGTGTTCTTATGCAAGTCAACGGACTGCAACACCATGTTGTCGATGGTATCAGTTCCGCCATCAAACAAAGCCTTTTTATGATGCACGGCGTAACCTGGAGGCACTTCACCTCGACTGAGCCACTGCCTCATTGACTTCGGCACGTTGGGATTGTCCGCAAGCTCACGAAGGAACGCCGCAGGGTGACACTATGAGGAGGCCGGGCCGGCGGTGGTGGTGTTCTTGAACGCGTGGTAAACGTCGGGGGTGGAATTCCGCCCGTTTCCACAGAAGAAAGGCACCACCGATGAAGTACGCCGGCATCGACCTC
>JBAQZJ010000551.1:0-14505 GCA_049790855.1 Planctomycetaceae bacterium | reverse complement strand
GGGAGAGGGGGCGACGGGGCGAGGGGGGGACAGACCAAGACGAAGCGGATCGACTCGAGGTCTCCTCGTCTCCCTCTCCCCCCCTCTCCCCGTCTCCCGCCGCCGAACACGACAGCCTCCTCCTCCGGGCGCTCAAGTCGCTCTTCGCCTGCGTGATCCGGTTCAGTCTCGCGGTCCCGGTCCCGATCCTGCTGGTCACGCTGGGAATGGTCGCCGTCGCCGCGTTAGCGCTCACGCAGCGGGAGCGGGACTTCCTGCCGCCGTTCAACGAGGGGGCGGTGCAGCTCAACGTGATCCTGGAGCCGGGCACGTCGCTGAAGACCTCCGTCGAGATCAACCAGGCGGTCGAGGACCGGCTGCGGGAGATTCCGGACGTCGTCGCATTCGCCCGCCGGACCGGCCGCGCCGAGCTTGACGAGCACGCGATCCCGGTCGCCGTCTCGGAATACATCCTCACCCTCGCCGAGGAGCCGACCCGCAGCCGCGAAGAGATCCTGACCGACATCCGCGAAGCGATGGACGAGATCCCCGGAATCGCGACGACCGTCGAGCAGCCGATCGCGCACCTCATCAGCCACATGCTCAGCGGCGTGCGGGCGCAAATTGCGATCAAGCTCTACGGCGACGACCTCGACGTGCTGCGGGCCAAGGCCGAGGAGATCAAGGCGTCGATCGCCGGCGTGCCGGGCATCGCCGACCTGATCGTCGAGCCGCAGGTGATCATTCCACAACTGCGGATCGAGGTCGACCGCGACAAGCTCGCGACTTACGGCCTCACGCCCGACGATGTGAACGAATACGTCGAGACGGCCATGAACGGCGAGGTCGTCTCGCAGGTGCTCCTCGGCCAACGGACCTTCGACCTGCTCGTCCGGCTCGACGAGCCGTACCGCGAAGACCTTCAGGAGCTGGAACGGCTGGCGATCAGTCTGCCGGACGGCGGCGTCGTACCGCTCTCGGAGGTCGCGAACATCTACCGGTCCGGCGGTCCGAACACGATCAGCCGCGAGCAGGTCCGCCGGCGGATCGTCATCCAGGCGAACGCCACCGACCGCGGCCTCGTCGACGTCGTGAACGACATCAAGGCGAACGTCGCACAGGTCGATCTGCCGAGCGGCTACTTCGTCGAGTACGGCGGCCAGTTCGAGAGCGCGGAAGAGGCGACCCTGCTCCTGGGGGGGCTGTTCGCCGTCTCGCTCGTCGGCATCTTCCTGACGCTCTACACGATGTTCCGCAGCGTGAACTTGTCGCTTCAGGTGATGGCCGCCCTGCCGATGGCGTTCATCGGGTCGGTCGCGGCGATCGTCGTCACCGGCCAGACGCTCACGGTGGCGAACATGGTGGGGTTCATCGCCCTGGGGGGGATCGCGAGCCGCAACGGCATCCTGCTGCTCAACCACTATCTGCACCTCGTGCGGTACGAAGGCGAGGGCTGGACGAAGGAGATGATCGTCCGGGCCGGCCTGGAACGGTTGGCCCCGGTCCTGATGACGGCCCTCACGGCCGCGATCGGACTGGTGCCGCTGGCGCTCTCGGCGGGCGAGCCGGGAAAGGAAATCCTCTACCCGGTGGCGACGGTCATCATCGGCGGCCTGATCAGCAGCACGCTGCTCGATTTCTTCGTCCATCCGGCGATGTTCTGGCTGTTCGGCATGCGGTCTGCAGCGAAGGTCGTCGCCGACGAGGAGAACGAGATTCCGCTCGAGGAAGAAGGAGAGGCCCACGCGCAGCGGGCGTCCGCGGGCGGTTCGGAGGAGCCGGCGTAAGAAACGCCTGCCAGACACGGCACGGAGGAGTCGAGATGAAGACGCACGTCCCTATACGGATCGCCGCCCGTCGTGCCGCGACGCTCGTCGTCGCGGCCGCGCTGGTCGCGACGGTCGGTGCGAACGTCGCAACGGCCGCGGAGAAGTTCACGGTCACTTACCGCTGCGCGAAGTGGAAGACGATCCACTTCCACCAGGCGGAGAAGGCGAAGCTTCACTACGACACGGTCAAGAAGCTCGGTTGCGAGGCGAAACGGGACGACCACGGCGGCCACATCGACGTCAGCTACCGCTGCGAGAAGTGGAGGCAGATCGCCTTGAAGAGCCACGACGCCGCCCACCGCTGGGAGAAGTGGCTCAAGGCCGCGGGCTTCGAGACCAGGCACAGCCATTGACCGCGACGCGCGGCGGCAGACGCCGTCGCCGAAGTTCACACCCCTCAGGAGACACACGATGAAGACGCACGCGATCTCGTTCGGATGGGCGGCCGCCGTGGCCGCCGCCTTCTCGCTCGCCGGGTGCAACGAGCAGCCCGCCGCCGAGACCGGCGACCTCGGCGACACACCGCCCGACACCGTGGCGGTCGACGGGGCGCACGACGACCACGAGGGGCACGACCACGCCCACCCGGAGCACGGCCCGCACGACGGCGACCTGATCGAGCTCGGCGAGGAAGAGTATCACGCCGAGCTGGTCCACGACGCCGGCGCGGTCACAATCTATATCTTCGACGCCGCCGCGAAGCAGGCGGTGCCGATCGAGGCGACCGAAGTGACGATCAACCTCAAACACGACGGCCAGCCAGAGCAGTTCAAGCTCGCCGCCGCACCGCAGGAAGGGGAAGGCGAAGGCCAGGCGTCGCGATTCACGATCGACGATGCGGACCTGGCGTCGCACCTCGACGCGGAGGACGCCGGCGCCCGGCTGATGGTGACGATCGCCGGCAAGTCGTTCAACGGCGCGATCGAGCATCACCACGGCCACGAGGGACACGACCACGAGCACTGAGCGTCCGCAAGGCCGATAAAACGGAAACCTTGCACACCCGGCGGGGGCGGCATCCGCCCCCGCCGGTCTCTCGCTACTACTGCTCGTGACGGTGGTGCGCCGAAACCCGCTGCCCGACGATCGCGGCCCTGAAATGCTCGCCGCGATGCATGCCGACGCGGTATCCTGACAGGCTCCGCCCCGGTTCTCGCACGAGCCTTCCGATGCGTCACCTCGTCCGGCCGTTCGTCGTCCTGCTCGCCGTCTCTGCGTTGTGTCGAGGCGACGAGCTCACGCCCTCTCAGGCCGCCTTCAAGCCGACGCCGGTTCCCGACCGCGTGTTGCTGGGTTGGAAAGGCGACCCGGCGACCTCGCAAAGCGTCGCCTGGCGAACCGACGACAGCGTGACGAAGGCCGTGGCGCAAATTGCGAAGTCCGAACCCGGCCCTGCCTTCGAGAAGCATGCCCGAGCCGTCGCGGCGACGACCCAGCCGCTCGAAACGAACCTCGGCAAGGCCTGCTATCACAGCGTCTCGTTTGAGAACCTCACGCCCGGCACGCAGTACGCCTACCGGGTCGGCGACGGCGAAACGTGGAGCGAGTGGTTCCAGTTCCGCACGGCGAGCGACAAGCCGGCGCCGCTGCAGTTCATCTACGTCGGCGATGCGCAGAACGACCTCAAGAGCCATTGGTCGCGAGTCATCCGGCAGGCGTATTCCGACGCCCCGAAGGCCCGCTTCGTGCTGCACGCCGGCGACCTGATCAACCGCGGCGACGCCGATTGGGAATGGGGCGGCTGGTTCCACAGTCTCGGCTGGATCGCCGGCAGCGTGCCGCAGCTCGCCGTGCCCGGCAATCACGAATACTCGCTGCTGCAACGTCTGAAGGAAGGCGACGGTATCACGCCGCACTGGCGTCCCCAGTTCGAACTGCCCGAGAACGGCCCAATGGGGCTGGAAGAGACGGTCTGGTACGCCGATGTGCAGGGCGTGCGGATCGTCGGACTGAACTCGAACGAGAACTACGAGATTCAATCGGCCTGGCTGGAAGACGTCCTCGGCGACAACCCGAACCGCTGGACGATCGTCACGCATCACCATCCGATTCACTCGGCAAGCCGCAACCGCGACAACCCGATGCTCCGCCGAGCCTGGCAGCCGATCTACGACAAGTACGGTGTCGATCTCGTGTTGCAGGGCCACGACCACAGCTACGGCCGCACCGGCCCGCTGACGTTCGACCCGAAGGAAGCCCAAGCCGCCGGTGATGATCAGAGCCGCGACCGTCAGGGAGCGGTTTCCGCGTCCGATGACGAAATCAACATCCCCGCGGGCGTCCGCGGCCGTTCACCGGGAGGCACCGTCTACGTGGTGAGCGTCAGCGGCCCCAAGTTGTACGAACTCAAGCAGTACCCCGAGGGCGAAGACCCGTTCCGCCGCCGCGCCGCCGATACGCAGCTCTACCAGATCATCACGATCGACGGCGACGAGTTGAAGTACCAAGCCCGCACGGCGACCTGTACGACGCCTTCACGCTGAAGAAGCGCGAGGGGCAGCCGAACGAGTTCGTCGAGCGGGTGACGGAGGAGGTGGAGGAGCGGTTGGGGGAATAGTCAAGCGTCGAACATTCGCCCGGCTCCTCGCATCTGTTACGATGGAGTGAGCGATTTCGGTCCTCATTGGCTCTGGTTCCATGCCGGCCGCTCTGCCCGTCCCGCTTCCCCGCGACGAACTCGACGCCCTCTGCCGGAAATGGCGGGTGACGGAGCTCTCGCTGTTCGGATCGGTCGTCCGCGACGATTTCCGACCGGACAGTGACGTCGACCTGCTGGTTGCGTTTGAGGACGACGCTCCTTGGAGCGGCTTCGATCTCATCGCGATGTCGGATGAATTGCGGAACCTGCTCGGACGCGACGTGGACCTCATCGAGCGAGATGCGATTCGCAATCCCTTTCGTCGCCGTGAAATCCTCTCGACCCGCCGGATTCTCTATGCCGCCGGCCAAGGCTGACACGGCGTATCTCTGGGACATGCTCGACGCCGCGCGAGCAGTCGCCGAATTCGTGTCGGGTCGGACGTTCGCCGACTATGAAGGAAGCCGGCTGCTGCGCGGGGCCGTCGAGCGGCACGTCGAAATCGTCGGCGAAGCCGCTCGACATGTATCAGACGTGTTTCGTGAAGCCCACCCGCTGATCCCGTGGCGGTTGATCGTCGCTCAGCGGCACGTCCTCGCGCACGATTACGGCGAAATCAAGCACGAGCGAATCTGGAGGGTGGCGACGGTTCATCATCCGGAATTAATCCGCTTGCTCGAACCGCTCGTGCCGGAACCGGAGAGCGACCCGGACGAGCCGGAGGAGTGATTCCTCGCCTCACTCCGGCAGCGGTCTCCCCTTCGTCTCCGGGGCGAAGGGCAGCACGAGCAGGCCCAGCACGAAGATGCCGCACATCGTCAGGCCGGCGAAGCGCAGGGGCGAGACGGTGTCGGCGTAGACGACGCCCGTCAGCCAGCCGAGCATCGCCGGACCGATCGCCGCGACGAACCGGCCGACGTTGTAGCAGAAGCTCGTGCCCGTGCTGCGGAGGTGGGTGGGAAACAGTTCCGGGAAGTAGACCGCGTAGCCGGCGAACAGCGACAGGATGCAAAAGCCCATCACCGGAATCATCCAGAACACTTGATGGAACTCGTTCAGGAAGTAGAACACGCTCGCCGTGCTCACCAGGGCCGCCGTGAAGCAGATCGCGAACGTCGGCTTGCGGCCGATCCGTTGGGCGAGCACGGCGAAGCCGTACATGCCCAAAGCCGCCCCGATGTTCATCATCATCGAGGCGATGCCTTTCCAGTAGGCGGTTGCACCAGCGACGGCTTTCGTTTCGTCGCCGGTCAACACCTGGTCAAGCACCGTCTCCTGCGACGATTCGTGTTCGGTTCCGCCCTTCGCCCCTTCTTCCGCCCCGCTGAGAGAACCGGCGATCCTGGCGAAGAAACCGGGTTCGCTGCCGGCCGCTGCGGAGTTCGCAGCAGCGGCGGCGGCTTGACGTGCCCTTTCGGCGGCCGAAACCTCCCGCTGCTTCTCGGCTAGGCCGCGCGCGATTTCGAGCGGCGGTTGCTTTGCCAGCGACGCCGCCTCTTCGGCGGAATAAACCTGGGTCAGCGACGCCACCAGATCCTCCGGCGTCTTCTTCTCCAGAACGTCGGCGACGAAGCGGTCTTTCAGAACGTTGCCGACGAGGTCGAAGGTGAAGAATCCGACGCCCCACAGGCCGACGATTCCCGAGAACGCCAGTCCCAGCCCGAGCAGTGCGTGTTTCCGCCAGACGGGATGGCTGAACAGTTCGCGATACGAGCCGAGTTTGCGGGCCGTCTCGCCTTCGTGCGAAGCCTGCTGCCAGCGTTCAGGCTCCCTCAACCGCCAGCGGATGACGACTGCGAGCAGGGCCGGAAACGCCCCGACCACGAACATTGCCCGCCAGGCGCTGGCCGGTTCGACGCCGGCGAACTCCGCGAGCTTGCTCGAGTTCATGCCGATGAGAGCCGCACTGATGTTCCCGACAGCCGACAACGCCTGCAGTACGCTCAGGCAATACGGTCGTGCCCGGTCGGGCATGACTTCGGCGACGAGTGCCACGCCGACGGCGAACTCGCCGCCGACGCCCATGCCAGTCAGAAATCGAAAGAATGCGAAGCTTGCGAAGTCCCAGCAAATCGCGCTCAGGCCGGTGAACGCGGAGTACATCAGGATCGTCAGCATCATCGTCTTGGCGCGGCCGATGCGGTCGCCCAGCACGCCGAAGATCAATCCGCCGATGCCCCAGCCCATCAGAAAGATCGCGGTCGCATAGCTGCCGTATTCGTCGATCGTCGCCTGGGTCGGGTTGCCGGTCAGCAGTTCCTTCATCGCCGGCTGCCGCGCGAGAATGAACAACTGCTGATCGAGACAATCGAACAACCAGCCGAGTGCCGCCACGATCAGCACGAACCAGTGGTATCCGTTCAACTCGCGGTACCAGGGTCCGTCGCCGGGCGACGGTGCGGCGGTCGAAGCAGGCTCGTCGAAATGATGCATGGGTCTCGGGAGAATTCAGAAGCAAAGAAATCAACGCCCATTCCGTGGCGGAACGACGCATCGACGGTCGTTGTCGCGTCGATGTTGGCGGGCCGGAGCGACGATTGCAAAACAGCGCGGCCTGACGCCGGTCTGCGACGACGCATTCGCCGGCCTTCGTCGGCACGATTCGCCCCGCGGCCGGGGAACTTCCATCTCGGATTTTTGGCAGCGGCCGCTTGCGACCGACCCCGGCGTGCTCGTTGACAGTCCGGCGTACACGGGCGTAGCATCGGTTATCCCCTCTGCTGAGCGTGCAACGCCGATCGGTTCGACCGGCGGGTTCGGAACACGTGATTCATGTTGCGAACGGTCGTTTTGCTCATTGTGACCACGGCGTTTCTCGCGCCGGCCTCTGCAGCGGTGCCTCCCGGCGCTGAAGAGGCGCTCCGACGTGCGGTGGCGTCCCTGAAAAAGGGCATTGCGCAAAGCCCCAATACCGGTGCCGCGGTTCTTGGCGCGATGGCGCTCGTCAAAGCGGATCAACCGGTCGATTTGCCCGAGATCCAGGCCGTCGTCGAGGCGGTTCAGAAACGCTGCGAGGGCGAAAAATACAAGCCGGAGACGAATCATTACTACACCGCCGGTCTCGAGATGATGTTGCTGGAGTCGGTAGACCCAGAGCAGTATCGCGCGGAAATGGAGAAGATCCTCGCCTACATCCTGGCCGGACAACGTTCGAGCGGCGCCTGGTACTACCCCGATATGCCGCAGGGCACGGGCGACACCAGCATCACGCAGTACGCCGCGCTCGGCATGTGGGCGGCCGACCGTGCCGGACTGCCGGTCCCGAAAGAGGCATGGGATCGGATGGCCGTCTGGCACTTGAAGACGCAGAACAAGGACGGCGGCTTCAGCTACCACCCCGACGAGCGTGACTGGATGAACCGCTCGCTGCCGGCGCTGACGCTGGGCGGCGCCGCGAACCTGCTGCTGGCCCGGCTGCACCTGTTTCCGGACGCCGAACGCCGCGCGGCCGAACGGGAGGAAGCGGCGCAGGCAGCGGCTCGCGAGGAGACGACGGGCAAGCGATACGGCGTACTCGAAGCCGTCGACATCGACGCTGGGCCCGATAAGAAGACCACTGCCGGCAATACGCGTTACTCGCCCGCCTCGACGGACGGCGCAATCGAGCAATCGGTCGGACGTGCCGCCGGACATGCGGCGACACGCTTCGTGTTGCCGCCGAATACGGTCTGGAAGTTGTATTATCTGTACGGGCTGGAGCGGATGGCGGCGCTCGGGAACATGGAGTCACTCGGCGAGCATGACTGGTACGCCGAGGGCACCAAGTGGCTCATCGAGAACCAGACGAAGGACGGCGCCTGGGTCAGCAACGGCGGGCCGGTCGCCGACACGGCGTTCGGCATCCTGTTCCTGACGCGATCGACGTCGAAAATGCTTGGGCGGACCTACGACGTGCCGGAATTGGGCGGCGGCCTGCTCGCGGGCGGCCGCGGACTGCCGAGCGATCTGAATCAGGCGAAGCCGTCCAACGCTAAAAAGGGCGAGACCAGCCCGCTCGACGAACTGCTGGCGCGGCTCGAAGACGCCAAAGCGACGGATGTTCCCGGCGTGCAGCAGGCGGTGCTGGAGGCAGTCCGCTTCGGCGACCGCGAGGCATTGATCGGTCAGCGCGACCGGTTGAGGCTACTGGCGGATGATCCTCGTGCCGAGGTCCGCCGCACGGCGTACTGGGCGCTCGGTCGGGGCGGCGACCTTTCCGACGTGCCCCGACTGATCAAGGGTCTGTCCGATGCCGACGTCGCCGTCGCCGTCGAGGCGCAGAACGCCCTGTGCGTGCTCGCTCGCCGTCCGACCGCCTTCGGAGTCGCCGGCGATCCGTTCGGAGCGATTCCGGAAAGCGCGACCGATGCCGTTCGCGATCAGGCGTTGGCGGCTTGGCGAAAGAAGGCGATCGAGGCCTGGACCGCATGGTATGAACGCGTGGCGCCTTACGAAGAACGAGACGGCTTGGGACTGTTCCGTGAATAACGGAGATGCTGATGACGCCGAGATGATCGTGACGCAGACGATCCTTCAGCATCCCTGATGGAAATCACGAATCGACTCTTTATGACAATGCCGCGGGCCTGGCCGAAACTATCGTGAGTAGCGCATCGACGAAAGAACGCCCTGCGGCGGCCGGACCGGTCCTGAAGGTGACCCGCTACGACCGGGCCGCGGCGATCGTCCTGTCGGCCTTGATCGGTACGGGGCTTGCCGCCGTCACGCTGGCGGCCACTTGGGCGTCGCAGCACGAATGGGAGCGCGACGACGAGGCGGTGCCGCTGGAACTGGTCGAGATTTCCGGCGGTGTCGAGGACGGGTCCGAGACGGAGACGCTCGACTTGAAGAGCGAGTTCGAAGAGACGCCCGACCCGTCGCTGGCCGAGATCCTCGACGACCGAACCGAGATCGAGCCGATGCTCGAATCGGTCGTCGACCTGTCCGATCGCGCGACCGATATGGCCCGCGAGCAATTACAAAGTGATGCCGTCAATGCCGGCACGCCCGGCAGTGCGACGGGGACGGGACGGAGGGCGCTGGGTCTCGGTCCGGGCAGCGGAGGCATGCCCCGCGAGCAGCGGTGGTTTGTCCGTTTCTCGGAAGGCGGCACTGCGACCTACTACGCGAAGCAGCTCGATCATTTCGGCATCGAGCTAGGAGCATTGTTGCCGGGTGGAAAGCTCGCGTACCTCTCGAACGCCGCCGCCGACAAGCCCGCCGTGCGGTACGCCGACAGCGGCGACGGCGAGAACCGACTGTACTTCACCTGGCAGGGCGGCGGGCGGCGGATCGCCGACATCGAGCTGTTCCGGAAGGACGGCGTCGACGTCGGCGGGGCCGCCGTGTTCCATTTCTACTCGAAAGAAGCGGAAGAACTGCTCGCGAAGCTGGAATCGGAGTATGCAAAGCGACCGACTCGCGACATTCGGCGGACGTATTTTTCCGTCGAGCCGCGCGGATCGAAGTTTGATTTCGTCGTGACCCGTCAGGCTTACTTCCGCTGACGTCCGACCGCATTTGGCCGCAGTCCGACGAGGACCGGCGGAACGAAACGAGTGAAAGGCCCTGCGACGTGACACTCATCGACATCGTCAACAACTCGATCTATTTCTTTCTCGCCGCCGTCGCGCTCGTCGGCGCCTTCATGGTGATCCTCATCATGCGGCGCATCGCGCAGAAGCGGTTCGCCTCGGCGTCGCAGGCCCGCGACTTTTTCGACGAGGTCTTCGGTCATCTCGAACGTCGCGACTTCGATGCGGTGATCGCAAAGTGCGATTCACCGCCTTTTTGGAGCAAGGCGGCGCCGCAACTGATCCAACTCGCCGTCGAAAATCGCGGCCTGCCCGGCGGAAAGCTGCGTCGGCTCGTCGCCGAGCGGTTCGAACGCGACGTGCTCGCCGATCTGGAGTACCGCACGAGCTGGGTCGGCACGGCCGTCAAGACCGCACCGATGCTGGGCCTGCTGGGCACGGTGCTGGGCATGATCGCGGCGTTCGAGAAGATCGCCGGAGCGAGCGCGCAGGGCATCAAGCCCGCTCAGCTCGCGGGCGACATCAGCTTCGCGCTGTGGACGACCGCAATCGGGCTGTTCATCGCCGTGCCGCTCGTACTCGCCGGCAATGCCCTCGTGGTGAGGATCGGCAAACTGCAGGACTCGGTGCAGGAGCATCTCGGCGAGTTTCTCGACCGGATGGCCGCTGTTCAAAGCGACGAACGACGGGCGTAGTCCTCGAATTTGCGGGAGGGGGAGAAGGAGTGACTCATGGCTGATTTCGATGACGACGTCGCAGACGACGATGCTCCGACGCTCGGCCATCGTCGGCGGAAGATCGACGTCGGCGATCTCGACATCACGCCGATGATCGACGTAACCTTCCTGTTGCTGATCTTCTTTATGGTGACGTCGACGATGAAAGAGCCGGCGACTGCCGACGTGCCGCCGGCACGGCACGGCGTCGGCACCGACAGCGGCGAAGCATTCGTGCTGACGGTGACGCGACCGGAAGGCGACGAGGAGGCGACGGTCATCCTGCCCGACGATACGCGGCACTCGCTCGCCGACTTGCGGCGCAACGACGCCCTGAAGACGCTCGTGCAAGCCGCCGTCAACGGAGAACCGCCGCGGACAGACATCGTCATCAACGCGGACCGCGATTTGCCGCATGCGGTCGTCCGCGAAGTCTCGCAGATGATCGGCGAGGTCGAGGGCATCCGGCTATTTTTGGGCGTGCAGGATCAATGACCACGGCGACCGGACAAATCCGATTCCTCTGCCCGGCCTGCGGCCGTGCGATGAGCATTTCCGCCCGCATGGTCGAGCGATCGGTCACCTGCCCGGCGTGCCAGATGCGCATCGTCGTTCCGCACGAGGACATGTTCGCGACAGCCGACGACCGGCACGAACACGCCGCGGCGATGCTGGAAGTCGGCGACGAAGACGACGGCTTCACGCTCAAGCGCCGCCGGGCCGAAGTCGAAGAGATGGATCTCACGCCGATGGTCGACGTGACGTTCTTGCTGCTGATCTTCTTCATGATTACGGCGAGCTTCAGCTTGCAGAAGACGCTCGAAGTGCCTCCGCCCGACCCCGAGTCGCAAGGCTCTTCACCCGTGCCGCTGGAACAGATTGAAGAGAACTCGGTCGTCGTTCGCGTCGAGCCGAACGACGCCTACTTCGTCGACGACCAGCCGGTCGCCAATCCCGACGATCTCGCCGCAGCGATCGCGAACGCGATGGCGGCCGGCACGCGTTCCGAACTCGTGATCGAAGCCGCCGACGCAGCCCGCCACGAAACGGTCGTGCGCGTTTACGACGCCGGGAACGAGGTGGGAATGCAACGTATTCGCCTGGCGACACCGCCACCGGAATCCTGATCAACTGCTCCACGACGCACGTTCTAAGAATGCCAAAACTCGAGATTCAATCGCCCGACGGACAAACCGAACTACGGCGGCTTTCCCGCCGCAGTCCGATTGTCGTCGGCCGGAACCCCATCAGCGACGTCTGCGTCGATGAGGAGTCGGTGGCTCCGATTCATTGCCGCGTCAGTTGGAACGGCAGCGCCTTCGAGGTCGCCGCCGTCGCCGAGACAGGCGTCGACGTCAACGGCGTGCTGGTCCGTCGCAAGGAACTGACGAGCGGCGACGTGATCCAGGTCGGGAATTACCGCCTCGCCTTTCGCAGAAGCCGCGACATCGTGGCCGCCGCGGCGGAAAGCACGGCGGCCGAGAGCGCTGCGACCAACCCACCGGCTCGCGGCGAGCGACGGCGCAGACCGGAAGCGCCTGCCGAATCGCCGCGTGAACTGAACGATGACGATTGGGCGGCACTCTCAGGAGAGTCGGCCGCGGAAGAATCGACGCCGGCATTCATGGACGCGCGGCGCTCCCGCAGCAAGCGAGCAGAGCAGGCGGAACACGTTGAAACTCATCGCGAGGCGACCGGCGACGACGAACCGGTTCTGCTCGACGAGGTGCCGAAGACACCTCGCCCCTCCGAGAAACCTACGCCATCGCCGCCCGCCGCCGCGCAAACCGAGAAACCGGTCGGAACGATCGGCCGGCTGCGCCATACAAAGCGTCCCGGTGATCAGGATATACTCACATCGCCGCTCGTGCTGGGAATCGGCGGACTCTCGTTGCTGTTGTTGCTGGCGGCGGGAACCTTCTGGCTGCTGATGGATCGCGAAGCGGCAGACCGGCTCTACGGCGCCGCCGTCGCCGACCGCGAAGCGGGCCGTTATGCCCAGGCGATTCGCAACTATGAACAGTTTCTGCTCGAGTTCCCCACCGATGACCGCGGCACAGACGCCCGCTTCGCGCTCGGCTTGACTCGCATCGAGCGGTATGCCGGCGGTTCGTCGCCCGACTTCGAGAAAGCCCAGACGGCATTCGAGTCGTTCGTTCGCGGACACCGCGATCTCGACGGTTTCGACGCGCAACGTGATTCGCTACGGAAGCTGGCCCGCCAGATGACCGCCGGAGCATCGGACAGCGCGGTTCGAACCGGCGACCGCAAGTTGTTGAACTCCGCCGAGCAGGCCCGGCAATCGTTCGACCGCTACGCTTCGTCCGACGGTTCCGTCGACGATGTCCGCCAGGAACTGACCAACAAGATTAATGCTGCGACGGCCGCGGTCCGGAAGCGGGAGTTCTTCGACGCCGCAGCTGCGAAGATCGATGCCGCGATCGCGAAAAACGACTTCATGGCGGCGTTCGGCACCCGGTCGGACCTGCTGACCCGTTACCCCGATCTCGCGGGCGACAAACGGGTGCGGGCGCTGCTTGCGAAATCACTCGCCGCCGAAAAGACGCTGGTGAAGTCCGTCCCGCCGGCCGTGAATGAGGCGAATGCCGAAGGCTCGACCGCCCCGGTCGCTTTGACGCTCGTCGGGCACACGCAGGCCCGTGCCGGCGAGGTCTCGGATGGTCGACTCGTGTTCGCGGTGGCTCGCGATTCGCTCGTCGGGCTTGATGCGGTGACCGGCCGCCCGCGGTGGCGGACGTCGATCGGTCTCGATACGCCGTTCTTTCCCGTCGCCGTCGATGCGTCGGTACCGGCGCTGATCGCCTTCGACGCGACTCGCAACGAACTGATGCTGCTCCGGCGGGAAGACGGAACGCCTCTCTGGCGAACACCAGTCGGCGGCGCCGCCAGCGGTCCGCCGCTCGTCGCCCAAGGCCAGATCGACCTGACGACCGCCGACGGACGGCTGGTGCGGTTCGCTCTCGACACCGGTGAGGCGGTCGCCTCGCTGCAGTTTCCGCAACCGGTCGTCGGTCCTGCCGTGCTGACCGGCGAAGGCGAACGCCTGGTGGTCTTCGGCGATCAAGCGACGGCGTACACGCTCGACCTGCGGTCGCTTGCGGTACAAGCCGTCTCATTTACGGGTCAATCGGCCGGTTCGATCGACGTACCTCCGCAGGCGCTCGGAAAAATGGTGCTCGTCTGCGAGAACGACCGGCTCGACTCGTCAGTCGTCCGGGCGTTCGCCCTCGACGCCGAATCCGGCACCCTGAGCCAGGTCGCCTCGGAACGGATCGACGGACTGGTGCGTGAATTGCCCGTCGCACGGGGGAATCTGCTGTTCGTGCCGTCCTCGCTCGAGCGAATTACGCCCCTTTCGGTGTCGGACGACGCGGGGCAGCCCCCCCTGACGCGGCTGGGTGCGATTCAGATTCCCGAAGGCAAGGACGTTTCGACATTTCTCGTCCCCGGTCCGGATGGAATGCTCTGGGCTGCTGGCAGCGCTCTGCGCAAACTACGGCTCGTGGCGAAGGGGCTGGAATTGCTTCCCGACTCGCTGGCGGCGGGCCGGCACACACAGCCGCCGCAGGCTTCGGGCGAGAGTCTGTTCGTCGCACGGTCGCTGCCCTCGGCTCCGGCGGTCTACGTGTCGCAGGCCGACCGCGAGGCGATGACCGGAAGCTGGCGCACGGTTCTCGGAGCGGCGATCGTCGCATACGCATCGGACGACGATGCGGCGAGTCTCGTGACCGAATCCGGCCAGGCCGCAATCGTCTCCGGCGACAAAGCGACGAGCGGCAGCTTCATCGACGCACGGTCGTTGTCGCAATGGGACGAAGAGGCCCCCGAGCCGCTGCACGGCGCGATGTTCGACGACGGCCGCGCCGCGG
>JBAQZJ010000550.1:0-2424 GCA_049790855.1 Planctomycetaceae bacterium | reverse complement strand
CCGCGAAAGACGACATTCCGAGACCTGAGGTCGATCGTAAGACGAGCCGCTACGGAACCGTCACGAACTCGCCGCTGTTGAGCAGCGCCCAGAGGACGTCCTGGTAAGCGGCGACGACGGCGACCTGGCGGTCGGCGGGCGGCGCCGATGCGACGGCCTGCCGGACCATGCGTCGCAGCGTCGCCGACTCTTTCGGAGCGAGCGGACGGCCGAGAGTCGCCAGCGCCAACTTGCGAAGCTTGACCGTCTCGTCGCCGGGAGCGGCGAGAACTTTCTGCAGCGTCGTGCCGGGCGCGGGTTCGAGACTTTCTCGCACGGCTTCGCCGTTCATGAGGGCGAGCGCCACGGGAACCGTGCTGGTGAAGGCGACCGATTCGTCGTTCTCGTCGGTTTGATAGGTCCGCACGAACTGGCGGACCCAGGCGTCGCGTTCGGCGAGGCTCTCGGACGACGGCAAATCGGAATGCGTCGCGACGACGAGCGAGTCGTAAACCTGTTCGACGGTCATCGGCTTCGGGTAAGCCCGGCTGAACAGAGGCACCTGCCCCGTCGTCGGATCGTCGTCACCATTCGTCTCGTTGACGCGGTTCGACAACCGGTAGGCCCGCGTCGAGGTGATCCATTTCACAAGCTGCTTCACGTCGTAATCGGACGCGACGAACGCGCGGGCCAGACGGTCGAGCGCCTCGGGATGGCTCGCGACGTTGTGCGGTCCCATGTCGTCGACCGGGTTCACGAAACCGGCCCCCAGCAGCCGCGCCCAGAGGCGGTTCACGAAGGCGACGGCGAGCTGCGGGCGGTCGCCCTCGGCCAGCAGTTTCGCCAGTTCGGCACGGCGATCGACGAGCGGCTCTTCAGAAATCTCGTGGCCTTCGTACTTCGGGTACGCCGCCTTCATCAACCCGCCGAGCGTCTCGTACATCGTCGGCCCGCCGACGTCTTTCGAGACGAGCGTCGGAACGCCCTGTTCGTTGCGGACCAGCTCCGTCTGCTGGAAGAAGCTGTTCAGCTCCCAGAAGTCCTCCTGGGTCCAGTCGTTGAACGGATGATGGTGGCACTGCATGCACTGCACCTGCGTGCCGAGGAACACCTTCGCCGTAATCGCGGTCGCCGGGACGGCTTCGTTATTGAGATGGGCGACCAGAAAGTTCGCCGCGGGGGTCGTGTCGATCGGGCCTTCCGCGGCGACGAAAGCGGCGACCGTCTCGTCCCACGGCCGGTTCTGGGCGAAGGCCTGCCGCAAAAACGCAAGCAGCGCGTCGCGGTCGCCGACGGCCGGATCGGCCCGGCCGACGAGCAGATTCGTCCAGACCGTCGCGAGGTGCCGATCGAAATCGGGACCGGCCAGCAGCCTTTCGACATACCGATCGCGCTTGTCGGTCGCCGTATCCGCGAGGAACGCTTCGACGTCGCTCGCGGTGGGAATGTGGCCCGTCAGGTCCAGCGAGACGCGCCGCAGCCATTCGGCGTCGTCCGCCGCAGGGCTGGGCGTGACGCCGGCATCGGTCCAGCCTTGTGCGATCCGCTCATCGACGAATGCGACGATGTCGGTCGGGACGGCGATCGGCACTTCCGGCTTGATCGCGACGACCGGCGGCTCGGGATCGTCGTCGACGACCACGCGTTCGAGCCGAATCGGCCGGTAGTGCGTCGGATTCCGAGGCACGTCATACGAGGGGTCGTGTTGAGGAGGCAGCACCGGCCCGGCAACGCCCGGGCCGGCAGGCGGCTGCACCGGACGGACCCACCAGCCGAAGTAACCGGCGACGACGAGCGCCGCCGTGCCGGCCGCCGTCAGAATCCAAGCGCGAGCGGCTCGGCGATCGTTTCCTTGGGCCGCCGGATGCCGGGCCGGGGCGACACTCGTTTTCGCACGGGCCGCCGGACGCTCTTCGACCGACCGCTCTCTGTCCGGAACACCGTCGTCGCTCGCGAAACCATCGGCTCGGGCAGCGTCCCAAAGGAGAGTGCCGTGCAGGTGCAGGTAATCGAGATACAACCGTCTCGCTGCGCGATCGCGCAGCACCAGCCGTTCCAGCCGGGCGGCCTGTTCGTGCGTCAGCCGCTCTTCGCACAAGGCGTCGAGCAGCTTCAGCAGTTCGGATTGACGGTCTCGAGACGTGGACATGAGACGCAGGAAGTAGGGTCCGCTGTGCGGACCATGTCGGCGTGTGGCTGGTCCGCACCGCGGACCCTACGCTAAGTACGTCCTGACAAAACTCCCCTCTCCCTGGGGAGAGGGGTCAGGGGTGAGGGGATGTCTTGTGGTTTCACCTGTGCTATGCAACCGTCCGTCATCGTAAAACGTCAATCAACTTTCACGACGCGAGCCAAACCGCTCCCCTCACCCCCGGCCCCTCTCCCCAGGGAGAGGGGAGTTTTGTCAGGACGTACTTAGCGTAGGGTCCGCGGTGCGGACCAGCC
>JBAQZJ010000549.1:0-2109 GCA_049790855.1 Planctomycetaceae bacterium | reverse complement strand
GCCGCGGCAGGCAGTTGTTGGCGTTTTTCACCACTTGAAGGAGCGTGTCATGTTGCGACGCATGCGATCCCTGGCGGCCGGCCTGGTCGTGCCGGCGGCTTTCGGGCTGTCGTCCCCATTTCTGGCCGGGTGCAATTCCGGCGACCAGGCGGGAACGCCGGGCGAAACGGCCGCCACCGGTGATGACGAACACGGCCACGAGCATGGACCGGGCACTCACGAGGCGCACGGTGAGGAGGGCGGGCACAGTCATCCCTCCGAAGGACCCCACGGCGGGCAGATTCTGGAGTTCGGCAGCGCCGACTATCACGCGGAACTCGTTCACGACGAACAGTCGGGGGCCGTCACGGTCTACATCCTCGATTCGGGGGCGACGGTGGCCACGCCCGTCGAGGCCGCCGAGCTGACGGTCAATGTCCGCCAGGATGGCGCCGCCAAGCAGTACACGCTGACCGCGTCTCCCGAAGCCGGCGAAACCGACGGCAATTCGTCGCGGTTCACGACCGACGACGCGGCGCTCGGGGAGGCGCTCCACGCCGGCGCCGAGGCGCGACTCGTCGCCAAGATCGGCGGCCGGTCCTACAACGCCGCGATCGAGCACAGCCACGACCATGAACATGCTCACGGCGGACACGGCCACAGTCACACGGGCGACGACGCGCTCATCTGGCAGCAGGAAGGCGTCAAGGAAGGCGAGTTCACGATCGCCCTGGGGCACCATGGCACGGACTTGCACGCCGGGGAGCCGGTTGAACCCGCAGTGATGATCACGAAGGGCGGCCAGGACGTCGCCGACGCGAAGGTCTTCAATGCCTTGCTGGCAGAGGACGGCGAAACGGTCGTGGCGGACGAGCAGCCGACGGTCTACGAGCCGAAAACCGAGGAGGAACCGGCCCACTATGCCCAGGGGGAACTGACGGTGCCGAAAGACGCGAAGAAGGTTGTGCTGCGCTACCGGATCGCCCTGCCCGAAGGGACGGAGAAGACCTTTGACGTTCCGGTGGACGTGAAGTAATCGGGTTCCAACTCGCCCATGCAGCGTTCAGCAGGAGGGCTTCCGATGGGGTGGCTGATCCTCCGCGCCTTTCTAGCCGCGGCCGTGGTGGTCGCGGTCGCGGAGGTATCGCATCGGTTCTCACGCCTCGGAGCCCTCCTGCTGACATTGCCCGTCGTGAGCATCATCGCCTTCGTTGCGACATGGACCAAGGACGCCGACCTGCCGGCAATTTCTCGGCTGGCCCGCGAGACGCTCATCCTCGTCCCGCTCGGATTGCCGTTCTTCATTCCTCTGGCATTCGCCGACCGGCTGGGGCTCTCCTTCTGGCCGGCGTTTGCGGCGGAGCTGATGCTCGCGTCCGTGGCGATCGGGCTGTGGTTCTGGATCGGGCCGAAAAGCTGAACTGCGGAACTGTGCTTTACGCCGCCGTCACTCTGCGCGGGGAACGTTCCTACGTCCCATTGGAATGCTGAAAACCGAGTGGATTCGATCAGATGAGCCCGCTGCCGACGGCCGCGCGTCATTCCTGTCAGCACGTTCCCTCGCCTGAGCGTCTCGATGAACGAGTTCTCATCTTCCCTTCATGCTGCCGCCGGGCAGACTCGCCATAATCGTGGGGTGGGAACGGTGATGCGATGCAAAGGGTTCTGATCATCGAGGACGACGCGAAACTCTCGGGCAGTCTCCGTCGGGGACTGGCGCAGGAGGGATTCGAGCCGGCTGCTGCGCAGACGGGCGAGGAGGGGTACTACCTCGTTACCACGGAATCCTTTGACGCCGTCGTGCTCGATTGGATGCTCCCCAAGCGGGACGGAATGCGGGTGCTGCACGATTTGCGGGCGCATGGCGTCGCGACACCGGTGCTCATCCTGACAGCCCGGGACGCTGTTGAAGACCGGGTCGCCGGGCTGGACGCCGGGGCCGACGACTATCTCGTCAAACCGTTCGCCTTTGCGGAACTCGTCGCGCGGCTGCGGGCGCTGCTTGTTGACAACGGTTCAAAACGGAAGCGCTCGGGAAGTGTCGCGGCGGTTGAAATTGGAAGCGCACAGCAGTGCGGTCCTGTGAAGAGGCGAGCTTGGGGCGTCAGCCCCAAGCTTGATCCTTGTCAG
>JBAQZJ010000548.1:0-5305 GCA_049790855.1 Planctomycetaceae bacterium | reverse complement strand
CCCTGACGGTCGCGGCTCTGATGACCTTGCAAAAGTTCGCTGGTGGGCCGAGGCCCCACCCTACGACTCACTTGCCAGAGACGCGCTGCGGCTCTTCATGAAGCGGCAGCGCATCGAGCGCCAAGCGGAACAATTGCCCGGCGCCGCGGAACGGGTTTTCGAGCAGGGCGCCGTCGTCGGTGCGTTCATTCGTTTCGGGATCGACACGGTCGCCCTCGGTGATGTCGAAGACGACGCCGTAAACGCCCGGCCGGGAGCTCTGCAGCACTTCGACCTTGGCCTTCGAGAATCCGCGCTCGTGATAAAACGCTTCGAGACGCCGCGCGGCTTCGGTAAACAACTGGTCGCCGTAGGGACCATCCTTCGTGATGCCCGTCACGCGGCTCAAATCGTCTTCCTGAAATGTTTCGTTGCCACGAAACGCGACCTGTTTCACGAGCGGTCGCTCGACGACCAAGAACGTGACGACAACTCCGCCGTCGGCGCTTGTGATTCGCGGCGTCACCGAGAGAAATCGATGCGTTCGTAGCAGAGCCTGGGTGTCCTCGGCGACGCGGTCGCTCGACAGTCGCTCTCCGGGCGACGAATCGACTTCCTCCAGGATTTCCTTTGTCGGCACGGCGCTGTTTCCTTCGACGCGGACGTCCAACAATTTCAGAGGGTTCTTCATGCCGTCACTTTCGATCGGGCCGAACGCCTGCTTGGGAAGTGGATTCGCTTCCTCGGCGTCCGAACGCAATTCCTGCTCCAACTTCTCATGCAGCGATTCAATCTGCCTCTTCAGCGCATTGATCTCGGCCTTGCGGGCGGAATCCTGGTCGTCGGGCTTCTCTGCGGCATCTTCGGCGGCAGGTGGCGCTGGTGGCTTGCCACCTGTGTCGCGCGCGGAGGGACCGTCGGCACGGGTGGGCAAGCCACCCGTGGCATCCGGCGCTGGTTGTATTTCCAAGGTCGAATCGAGAAGTGCTTCCGTCTCCCTGCGTCGATGGGGCGATGCCGGGTCGGACGCCTGGCGGGCGTCTTCGTAAAGCACCTTCGCTTTGTACAGCATCGTGACGGCCGCCTCGTTCTCCGGGTTCAACTCCCTGATTTTTCTCGCGATCGTGATCGCCTCGGCATAATTGCGTTGCTTGATCAGTTCGTTGTACTCGGAAATCAGCTTGCCCAATTCGCGGATCGCGTTGTCGCCCTGTTTCGCCTCGTCGCCAGGCTTCTCGCCGGACGGAACTGATTCCGGCGTTAGGTAGTGCTTGCGGTTGATGTTGTCCGCGGCCGGTTCGCCGCGTTGCAGTCGCCGCAGTTGCTCCAGCAGGTCGTAGATTTCGTCGTGAACGTCCCGCGTCTGCCGGATGACGAGGCTCAGCGTCGTGGCGTTCTGACGAATGACGCCCCAGCCGCCGACCTGTTCCCAACTGTTCGGCTCGATGGTGCCGGTGATCAGGTCGAGCAGAGTTTTGAAGCGGGCCGTACTTTGTGTCTTGATTTCGGGGGTGAGTTCGACGCTCAGCCTGCCGCCCAGAACTTCAATTCGCTTCGCCTTTGGCAGAACAAGATCGCCGATCGAATACGTCTCGACGAGCAGCGGCCCTTTCGTCTTCCGGAGGCTGGTGATCGTCAGCACTTCGTCGTCGAACACGACGCCGAGCGACAAGGGGTGGAGGATGGACTGCAACGCGCTGCTGATCCGCACGTCGTCGAGGCCGATCGTGATCGGCGTGTCGATTGCGACGCCTTCCTCGTCCAATCCGGCCTTGTCGAAAACGACGTTCACATCGGCGTGCGACCGGATGATCTCGATCACATCCTCCAGCGGCGTGTTGACCACGTGCAGCGAGATCGGCTCGTCGAGCGCCGCGGCAATCTGCTTGCTCTCGGCCGAGGGTGCCACTGGCGTGTCGCCAGTGCCGTGCGCGGGTGCGTCGGCACGGGTGGACGAGCCACCCGCGGCACCCTTCGAATCGGTGGGCGCGGCAGGATGCTTCCCGGCTTCGGAACCCTTAGGGGGCTCCAATCGGTCGAGCAGCAAACGGCCGTCTCTCTCGACGAAAACCAATGCTCCCGTCCGTCCGTCCTTCCCTTGGAGTCTCAGCCGGATTTCACGCCCATCGACGCTTTCCAGGTGGACGCTGCGGATGACCTCCCCTCCGCCCAATGAACTGAGGATGTGAAAAAGATCGTTCCGGAATCTGGCGGGGTTGTCGAACGACTTCGCGAGTCGCCCCGGAAGCGGCTCCACGATTACAAGGTCGCCGCTGGCCTCTTGGCGATAGGCGAGGAGTCGGTCGTCTTCGTTCAGCAGCGGCTTGTCGGTCAGCGGCGGCTTATCGCCAGGTGCCACTGGCGTGTCACCAGTGCCGTGCGTGGGTGCGTCGTGGGAACGGGTGGATGAGCCACCCGCGGCACCCTGGTTTTTTTCGTCGCTCGCCGGGGCCGAATCGTCCTGAGCGCCGTCGCGCTGTAGCTTTTGCAGACTCTTCAGCAGATCCTTGATCTCATCATGAGCGTCTTCCGTCTGAACGATGAGGAGCCTCAACTCCTTTTCGGCTTTCTCGATCCGGCCCTGGCCGCCGGCCTGCTCCCAACTCGACGGGCGAACGCTTCGCGTGATCAGGTTGACCAGCGTGTCGAGCATCCCGGTGACGGGTTTCTTGACGTGCGATCCGGAGGCGATGAGATCGCCGACCCGATAACTCACGACGCGCAGCGAGTCTTCGTCGGGTAGTCCATCATCGGCAGGGACGGCGTCATCGACCGGCAGGCCGACGAGGATCTTGCGGCGTTCCAGTTCCGCCTGGAGTCGTGCCAGTTCCCGCTGGGCCTCGACGAGCCGTTTCTGGGAGGGGGCGACGCCTTTGGCCGCTTCTGACGCCGCCAGCCGGGCGGCTTCGTCGCGGGATCGCCTCGCCTGGAGGTACTCTTCGACGAGTTGTTTGACCTCGGCGGACGCTTCTTGCGGCTCATCATCGCCTGGGGGTTTCAACTCCCCCACCGGCAGGCCGGCGAGGATCTTGCGTCGTTCCAGTTCGGCCTGAACCCGCTCCAGTTCCCGCTGGGCCTCGACGAGCCGATTCTGAGAGTGGGCGAGGTTCTGGGTTGACTGTGCCTCCGACGCCGCCAGCCGGGCCGCTTCGTCGCGGGATTTCACCGCCTGGCGATATTCTTCGACGAGCTTTTTGATTTCGGGCGCAATCTCCACCGATTTGCCGTCTCGCGACTTTGCTTGTTCCCGCCCGAGAACGCCCGGCCCCGGACCGTCGATGAGGCTGTGAATCACTTTGTCGGAAGTCGTCTCCTTCCTACCGTCGTAAGGTTTGGCAGCGGGCAAGTGGGGCGGTCCCGGCAGTCCGATCGGCGTTCCGGTCACTGGCGGATTCAGCGCCCGCAGGTGAATCTCCTTCGACGCGCCGTCGGCCACTTCCTGTCGTTCCTGAAGCTCCTCGTGAAGTTGATTGAGCCATCGCTGTGCCTCATCGACGTTTTTCTGCAAATGTTCGAGGACGTCGGGATTCTGCTTTTGCTTCTTCGCCTCGACCAGTTCACGCACTGCCGCGTCGCGAACGAGGCCGGCGGCTTTGTACTTCATTTTGAGGTCGTCATCCGGACGTAATTTCTCCGGGTCGAGATAATTGGGCTTCCATTCGTCCTTGACCTGATCTGCTGGCACGTACCGCTTGATCTGAATCTTCTTGCCGTCCACCGTTTCGAAGAGTTCCGTCACGGCCCGGTAGCGCCGGCCGTCTTTGCCGGTGACTTCGGCGGGGAGGGAGTCGTCATCGTTGGCGGACAGGTCCGCGCCGGCGGCCGGCAGTTTGGTCCAGGCATCGTCGGGTTCGGGATCGCCGACGTTGTTGACCAATTTCCGCTTTGGCAAGGGCAGGGGATGCCGGACGATGTTCAGGACGGCGACGACTTGGCCGCGTCGAAACCCTTCGGCGATCGGGTCCACGCCGGGATCGAGCCGCGTGCTGACGAGCGTTTCAAAAACGCGGATGGGGCTGATGGGAACCCGATGCTCGGCCTTCGGCAAATAGATCACCTTGGTGACGTGATTCTTGCCGGCGGCCTGATCGAGATCCTCATCCGTCAGTTCGATCGGAACGGCGTTGTTCGACAGGAACTTCTCAGCGATCGGACTGGTTGGCAGAAGTTGCAGCCGGGCGTTGAGCTTCAATCCCTTACGACCGGGAATCTCGGAGTAGTTGAAGTCGTAGCTCCAGTTGTGGGGGAAGAAGTGCCGTGCCGGGGCGGATTGCTTCCAGTGATGCCCGGTGTGCGGGTCGCGTCCGCTGATCGTCATGCCCGCCGGGCCGGTGAAGCGGATTTGCGTCACCGAGGCTTCATCGGCTGAGCCGAAATCGGCATCAGCTCGCCGCCCGCTGATGCCTGACTCGCGATTCGAGCGCGTCTCGGGGGGAAACTTGCCGCTCGACGAGCGACGGTCATCGGACGGCTCGTCAAGTTTCGCGTCGATAGGGACCAGCCGTTTGAATTGTCGCGTTTTGCCGTCCTCTGATTCGACGATATCTGTGACGACGCGGAATTGGGATTCCCCCTCAAACCTTTCGAAGAGTCTCGGATCGACTTGCTCAATATGCTGGTGAAGTTCGGCCAGATGATTTTCGGCTTCGCGATACCGTTCCTGGGCGAATCGTTCATATGCCGGATTCTCGGCCTGAGATTTTTCAAGTAGAAGAATGCGGCCATAGGCTTCGTCTCTTGCCTTGATGGCAGCGATATAGTCGCGCCAAAGGTCTTCGTTGGACTTGTGGACGACCGGCAATCTGGCACGCGGCTCACCCTTGGCATCCCGCAGTTCTTCGACCTCGCTTCGCAGTGCTTTCAGTTCTTGACGAAGCTCACGAAGAGCTTCGTAGAGCTCCCCATTGGGAGAATCAGTAAACCCATCCTCCGAACTGCCGAAACCGTCATTCTGTGCAAGCCCCTCGACCATGTCGCCGGGCGACTTGCCGGGCCGAACGTCGAAGTCCCGATAGGCCTCTTCAACGACATCGTCGACCGTCGCCTCAGTCTTCGGTGCTTCGACGGGTTCCTCCTGCGCCAGCGCCGGCCCCACCGTCGCAATTCCTGCCCACAACGCCACCGGCACGGCCAGCGCCAGCAATCCTTCGCTGAGCCGCGGGGTGCGTCGGGGGCGGGCGTCGTTGCCCAGGACGCGGTGGACTCGATTCAGCAGTGCCATCGAATCTTCTCCTCTCATGCCGGCCGCGAGGGCCGCCTGGAACAACTCCGTTCGTCCCCCGGCGACGCGCTCGGTCGCCACATATTCGAGGGCGCGGGCATACGC
>JBAQZJ010000547.1:0-2269 GCA_049790855.1 Planctomycetaceae bacterium | reverse complement strand
GCCGATTCTGACGGGGCTGGGGCGCGGGCTGGGCGGCACGCTCGAACCGGCGCTCGCGGCGGCGTCCGATCGGGATCGGCGACGGCTGGCGGCCGTGTTCGCTTCCGAGGCCGCGATCGCGGGCGATTCCGACTCGCCCGTGCCGCTGCGGATCGAGGCGGTGCAGATCGTGGCGCTCTCGGAACGATCGTACGCGCTGCCGACGCTGCTCGATCTCGCCTCGGCGGACGATCAGGCGGTGCGGCTTGCCGCCGTCGAGGCGCTCGGCAAGTTCCGCGGCGACGACCGGATCGCCCCGGCCTTGCTCGACGGCTTCGAAGCGCAGACGCCCGCCGTCCGCAGCGCGATCCTCACCGCCTTGCTCGCCGACCCCGGCCGGGCGATGCAGGTGATCGACGCCGTCGAGGCCGGCGAAGTGTCGGCGGCGGAGCTGGGAGCCGCGAGGATCAATGCGTTCTCGAAGCACCGTGATGCGGCCGTCCGGGAACGGGCCAAAACCGTGTTCGTGCCGCCGGCCGACCGTCAGAAAGTGCTCGCCGAATATTCCAAAGTGCATGGCATGACGGCCGATGCGAACCGGGGGAAAGCGATCTTCGAGAAGCATTGTGCGACGTGCCACCGCATCGCCGGGTTCGGCACGCAGGTCGGCCCCGACATCGCCGACAGCCGCACCCGCACGCCGGAAGCCCTGCTGACCGACGTGCTCGACCCGAACCGCGCGATCGACGGCCGCTACGTCGCTTTCAGCGTCGTGCTCAAGGACGGGACCGTGCAGACGGGGCTGATCGTCAGCGAGACGGCGAACGCCGTCACGCTCGCGCAGCCCGAGGGCAAGTCGCTCACGCTGCTCCGCGATCAGATCGACCTGCTGCATTCGGACGGCGTGTCGCTGATGCCCGTCGGTCTCGAAAAGTCGATCCCGCCGCAGGACATGGCCGACCTGATCTCGTTCATCAAGAACTGGCGCTACCTCGACGGGGCGGTGCCGTTGGCGGAGTGAAAATGTTTAGCCGCGACCATCGGGAGCGCGTGTCCTCACGCGCGCCCTGACGGTCGCGGCTAAACGATGTGTGTGCATTTCCCCGCAGCGGCGACAGGCCCGTTCTACTTCGTCAATCCGCCGTCCGAGCGGCCGAACAGGCTGATGAGCGTCTTGAAGTCAGTGGCGTCCGACAGGAAGCGGACCGAGCCGTCTGCAATCGCGACGTTCGCGCCGCCGGAATGCACGGAATAGATTCCCAGTGCGTTATCCTCGTTCACGCCGATGCCGTCGCGATTGATCGACCAACCGAACGTATTGCTACACGACCAGCCGACCTGGCCAGGATAATCGGTATTCTCGTGCGGTGGTACAGGAGCCGGTTTGCCGTTGATCAGTCGAATCGGTTTCCCGCCGCGTTCGACGAGGGCGATCGTGTTGGATAAACCGTCGGCCACGTCGTTAAAGCGGCCCCGGCGATAGCTTAGCAGATGCGTCCCCTCGAACGCTTTCGAGTCGAACACCGGCCAGCCCCAGATTCCCCAGTGAACGTCATTCACGGAGCTTTCAAGGTGGCCTACGGGAGCGGGTTTGGGCGCTTCTTGAATGCCGGCCAGGGCGTCGTAGTCGCTGCGGACGACGGAGTACCAGTCGGCTTCCGTATATGGCGGTGAACCAATCGAGCCGTGCTTTATTCCCTGGCCCATTTCCGACGGGTCACCACCGCTGGGGCAGAAGAACGTCGGCACGACCGTCTGCCCGACGGGAAGGTTCTCCGGCACGGTTGCCAGCGATTCAAAATCCACCTGCTCGTGCAGTGCCGACTGCTCCAGGTAGGGCAGCAACGGCACGCGCCACGAGTGCATGTGGAACAGATCCCATTCGTTGAGCGGATAGTCGATCGCCGTACCGTTATAGAACGACGGCAACGCTCCTTCGGCCGTGTGAAACGAATGAACGGCCAGGATGGTCTGGCGCAGGTTGTTTTGGCACTGGGTCCGCCGTGCCGATTCGCGTGTTCGTTGAACCGCCGGGATCGTGATCGCCAGCAGCAGCCCGATGATGCCGATGACGACCAGAAGTTCCACCAACGTGATGCCGCGTCGCGGAGTCATGGGACGGTGCCTCCAGAACAGACGGACATCGGTTGCGAATCTTTCGCCGGCATGCACCGACGTTTCACGCGAGTTTCCAAGGTAAACGCGGTGTTCCGATGTCAATAATGCAGCACGACGCGCGACATGCGCAATTAGAAGGCCGGCCGAGTAAAAAATTTAGCCGCGACCAGCG
>JBAQZJ010000546.1:0-4174 GCA_049790855.1 Planctomycetaceae bacterium | reverse complement strand
TCCACGCCCTTGTTGTCCGTGCTCTGACTGCCCGATACAATGACGTCGTTGTGAGCGATCTGGTTCGCATTTCCGAAAACGCCTCCTAGCCGCCCGATCACGTCGGGCCGGCCGTGCCCGACTTCATGCCCACTCCGCCGGCGATCACCCATCAGAATCCGCTCGAGGTGCATCTCCTCGGCTTGGTGGATTTCGACGCAGCGGTGTTCCTTCAGGAACGGCTGGTCTACGAGTTCAGCGGCCGCGACGACCAGACGGGTGGACTGTTGCTGTGCGAGCATCCGCCGATGGTCACCATCGGTCGCGAAGGCAGCCGCGCCTCTCTGCGGGCCGACGATCAGGATTTTGCAGCGCGGCAGATGGACGTGCGCTGGATCAATCGCGGCGGCGGGTGTCTCGTTCATTGCCCCGGCCAGCTTGCCGCTTATCCGGTCGTCCCTCTCGAACGCCTCGGGCTGCGACCGGCCGAATATGCGGCACGTCTGTGCGAGGCGGTGATCGACTTATGCACGGAAATGCACGTCGCGGCGTGGCCAAGCGAAGACGGCCGCGGCGTGTCGTGCCGGCTGGGTCAGTTCGCCTACGTCGGCGCCGCGGTGAAGTCGGGCATCGCCTATCACGGCTTGTTCGTGAACGTCGCTCCGCCGATGGACCTCGTGCGGCTCGTCGACGGCGGACGGCGCAGCGAACGACAGACGTCGCTCGCCGCCCAGCGGGCGCGGGCGACGGAGATGCACACCGTTCGCGAGGGACTGATCCGGCATCTTGCCGCAGTTCTCGGATATGACAAACACCACGTTTACACGAGCCATCCCTTGCTCAAACGAACGCACCGCAAAGTGCCGATCAGTGCATGACGATGATGCCGACTCGTTGAGCCGCGACCATCCGGGAGCATGTTCGTCTCGCTCCCGCGCGGTCGCATCTAATTCTTCCTGTATGAACTTCCGACTCCATGCCGGCCTCGCCCCTGCTTAATATTCTTCCAGAAGTCTCGCCGAAGACAGCCGCGTCTCGACGCCTGCCAGCATGGCTTCGACGGCCGATGCCCGCACCGGGCATGGCCTACACGGCCGACACGATCGCCGACCTTCGACTGAACACCGTCTGCGAGAGCGCCAAGTGCCCCAACCGCACAGAGTGTTGGTCGCACAAGACGGCGACGCTGATGATTTGCGGCGAGGTCTGCACGCGGCCGTGCGGCTTTTGCAGCATCGGACACGGCAAGACGGCTCCTCTGGAGATCGACGAGCCGGAGCGTGTCGCAGAGGCTGCCGCGAGACTTGGCTTGAAACACGTCGTCATCACCAGCGTCACCCGCGACGACCTTCCCGACGGCGGAGCCGACCACTGGTATCGCTGCGTCATCGCAGTCCGCCAGCGAACCGGGGCGGCTGTCGAAGTGCTGACGCCCGACTTCCGAGGCAACGTCGCGGCGATCGATCGGGTGATCGAGTCGCGTCCCGACGTCTTCAATCACAACACCGAAACGGTTCCGCGGCTCTACCATCGCGTTCGCCGTAATGCCGAGTACCAGCGGACGCTGGACCTGCTCGCACGGGTCAATACGCTTGCGCCGGAGATCCCGACGAAGAGCGGCCTGATGCTGGGGCTGGGTGAAACACTCGACGAGGTGCTCGACGTCTGCGCCGACTTGCGTCGCGTCGGCGTCGAGATGATCACGATCGGACAATACCTGCAGCCGACGCCGCATCACTTGCCGGTCGAACGTTATCTGCCGCCCGAAGAGTTCGACGCCGTCGGCGACCTCGTCCGCCGCCTCGGCTTCCGGCTCGTCGCCAGCGGTCCGTTCGTGCGATCGAGCTACCACGCTGGCGAAATGGCGGCGGTGCTGGGAAAGGAGTGAAATGTGTTGAGCGAAGCGTCTTCGTGGAGCCCGATGCGCCGGCGATTGGTGATCGTCGTGGCGATTCTCTGCTTCGTCGCTTCGATCTCAGGCGCGGTCACAATTTGGTGGCGATATCGTTATCCGTATGGATGGAGTCACTGCTGCGATAAGCAGCTATACACGGCGTTGAGAACCTATGCAGAGAGCCATGACGAGCACTTTCCGGAAGGCGGCGAGACACCTGAGGCTTCGCTCGGACTGCTCTATATCTGGGATCCACAATGGGCGAACCCTGATCTCCTCCGTGGAAAGACGGTTCCAGAGGAATTCGTGCGAAGCCGGTTGGATCGAGGACTTCCATTGACTCCTGAAACTTGCGGCTGGCATTACGTGGAAGGATTGACTCTCGAGGATGCCGGCAGCCTCGGATTGTTCTGGGACAAGGCCGGATTAGGCCACAATGGCGAGCGGTTGAGCGACGGGGGCCACATTGTCACATTCGTCGGGGGACACTCAGACTACGTCTCGGCGAAGGAGTGGCCGGCGTTCATTGCGCAGCAGAAGGATCTTCGCGCAGCACGCCCGGAAGGAGACGAGACGGATTGACTCCCTGTCAGATGGTCTATGTCCCCGACCTCGGCGCCGCCGAGCTGGTTCGTATCAGTGCCTGGCTCGTCGAGGTCGGCGAGACGGTTGTCGAGGGCGATCGGCTTGTCGAACTGCTGATGCCGGGCGTCACTTACGACATCGCGGCACCGGCGACGGGGCGGCTGGTCGAAGTGCGGTCGCCGCTGAATGCGACGGTCGCGACCGGCGACGTCCTCGGGCGAATTGAAGTCGACGAGGACGTGTGATCGAGCCGTGTCAACGGGATGAGAGTTGAGTAGCAAATGATTGTCACAGCCCAGGTCGCTTTTCATTCTTCTGATCCCTGAATGCGTCACTCGGAGGGCTGACGCCCCCCGCTCGCCGGATTCCTGTCTCCTGGCTCCTCCCTTCATGCCTTCCACCTGGGACGACTATCGCGGCCATCGCGAACAGATCGCGATGTTTCGCAGGGCGATCGAACGCGGACGGCTCTCGCAAGCCTATCTCTTCGTCGGGCCTGCCGGCGTCGGTAAACGGCTGTTCGCCCGCAAGCTGTCGAGCTGCCTGTTCTGCGAGCGGCATGACGAATCGGAACTGGACGCCTGCGGCGAGTGTCCCTCCTGCCGGCAGATGGCCGCCGGTTCGCACCCCGACCATTTCGAGATCGGCTGCCCCGAAGGCAAGCGAGAACTGCCTCTCAGCGCGTTCATCGGTGAACGAGACGAACGGGGTCGTGCCGGGTTGTGCTATCAGTTGTCGCTGCGCCCTTCCGCCGGAATTCGACGGATCGCGGTGATCGACGACGCCGACACGATGAACGACGAGGCCGCGAACGCCTTTCTGAAGACGCTCGAAGAACCGCAGCCCGGGGCGGTGCTGATCCTGATCGCGCCTCAAGCCGAAGCCTTGTTGCCGACGATTCGGTCTCGTTGTCAGCTCGTGCGATTCGCCCCGCTGACTGCGGCGGACGTGACGGAGCTTTTGCTGGCGAACGAAGAGACCGATGATCGGGCGACCGCCGAGACGGCGGCCGGAATCTGCGACGGAAGCCTCGAAGTCGCGGCGCAACTCATCGATCCTGCGTTGCAGTCGCTGCGGTCGATCTTCGTCGAGGAACTGGGCCGACAGCCGTTTTCGCCGGCCAAGGCTGCCGAGCGGATCGTCAAAGCGGTCGAACCGATCGGTGATCTCGCGGCCCAACGGGAGGCGACCTGCTGGCTCGCCCGCTTCGCGGCTTCTCACTTTCGTGAGACCGCTCGATCGATGTTTTCGTCCGCCGGTTCCGATCGAGCTGCGGCGTCGTTCGGCGAACGTCTGCTGAAAGCGACGGGCGACCCGGCGGAGGCGATCGAGTGTCTCGCCGGATTGACGGAACGCGCTGAAAAGGTCGAAGGCCAGATCGCGCTTTACACGTCGCCGGTGCTGTGCATCGAGGCGTTCACTTACGACGTCGCCAACCGGTTGCGGCGTTGATGGGTGACTGGTCGCGATTCCTCCGGAAAGGGGTGGCTGGAGACGGGCCGCTTTGTGCGTGGCAGACGATTGAGAACGCTCGTCGGCTCGCCCCCAGCCGTGCGACCACTCGACTGGGGGCGACGCGTTCGCGCTGCTTGTGACGCCGACGCGCAAAGCGCGTCGGCCCCTGCCACCCCGAACAGAGACGCGACCGTTTGCGATGCGAGCGTGTTATTCGGCTATAATGCGGTTGTCGCCGAGCGGGCGGACAAAGTCCGCCCG
>JBAQZJ010000545.1:0-2330 GCA_049790855.1 Planctomycetaceae bacterium | reverse complement strand
GCACAAGGCATCCCCTCACCCCTGACCCCTCTCCCTAGGGAGAGGGGAACCGGCGACGAACACGGCTTCGTCTCCGTCGTCGGTCGAGACCTTGCCACGACGCTCTACAACTTCGCGTCACCATGATCCCATCAGCATATGCAGGCTGCCCCGTTCGTGAACATCGAGGCCGCCCAGGTCGATGCCGGGATTCTCTTCGGTGACGGCGAGAAAGCGATGCGGCCGGGCGAGCGGATCGAGCGTGTCGTCGACGACGGCGAGATCGACGCGCACCGTCTCATCCGAGACCGACGGCGTCGGTTCCTTCTCGTCGGGAGTCACTTTGCCGCGGGGCGACTGAAAGATCAGCCGGGCCAGGTGTCGCTCCAGCAGTCCTTCCCGAAACCGGGGCGACCAGCCGCGCTGATACCAGCGCCACGGCATGCCGCCCCACAGGCCGGCGGCGACGTCCTCGGGTTCGAGACCGTCGGGCGGCTCGGGCATGCGGTCGATCGCGAGCGTGCGGATCGCCGCCCAGTCTTCGTCGGTCAGCGGTTTGAGCACTGCCTCGCCCCCGGCAGGAACGCCGTTCGCGATGTAGGCCGTGCCGTCGGGGCCGGTGACGACGAGATGCGTCAACGGCACTTCAAAGCCGTTTACGGCTCGCAGTCCGCCGGCGACGGGCGTCACCGTCAACCGGCCGCGCTCGTCGCGACGGGTGACGGTGACGAACTGCGTTCGCGTGCGTGTTTTGAGCCAGCCGCCGGTGAGCGCCTGCGTGTCGGTCCAATCGACTTCACCGTCGACGAAGCCCTCCTGGAACGGATAGAGCGGGAAGACCGCGGTCTCGTTCGAGAAGCGCAGTCCCGACGACGGGGCCATGCCTGCGAACAGGGCGATGCGGCTGATGCTGGTCGCCGTGTTCGTCGCGGGGTCGAGCAACGTCACGCTGCGCACGCGTCCCTTCGTCGTGAATCCGTGTGCGACGGCGGCATAACCGAACAGCAGGACGCTCGTCACCGCCGCCAGGGCCGGCACCGTCACTACGAGCCGCGACAACTGATTCCGACGCCAGAGCACGAAGTAGTTCACCGGCCCGATGACCAGAGCGAACAAGGTGATCAGCGTCAGGAAGGCGGCGGTCGGCACGCCGCGCACGCCGGGAATCGGCTGGTTGATGAACTCCATGTCGCCGCGTCCGGAAGCCATTCCGTAACGGACCGGCCAGGTGATCGCAGGTCCGCCCAGTTCGCGAAGCAGCCACGACCAGTCGGCCCCGCTTGCCGCGAAGACGTCGCCGGGAACGACGGCGATCCGCCCGAATCCGACACGTCGCACGAAGAACGGGGCGGGTTCAGCAGGCCAGGTCGGCTGCACGACCGGTCCTGATGGTCGCTCGTCGAGCGCGCGCTCCATCGTTTCGATCGCCTGCCCGATTTCCGGCGGCAGAACGTCGCGTGCGATCGACAGGGGATTCCCTTCGTTGGGAATCATCGAGGCATCACCCGCTTCATACGCGTGGTCGGTCTCGAGCACGAGAGGACGCCGTTCCGCGACATTTGCCGGCTGCCAGCCGTCGGAGGACTCGAATGCGGTCGCGCCGGAAAGCAGTGCTGTCAGTCGGTCGGAGGCGTCGGGCGCCGCGCCGGTCTGGTCGACGATCAGCCGTCCGCCGGTCGCCACCCAGTCGAGCAACGCAGTCCGCTCGTCGGGCCGTCGTGCGGCGAGCGTGTCGAACCGGACTGCGACGACGTCGACGGCGGTGTAGTCGATCCACGAGGCCGGCAACATGCCGGGGTCGACGAAGGCGAACCGCAGCTCGCCGTACCCCATCCGCCCGGCCATGTAATGGCCCATCGGATAGGCGTCGGAGGAGACTCGCGCCTCGGCGGCAACAGCCGTTTCAAATCCGCCGACGGAAACCTCGTCCGCCGAGATGATCAACAGCGACGGTCGCGGAAAACCGTCTTCGACCGGGCTGGAGAGCGTCATGTCGCGACGCAGCGATGAAACGGGCGCGTCGTCGATCAGCACGTCGAAGCGGCCCGACGTCCGACCGCCGACGAGCGGCACGGCCAGCGTGAGACGGGCGGTCGCGTTCTGTTCGACGCGCACGCGGCGGCGAACGGTCGGCACTCCGCGGCCGCGCTCGTGAGGCAGGAAGCGGAACTCGAGGTCGCGGCCGGGTCCGAAGTTCGTGATCTCGAGTCGCACCGGGTGATAACCGCCCCAGCCGCCGCCGGTCCATGTCGTCTCACCGACGACCCGCAGATCGGCTCCGCGCAGCTCGAACTCCTTCGCCGCTGCGGTTCCGCAGAAAAGCGCGATCGCGATCGCGAAGCCCACCCCTT
>JBAQZJ010000544.1:0-4525 GCA_049790855.1 Planctomycetaceae bacterium | reverse complement strand
CGTCTTGAACCGTATCCGCCTCTTCAGGAATCGAACTCAGATCACGCCAGCACTCGCAAGCTGACCGCGCAGAGAAACCCGTTGTTCAACAGGCTGCTAGTTCTGGCGAGGTGATGAGCACCATCTTCGAGATTTGCGACAACCGTAGTCAGATACGCAGAATGACGATTGGCATCCAGGAGTGCGGTCGTGTGAAACATGAACTTTGCTTGTTGGATACGGACCCCGATCAGATACCAGAGAAACTCATTCGGGATAAAAATGCTGCTGGTCCGAGCACCTCGTCCTGACTTTGTTCGCTTGTTTTTTATTGTTCATGCTTGTTCGTCAGCGATTGTGAGAAATGCGCGACCGACAATCCCGAGGAAACACCTCATTCATGCACGGGCCGGATGAACACCCAGCAGCCGGCGCCGACCAGATAAATCGCGGCGAAGAACAACAGGACCACGTTCCAGTTTCCGGTCCAGGTGAACAAGGTGCCGACGAGGACAGGGCACAGGGCGGCGGCAAAGTTTCCCGTCATATTCATGAGACCGAAAATCTGCGGGACACGGGTTCCGCCGAGGTCGATGGTCGCGGCGAGAGCGCACGGCCCGGCGAGACCGGCGACGAAGACGCCGGCCGCGAGCAAGGCGACGGCCACCTGGACGCTCTGCACGAACCACGCTGCGAGAATCAGCGCCGAGCAGAGCGTCAGGAAGGCGCCCCCCACCAGGCTGCGGCTCACTCGCAGACTTCCGGTCCGCCGCCAAGCGAGGTCGGTCAACAGCCCGCCGAGCAGGCTGCCGACGAGCGATCCTCCCAGGACAATCGCCTGGACATAGCCCGACTCCTCGACCGAGATGCCGCGGGTCTTTTGCAGGAACGTGGGAAACCAGCTTGCAAAGAACATGTAACCCGACGCACGGCAGATTTGCTGCCCGCACAGCCACCAGATCGCCGGGTTGCGGGCGATGCGGAGGAAACTGCCCTCCTGCTCCGGCTCCGGCTCGACGGGGCGATGCGTCGAATCCGGAGGGCGCGTGTCGCGAATCAGGCGCAGTTCGCTGGAATTGAGACGGGGATCATCCTCGGGGTGATTGCGGAACCGCGCGAAGTAGGCGATCGACCACAGAAAACCCGGCGCGGCAAACGCGACGAACACTCCGCGCCAGCCGAGATCGCCGATCAGCAGGCCGGTCAGTCCGCCGGCGACGATCGCCCCCACCTGCATCCCGGCTGCCAGCACGCCGCAGCCGAATGATCGCTCGGCAAGGGGCATCCAGTGGCCGACCGAATTCACCGACGCCGGGAAGATGCCGGCCTGGCTCACGCCCATGATGAGCTGTGCGAGAATGATGACCCCTAAGGTCGGCGCAAGCCCGATCGCCATGGTCGCGGCCGACCAGCCGATGGCAAAGATCGTCAGCGTCAGGCGCGTGCCGAGGCGTTCGGAAAACCAGCCGGCGGGAATCTGCAAGATCGCGTAGGACCAGAAGAAGGCGCTCATGCACCAGCCTGATTCCTGCACGGAGAATCCGAGATCCTCGCGAATCGTGCTCTCAGCGACGCTCACCGCATTCCGGCACAAATAGGCCAGACCGGCCGCCAGCGCGAGCCAGGCCAGCGCCCGGTATCGAATGCGTGTTGGTGAATCGTCCATTCGCAGAACGTCGGGGGCACGCTCGCCGGAGGGTGTCGGTCTAAATCAATGTGCGAATCTGGGCGTCGGCGGCTTCGAGATAGCGCTCCAGACATCCCCTCGCAAACGGCGACTGCCAGACCTGGTAGAGATCGAGGTCATAGGTTTCCACCGGCGGCAGATAGCCAATCGTGCCGTTGATGAGATTCATGCAGATGAGGTGATGTTCCGGGAATCGCTCGCGGAGTGCCGTCTGAACGATCGAGTACGCTTCGGCCATGCATCCGACGACGATCGCGTCGCCGATGCGCCACGTCCAGATCGGCAATGCGAACGAGTCCTCGTCGCCGAGAACCCGCCGGAGGTTCCGCTTGCGGCGCAGCCGTTCGGCGAGCGCACGGTCTGTGCAAGACCGGTACGCCTGGTCGAGTTCTTCGGCCGACGGAAGATCGGGTTTGATCGGAATCGAGACCGACGATTCGACCGCGGTCAGCAACCGCGACGGCTCGACCGGTCTGGGAGCCCAGACGGCCAGCGGCGCTCCCGACTCGACGACCCCGTCGAACTCGAGTCGCGTGCCGGGAGGCTCCATGTCTTCCAGCGTCGCCAACGCGGCAAATCCCAATTGCCGGCCGTGCCGATCGGCCACGCCGGGATCACCGACGTACTGATAACGCGGGGAAAGCTCGCCGGAAGCCCCCTGCAGGAAGAACGCAGGGGCATTCTTCGTATGCGTCTCGATCGTCTCCCGCATGGCGCCGATGTAATCGGGCGAGAGCGCCGTATTGCTCCACGCGAGAGTCGTCGGGTGGCACGCGTAGTTGACGATCGTCGCACGGATGTTCCCCGCAGGGTCGCAGACCCGGCCGACGAGCAGCGTGTCGTCGGCGGGCGTGGCGGGGTCGTAACCGCAGATGCGACGCTCTCCGCCGCGCGTCGGGTCCGGCAGATCGCGCGTCGCCGCGAGCCGGCAACGACCGTAGTTCCAGTCGAGAGTCGACCCTCGCTCGTTCGCGAACGCTTCGCGAATGGCGCGAAGCGTCGCCGGCTCCAATGCCGCTAACCACTCCTCCAGCAGTTCGCCGCCGGCCATGCCGGGCTGGGGGTCGCAGAGATGCGGCGAGGCGTGCGTATGCGTCATCGCGAAAATGAATCGCGACGAGTCGAGTTGAAGCTCTTCAAGAATGTTCGCCCGCATCGTGCGGAACCGATCGAGCGATGTCCAGAAGCCGAGGTCCGCGTCGATGAGGACCAGCGGCGGCTCGCCCTCCGTCCGAATCGTCAGCGCACTGATCGACAACGGGCGGTGAATCGTCAGAGCGACGTCATGCGCGGCCGCGCCCCAGTTCCGGGCGTAGATTCCCACCGGAGGCGTGATGTCGACGCGTGCGATTCCGATGGACCCGCCGAACAGCGACGTGCTCGGACCTGTCAGGCGTGGGGTGACGGTCAAGTGGCGGCTCGTGGCAAAGGCGAGAAAAGAGCAGGACGCTCTTCGTCGAAGTTCAACGTACGAATCAAAAAACGTGCGATGGGCTTCCAAGCCCGTCGTCCCCTCAAAGTCGAGGCGCCTACCAGTCGCCGACGCTGCCGTCGCCGTAATGCACCCGCTGGGCGATTTCCTGCTGGAACGGGTGCTTGCGGACGACGTCTTCGTTGATCGAAATGCCGAGACCAGGCTTCGAGTTCGGTGACACGGTACGAGCCTTCGAATCGACCGTGAAACCTTCCTCGACGACATCATTCCGCCAGGGGACGTCGGCGTGAACCGCCTCGCAGATGATGTAGTTCGGTTGCGAGAAGCCGAATTCCAGGGACGCCGCCGTGCTCACCGGTCCTTGTGGGTTATGCGGCGCCAACGCGATGCGATAGGCGTCGGCGAGGGCGGCGATTCGTCGCGCTTCGGTGAAACCGCCGCAGTGCGTGATGTCGAGCTGGCAGATTTCACAACCGTGTCTGGCGAACAGGTCGCGAAAGGCGGCCAAGTGCGTCAGACGCTCGCCGGTGGCGATCGGCGTCGCGACCTGCGAGTTGATCATCGCCAGGCCGTCGAGGTTCTCGGGCCAGCAAGGCTCTTCCAGAAAATATAAGCCGTACTGGTCCAGCGCACGGGCGAACTGCAGCCCCATCGCGGGAGACGGGCGGGCATGGCAATCGACCATGATGTCGACTCCGTCTCCGACGGCGTCCCGCATGGCAGCGACACAGAGTTCCGCCGCCTTGACCGCCTGACGGCCTTCAATCGGCGCGGTCGCGGGCACCGCCATCGTCTTCACGGCCGAGAAGCCGTCGGCCACGGCCTGACGCGCCAGGTCGGCGAAACGATGAGCTTCTTCGATGGGAGTCTCGTAGAACGACTCCATCTGTCCGCCGCCCAGGTGACAGTAGAACCGCACGAAATCGCGGACTCGACCGCCCCACAGCTGATGACAGGGTTGCCCGGCGATCTTGCCGGCGATGTCCCAGAGAGCGACGTCGATGCCCGCGATCGCCGTCGCGCGAGTAATGCCGTGGCCGTGCCAGAAGTGCTGCCGCCACATCGTCTGCCACAGGTGTTCGATCCGACGCGGATCTTCACCGACGAGCAGCTCTGCAAGATCCTCGATGGTCCCTACGACGCCTCGAGTGTGCCATTCGAGCGTCGCTTCTCCCCAGCCGAACAGCCCCGGCTGATCGGTGACGACCTTGACGAAAATCCAGTTCCTCATCCGCGCATGGCAGACGAGTGTTTCGATCCGCTCGATTTTCATCGCGTCGTCACCAGTGGGATCAGGATTGCGAATCGACTAACGGATGGGTGCAGGATTGGCTTTCAGTAATCGCCTCTTCGCCGTTGAACGGGCTTGCCCACTCGTGTTGTCTCCCCTCTCCTTGGGGAGAGGGGCCGGGGGTGAGGGGAGC
>JBAQZJ010000543.1:0-11089 GCA_049790855.1 Planctomycetaceae bacterium | reverse complement strand
GGTCGGAGTTCTCGACCGGCCGGACAGCGGGCGGAAACTCCATCGCGACGCCACGCCGCTCATGGGCGGCATCGCGATTTACGCCTCGGTTCTGCTGACGGTCGCGATCGCTTCGTTGCTGCCGGGGCCGGCCGCTTTGTTCGCGACCCTGCCGGGCGCCGCACTCCCGATGCTGCTGATCTCTGGTGCGTTGTTTTGCGGCCTGGGGCTGTATGACGACATCTGGCCGATGCGACCGTGGAGCAAGTTCGCCTGCCAGTTTCTTGCGGCGCTGCCGTTCGCAGTCTGGGGGCAGAAAGTCTCGTGGATCGAGTTTCTGGGCTTCGATCTGTCGCTCGGCGCGGTGATCGGGGCGGCATTTACGGCGTTGTGGCTCGTTGCGTGCGCCAACACGATCAATCTGATCGACGGCCTCGACGGGCTTGCCGGAACCATGGGGCTGATCGCCTGTGTCGGCATTGCCGCAATCGCCGATATTCGCCTCTTTCCGGGGGTCGCTGCGATCGCTTTGATCGTCGCCGGAAGCCTGACCGGGTTCCTCTGCCATAACCTGCCGCCCGCACGCATCTTTCTCGGCGACAGCGGCAGTTTGTTAATCGGGTTTCTGGTCGGCGCCCTGTCGATCGAGGCTTCGCTTAAGACGGCCGCCGGTTTTGCGATGACGGTGCCGGTGATCCTCGTCTCGATACCGGCATTCGACACGTGCATGGCGATTCTCCGGCGGCGGCTGACGGGACGCGGCATCGGCGAAGGCGACCGGGGCCACATTCACCATCGCCTTCAGGAACGGGGTCTGACACGCACACAAACGCTCGTCGTGATCGCCGGTCTGAGCATCGCAATGACGGCGTTGACGATCCTCTGTGCCATGTTTCGCGCCGATCGTATCTGCATCGGACTTTGCCTCGGATTGCTCGGCCTTCTGATCGCCGGCCGGGTCTTCGGGCATCACGAGGCGCTGCTGTTTCTCCGGAGGGCGCAGCGCGTCGGCCAGGTTCTCATCAATGGGTCGACGCTGTTCGGCCCCCGCCCGATTCGAGTTCCGCCGACCTGGCCGGCTGCCGTCGAAGTCTTTCAGGCGTACGGAGTTTCGCGGCTGGAACTCATCCGGTTCGACACGCGAACTGACGCCGTCCACGACTACCGCCACTGGGCGGCCGCAGAAACCTGGTCGACCGCTTGGGAACTTCGCGTCAGCATCCCGACCGACGAGCATCATCGGCTGACGATCATCGCCTTCGGCAGCGATCGCGCGGCAAACCCTGCTGAGCTTGCGGAATTGCACGGGATGCTGGAGGAGTGCTGCCGCGGCTGGGCTGTGACGGGCGGTCCGCCCGTCGACCATCCCATCGCCATTCCGGTGACGTCGCTGATGCCGCGGCCGAAACTGCTGCCCTCCGAGCCGTCGGCCGGCGCAAACCGTCGCGTCGCCTGACGCCGTCGAAATCCTTCTCCGGCGAAGCGGCTCTTGACCGTTCGGCGCCAATCCTCATAATCCCGCTCGATCGAATCGGAACTTCCGAGGGTGCGGCGTTGCAAACCAAGCGGCTGCAAAGATCGATGCTGTTGCTGACGGCCCTCGCCGCCGCCGGCTGCGCTTCTCCATATCATACCGATCGCGGCGCGCTGTTCGGCGGCGTCATGGGGGCGGGACTTGGTGCGGTCGCGGGTGCAGCGGTCGGCGATCCGCTTGCCGGAGCCGCGATTGGCGGTGTGGCCGGCACGATGACCGGAGCCGTCGTCGGCGGTGCCATCGACGACGTTGAAGCACGCAACCGTGCCGAGATCGCCGCGCGCCTCGGCCGTCCGGCTCCAATCGGCGCGGTGACGGTTCCCGACGTGATCTCGATGACGCAGGCGGGTGTCAGCGAAGACGTCATCGCCACGCACGTTCACAATCACGGGCTGGCACGCCCCCTCAACACGAACGATCTGATCTATCTGCAACAGAACGGCGTGACTCCCAAAGTCGTTCAGGCCATGCAGGCGTCGCCTGCCCCGGTCGTGGCCGGTCCAACAACATACCCGGCCGCCCCCCCTTACGTGGTCGGCGCAACACCGCCTCCGGTCGTCGTTGTGGAACCTTACTGCCCAGGGCCGCACTACCCTCCGCCGCACTGGGGACATCACCATCACCACGGCCCACGCATGTCATGGGGCGTGAGTGTTTCGAGCGACGATTTCTGACAGTCGTCGTTTTCAGACATCCACAAGCGCCCGCCGGCTATGCCGGCGGGCGCTTGTGTTTTAATGGTCGTCGATCTGACCAGTGTCCGTTCCTGTCCGTCAGTGGCAGAACGATCCCAGAGGATGGGTTGCGCACGGATCGTAACCTATTGCCGAATCGCATGATGCGCGGCATCGGCCATCCGGAGGGAGCGTCTGTCTCATAGACCGCCACCAGGAAGTTCGAACGGAACGGCGCACCTTTTCTTCAGCAGCTTGACCGCATGAAACTGCTCGCCAGAATGAACGAACGCGCAGCGGCGTTACCGGTGAAGGTACGTCGTCGCCGCTGCATCAAAGCATTTCCAATGTCGGCGTCTCGGTCGACATCACCCGCCTCATGTCTCGATCCGAGATCGTCATCCGCGGTGCCCGCGAGCATAATTTGCGGGACGTCAGCCTATCGCTGCCGAAGAACAAGCTGATCGTGATGACGGGCGTGAGCGGCTCGGGAAAAAGCTCGCTCGCGTTCGATACGCTGTACGCCGAGGGGCAACGCCGTTACGTCGAGAGCCTGTCGAGCTACGCCCGGCAATTTCTCGGCCAGATGCCCAAGCCCGACGTCGACAGCATCACGGGCCTCGCCCCGAGCATCTCGATCGAGCAGAAGACCGCCGGTCGGAATCCACGCAGCACCGTCGGCACGATCACCGAGATCTACGATTACCTGCGCGTACTTTTCGCGCGGGTCGGTCAGGGGTATTGCTACGTTTCCGGCAAGCCGATCCGCGCCCAGTCGGCGGATCAGATCGTCGAGTCGATTGCGGCGCCGAGCCGAGGGAGAGAGGGGGAGAAGGGGCGAGGGAGAGACGAGCCGAGTTCCGGCAAAGCGAATCGCTCCCCCTCACCCACTCCCCCCCTCACCCAATCTCATCCTCGCATCACGATCCTCGCGCCGCTGATTCAGAATCAGAAAGGCGAATATCGCGATCTCTTCGACGACCTGCTCAAGCAGGGTTTTCTCCGGGCACGAGTCGACGGCGAGATCGTCGACCTCAACAATCCGCCCAATCTCAAAAGACACTTCAAGCACACGATCGAAGTCGTCATCGATCGACTCATCTCGGGCAAGACGGGGCGGACGAGACTCGCCGAAGCCGTCGAATCGGCGCTGAAGCTCGGCAAGGGATCGCTGATCGTCGTGACTGAGGAGGGGGAGAAGCGGAGAGCGGGAGAAGGGGCGACTACGAAATCTCCCCCTCTCTCCCTCTCCCCTTCACCCCTTCAATCCGACGACGGCTCCTCCGCGCGTCAGGGATCCAGAGGCGCCACGGAAAAGTTCTACAGCGCCAACTACAGCTGCCCCGAAAGCGGCATGAGTTACGAGCCGCCGACGCCGCAGCTCTTCAGCTTCAACAGCCCTCTCGGCATGTGCCCCGAATGCACCGGGTTGGGGATGCGGCACGAGTTCCTCGTCGATCGACTCGTCGACGACGATAAGAAGTCGATCGCAAAGGGGTGTCTGCATCTGATGAAGCCGTTCCGTCAGACGGGACGCTGGCAACGACATCTCTATGAAGGCGCCGCAGCGGCGATCGAGGAGGATCTCGCACTCAAACCGGGTGCGCTGCTCAAGACGGCCTGGAAGGATCTGCCCGATGAGGCGCAACGACGATTTCTCAACGGGACGGGCGATCGACACGTCACCTTTGCCTGGCGGCATCGCGGCGGAATCTGGAAGCACGGCGGCACGTGGGAGGGGCTTTTGCCGAAGCTGCTCGACGACTACCGCGACACCAAGAATCCGATGCGCCGACGGCAGCTCGAGAAATACATGGATTTCGCCGTCTGCACCGCGTGCGGCGGCAGTCGGCTCAACAAGCAGGCGCAGAATGTTCGATTGACGACCGCCAGCCAGCGGTATCTGGCCCGAAGAGGCAAGGCGGAACTCAGCCTGCCGGACGTTTGTCGTTTGAGCATCGCCGACGCCGCCGCGTTCTTCGACGAACTTGTCCTCGACGACACGGCACGGCTCATTGCGACGGAAGCCGTCAAGGAGATCCGAGGCCGACTTGAGTTCCTCTTGCGATGCGGACTCGACTATCTGGCGCTCGAACGCACTGCTCCGACGCTCTCGGGCGGCGAGTCGCAGCGCATCCGGCTCGCCGGCCAGATCGGTTGCGGCCTCGTCGGCGTCGTCTACATCCTCGACGAGCCGAGCATCGGCCTGCATCCCCGCGACAACACGAAGCTGCTCGAAAGTCTGCAGGATCTCCGCGACCAGGGGAACACCGTCATCGTCGTCGAGCACGACGAAGAGACGATGCGGGCCGCCGACCTCATCGTCGATTTCGGTCCTGGTCCGGGCGTCCGCGGCGGCGAGATCATCACCGTCGGCAGCGTCGACGACGTGAAGGCGCACGAGCGCAGCGTCACCGGCCAGTATCTGAACGGCACGCGGCAGATCGCGGTCCCCGGCGAACGGCGCAAGCCGAACGGCGCGAAGCTCAGGATCCGCAAGGCGACGCATCACAATCTGAAGAACATCGATGCGCAAATTCCCCTGGGGCTGTTCGTCTGCGTGACGGGCGTCTCCGGCTCGGGCAAAAGTTCGCTCGTCAACGATATTCTCTGGCCGGTTCTCAACCGCGACGTCAACGGCGGCCTCGGCAATCCCGGACCGCACGTCGGCATCGACGGGCTTGATCAACTCGACAAGGCGATCGACATCGACCAGTCGCCGATCGGACGCACGCCGCGTTCGAACCCGGCGACCTACGTGAAGGTCTTCGACCACATCCGTGACCTTTACACGAATCTGCCGCAGGCGAAGCTGCGCGGTTATCCGCCGGGACGGTTCAGCTTCAACGTCGAAGGCGGTCGTTGCGAAGCGTGCGAAGGCCACGGTGCGACGAAGCTGGAGATGGACTTCCTCGCCGACATCTGGGTGCCTTGCCCCGTCTGCGAGAGCCGTCGGTTCAATCACGAAACGTTGGAAGTCAAGTTCAAGGACAAGAGTATTGCCGACGTGCTCGAAATGGACATCCAACAGGCGCTGGAGCACTTCGAGAACGTGCCGAAGGTCCGCCGGCTGCTCCAGGCGCTGCATGACGTCGGACTCGATTACCTCAAGCTCGGCCAGCCGTCGCCGACGTTGTCGGGGGGCGAAGCACAACGGGTGAAGCTTGCCCGCGAACTGGGAAAGCGCTCGACCGGACGCACGATTTATCTTCTCGATGAGCCGACGACCGGTCTGCATTTCGCCGATGTGCATCGCTTGCTCGATGTGCTGCACGGCTTCGTCTCCGCAGGTAATACAGTGCTTGTCGTCGAGCATAACCTCGACGTCATCAAGACCGCCGACTGGGTGATCGACCTCGGTCCCGAAGGCGGTGACGGCGGCGGCGCCGTGGTCGCCTCCGGCACGCCCGAACAGATCGCAGCGTGCGAGAAGAGCTATACGGGGGCGGCGTTGCGGGCGGTGCTGGGCGTTGCGGGACGGGGAGACGGGGAGACGGGGAGACGGGGCGATAAGAAGAAACGGCGCGGAGCAAAGACTTTGTCCCCCCCTCCCCCCCTCCCTCCTTCCCCCTTTCCCCCTCCGGAGCGATGGCAGACCGCAGCCCGCACGACCAACGGCGACGGCACCCGCGAAATCACCATCCGCGGCGCGGCTCAACACAACTTGCAGAACGTCGATCTCGACCTCCCGCGCGATCGGATAAGCGTCTTCTGCGGTCCGAGCGGAAGCGGCAAGTCGTCGCTGGCGATGGATACGCTGTACGCCGAAGGACAGCGTCGCTACGTCGAAAGTCTGTCCGCCTACGCCCGGCAGTTCCTCGGCCAGATGCCCAAGCCGAAAGTCGAGCATGTCCACGGCCTCTCGCCGGCGATCGCGATCGAACAGAAGACCGTCGGTTCGACGCCGCGAAGCACCGTCGGCACCGTCACCGAAATCTACGATTATCTCCGGCTGCTGTTCGCCCGGCTCGGCACGCCGCACTGCCCGGCTTGTGAGACGCCGGTCGGTCGCAGCACGACCGATGAAATCATCGAGAAGGTGCTGGCACTCGGGAGTGGGGGACGGGGAGACGGGGAGAAGGGGAGACGGAAGACTATCACCCCTTCCCTTCTTCTCCCCGTCACCTCCTCGCCGAAGGCACTCCTGCTCGCCCCGCAAACGATTCACAAGGGCGAGTCCTACAGAAAGCTGTTCGATCGCCTGAAGACGCAGGGCTTCAGCCGCGTGCGAATCGACGGAACGACCCGCGAGCTTGTCGAGGCGCCGAATCTCGACCATCGTGAGTCGCACAACATCGAGGTCGTCGTCGATCGCATCACGCTCGACAGCAAGCAGCGCGGACGAATCGCCGACAGCATCGAGGCGGCGCTCGACCTCGGCCGGGGCGTGCTGCGGGTCGCGCTCGCCGATGCGAAGCATCCCGAAGAGCACTGGGAGGTGAAGCGGTTCAGCCTGCACGCCGCCTGCGATTCCTGCGGTCGCAGCTTTGAACCGCTCACCCCGCAAAACTTCAGTTTCAACAGCCCGCTCGGTTGGTGCACGGCCTGCGAAGGCCTCGGCGTCGAGCGCGGCACCGACCAGTCGGCGCTCATCGCCAACCCGCACGTCAGTCTTCGCGACGGTGCGATCGCCGCCTGGCCCGATCCGAACACGAATCCACTGTTCGCGGCGATGCTCGAGGCGATCGCCGCCGAATTCCATCTGCCGCTCGACGTACCGTTCGATCGTCTGGAAGCCTCGCAGCAGCGTCTCGTCCTCTACGGCTCCGACCGCTGGATCACGGCGCACGTCGGCGAGCGGGGGGCGTCAGCCCCCCCGGCCTTCCGCTTCCAGTACAAAGGCCTCTACCCTTCGTTGAACGAAGCCGCCCGCGTTTCCTACAGCTATCGCACGAAGCTGCGCGACTTCGTCGGCGAGCAGCCCTGTTCGGCCTGCGAAGGGCATCGCATCCGCGATGCCGCCGCCGCCGTCCGGTTGCGAGACCTCACGCTCCCGCGGCTGTGCCGTCTGTCGCTCGGCGAGTCGTTGAAGTTCCTCGACGGCCTGAAGCTCTCGAAGGAAGACACACGAATCGCCGGCGACCTTCTGACCGAGGCGAAGAGCCGGCTGAAGTTCCTCGCCGACGTCGGACTGGAATACCTGACGCTCGACCGCACGATGCCGACGTTGTCGGGCGGAGAATCCCAACGCATCCGGCTCGCCGGCCAGATCGGCCGGGCGTTGACCGGCGTGCTTTACGTTCTCGATGAACCGACGATCGGATTGCACCCTCGCGACAATAACCGGCTGCTCGACGCCCTCAAGCGGCTGCGGGATCTCGGCAACACGGTCGTCTTGGTCGAGCACGACCGTGAAGTCATCGAAGCCGCCGATCGCGTCTACGACTTCGGTCCCGGTTCCGGACGTTTCGGCGGCTCCGTCACGGCCGAAGGCACACCGAAGCAGGTCTCGAAATCGAACGACAGCCTGACGGGACGCTACCTCTCGGGAAAAGAAGCGATCCCGATTCCGGCGACGCGGCGGATGCCATCGGTGCAGGAATTAGGAGATGGGATGTGGGATGTGGCCAAGGCGATCCCGCCCCACATCCCACATCCCAAATCCCACATCCCTTTGCTCTCGCTCCTCGGCTGCCGACACCACAACCTGCGCAACATCGACCTGCGCATACCGCTCGGCACGTTCGTCTGTGTGACAGGCGTTTCCGGATCGGGCAAGAGTTCCCTCATCGAGGGAACGCTCGGCCGGGCCGTCGCGCGGCGGCTGCACCAGGCCGGCGACACCCCCGGCCCGTTCACCGAGTTGCGCGGCGTCGAACAGCTCTCGAAAGTCATTACCGTCGACCAGCAGCCGCTCGGCAGCACGCCGGCGTCAAACCCGGCGACCTATACCGGCGTGTTCGATCTGATCCGCGAGTTGTTTGCGAGAATGCCCGACGCCAAAGTGCGCGGCTACAAGCCCGCCCGGTTCAGCTTCAACCGTCCCGGCGGTCGCTGCGAGGATTGCGAAGGACTCGGTCAGAAGAAGATCGAGATGCACTTTCTGCCCGACGTCTGGGTGACGTGTGACACCTGCCGGGGACGCCGCTACAACACCGAGACGCTCGCGGTCTCCTTTCAAGGCAAGTCGATCGCCGACGTGCTCGAAATGTCGATCGGGCAGGCTCACGAGCTGTTCGCCGGCATTCCGAAGATCCGCGGACCGCTCGCGGTCCTCTGTGCGATCGGGCTGGATTATCTGACGCTCGGCCAGCCGGCACCGACGCTCTCGGGCGGCGAAGCCCAACGGGTCAAGCTTGCCGCCGAGCTGGCCCGCCCGCACGGCGGCCGCACGCTCTACCTGCTCGACGAGCCAACGACCGGCCTGCACTTCGACGACATCGCCAAGCTGCTCAAGGTGCACAACAGCCTTGTGGATCAGGGCAATACCGTCGTCGTCATCGAGCACAACCTCGACGTGATTAAGAGCGCCGACTGGATCATCGACCTCGGCCCCGAAGCCGGCGCCGGCGGCGGCTGGATCGTCGCGGAGGGAACGCCGGAGGATGTCGTCGCCCAGGCGAGCGGGGGGCGTCAGCCCGCCGAGAAATCGCGCCGTAAAATGCACCGTCGTACTCGGGGGGCTGACGCCCCTCGCTCGCCAAGGCGTTCGTACACAAGCGAGATGCTCGCCCCGATCCTCGCCAGCGGCTCGCGCGCCGAACGCGACACCTTCGACGTCGCTTCTGAAACGAAAGCGAAGAAGGGCGACGTCGATCTCGCGAAAGTCGGACGAAACACGAAGATGCCCTGGCAGGCCGACGGCCGGCAATGGCACTGCGTCGACCGTATCAGCCACGAAGGCAAACCCTGTCGGTGGGAAGGTGAGGCGCTGGCGTTCGTTCTCGACGAGATCGCAAAGCTCGACGGCTTCGCCGAGCCGAACTTCAATCACAAGAGCGTCGTCGAAGTGCTGCCCGCATCGAAGACCGGCGGCTGGTTTCTGCATGTTCACACCGCGCACGAATGGTGGGTGAAGTTCACCTTCCGCGTGAAGAAGAGCAGCTTCGACAACGCGACGCTTTCCGATCGCTTCCCGCTGCCGACGGCCGATGATCTCGACCTGCCCGTTTACGGAAAAGAGCCGCGCGTCGAGGCGCACAACCTCAAACTTCCGTGGCAGGAAGTGAACTTCAAGGTGCATTGGAAGCGCGAGATCGACACGCCGGAGTTCCGCGAGTTTCTGAAGGAAGCGAAGGCCGCGTTCTTCGCCCAGTCCGAGAAGGCGAGGCTCGACCCTGCCGAACTGACGCCCTGGAAGGTGCTCGGCAGAAAGTGGCATCTCTCGAAGAAGGGCTTTTCCAGTCCGCCGGTGTGGGAAGTCGGACTTCTTGAACAACTCATCGACCTGTTCGGCGACGCAGTGCCTGACATGACCTGGGACTGGCAGAACAAGCAGGTCGTGGCCGCGAAGCAGAACGGTGACGCGGCGCCGTTCGCCGAGATCTACACAAAGCGGCCCGGCGGGGCCGATCTCGTGCTGACGACCTCGCCCGGCCGTGTTCCTCTCGGCCGGATCGCGTCGCTCGGAGCGGAACGGGAAATTGCGCCGCACCGCCGCGGCGAAGCCGTTCGTATTCGCTTTACGGAGGCGTCACAACTTGATGACCAGACCCTGAAAGCTCTGGTGGCCGAACTTTCCGCGACGCCCGCATAGTCGCGAGCGATTGCGTCGAAACGTCGCACTGCTTGCAATCATGAAACGCCTCTGATACGGTCGCCGCAGGCGTTGGATGCCTCCGAAGCCCACCGGCTGCGACCGGTGGGCTTTGACCGTTCACACAGGCCGATTTTTCTCGCGAGATCATCATGTACGACGTCACGCTCCTTCCCGGCGACGGAATTGGCCCGGAAATCGCCGAATCCACGAAGATGTGCGTCGAGGCGACGGGCGTGAAGATCAATTGGGACGTGCAGGAATGCGGTCTGCCGGTCATCGAGCGCGAAGGCCGCGTCCCGCCGGGCGTGCTCGACTCGATCCGCAAGAACGGCGTCGCCCTCAAAGCACCGATCACGACGCCGATCGGCAAGGGCTTCCGCAGCGTCAACGTCTTCCTGCGGCAGGAGTTGGGCCTCTATGCCTGTGTCCGCCCATGCAAGACTTATAAGGGCGTGCGCAGCTTCTACGACAGCGTGAACGTTGACCTCGTGCTCGTCCGCGAGAACACCGAAGACCTGTACGCCGGCGTCGAGTTCCAGGCAGGTCAGGACAGCACGAAGAAGCTGCTTGCGACGATCAACGAACTGGCGACCGGCAAGAAGATCAAGACCGGCGCCGACACGACCGGCGTCAGCATCAAGCCGATCAGCATCGAAGGCACCCGCGACATCGCCAACTACGCCTTCGACTACGCCGTGCGCTACAAGCGCAAAAGCGTCACCAGCGTCTGCAAGGCGAACATCATGAAGTTCACCGACGGCCTGTGGTACGACGAGACCCGTGCCGTCGCCGCCGCCTACGGCGCGAAGTTCGAGTGGGACGAACTCCAGCAGGGCGTGACGCCCGACGCCGTGGTCAAGCCGACCGGCGACGCCTCGCAGGTCGTCTACATGGAACGCCTCGTCGACAACATGTGCATGCAGCTCGTCCAGAAGCCCGAGCTTTATGACGTGCTCGTCACCGAGAATCTCTACGGCGACATCCTCTCCGACCTGTGTGCCGGCCTCGTCGGCGGCCTCGGCGTCGCGCCGGGAGCGAACATCGGCCCCGATTGCGCGATCTTCGAGGCCACCCACGGCAGCGCCCCGAAATATGCCGGCCAGAACAAGGTCAACCCGGTCGCCCTGATCCTCAGCGCCAAACTGATGCTCGAGCACCTCGGCGAGCAAGCCGCCGCCGAGAAACTCGAGAACGCCGTCGCGA
>JBAQZJ010000542.1:0-2086 GCA_049790855.1 Planctomycetaceae bacterium | reverse complement strand
GCTCCCCTCACCCCCGGCCCCTCTCCCCAAGGAGAGGGGAGACGACGCAGATGAGAGGCAGGCTCATCGGTGAACGGGGCGATTGCCGAAATCCCCTCCGACATCCGAGACGACGCACATGGACGTTCGCACTGGCGAAACGCCAGTGGCACTCCGGCGAAATGCAAGCAGCACCGGCTTGTTCACGGGGACGATGCCAGAGCCGCCCAGCCGAAGATGAGAGTGAAGGCCGCGAACAGCACCGTCAGCGTGCGGTAGCCAAGTCGTAGCCACCAGGTCGTGAGGTAGGGCGACGCGTCGAAGATCGCTTGCAGGATGAGCCTCACGCCCCAGAACAGGGCGACGTAGCCGCAGAAACTTCGCGCCAAGCCGCCGCCTGCGGCGAGTTCCGTCGCGTTCAGCAGGCTGATCAGACCGTTGGCGGCGATCGCCATCAGCACGTAGCCGCCGTAGGTCCAATACATTTGCCGATGCAGTCGAGGCAGCGAGATGAACGTGCTTCGCCAGTCGAGCTGTGAGGGGACCAGCGCCGCCGCGACGAGCACGCACAACTGACCGGCACCGGCCAGCGCGATCAGATCTCGGAGTTCAAGCGTCATGACCAGACTCCCATCGCCTGCAGGAACGGGACGACCACGTGCCGGGTGAACGGTGCCGGAAACAGCAGCGGCGTCGGTCCGACCACGACGCAGGCCGTGAAGAGCCGGCCGCGCCAGCCGCGTCCCAACCCGATGGCCCGCCCCGTCCGGCATCGCTCGGCGAGCAACGCGGCCGCCTGGATCAAAAAGAACGCCGTCGGGCCGCCGTAACCGCCGCCGGCAGGAATCGTGATCACGAGTTCGTGGACGAGTCCGCTGAACAGGAACGTTGCGAGCATCGCGCCCGGCGTTCCGAGCGGAACCGTCAAAGGTCGGAACAGGAACCGATACGCGATGTCGCGAAATGCGATGTTCCAGCGCCGGCTCCAGAAATCGCTTACCGAAGTTGTGGCGATCGGCCAGTCCATCAGTGGCTGTGCGGCGATACCATTGGTGCGCCACCAGCACGACAACAGGTGAAACAGCCCGAAGTGCAATACGAACACGATGCCTGCCATCCCGATCCACGCACGCGGAACGGCGGGCAGAATCTTCAACACAGGAACGGCAATACCGATGAGAACGACGCCGAGCGCGAGCTTCATCGCTGCGAACAGCCACTCACGCTTGGCCGGTGGGCCGATTGTCTGTTCGGCGAAGAATGCTTCGGCGTCCATTCCCGGCCAGACGGCGAAGTAGGCAATGCGTTTCGCTGTCGGGGTATTTTCGATGTTTGCCGCATGCCAGGTCAGCCATTTGCAAACGGCGAAGACTGCGAGTGCCAGCAGCCACATGACGACCCATCGCGGCCAGACGGCGTTTGCGATTCCTACCAGCAGCACGATGGTCAACACTCCGAATCCGACGAAGATCGTCGTCAAAGGATCGCGAATTCGGGGCGTGTCGGTCGACGTGGCGGTCACGGGCTTCAAGCTCAGTTCGCACGCGGAATCGCGTTGCGATGCTGACCGATTTCCGTCGCCGGGATTAACAGCGGGTTGAAGCAAACCGAAGCGGAGTGACCCATCGCATGCCGGAATTTCCGACCGATCCGACTCGAGACGAACTCGACCGCTGGCTGGACGCGCGACGGGCGCGGGTTCAGTGGTGGATCACGATGGCGAATCGTGGATGGTTGATCGCGCAGTTGGCGACGCTCGCCTTTCTGACGTTGAGTTTCGTCGCGTTCTTTTCCGGAGGCGTCTGGTCGGACCTGTTGTTGCCGTCGGCGTGGGGGCTTTCGGTGGTCGCTGCGGGGACCGCGGCCGGCTTCACAGTTTGGTACTGGTGGCTGCTGTCCTGGGCCTGGCGAATCGTCGGGCTGGCTCCGGCGATCGTCATGCTCGGCGAGTCGACGATGCTCCTTCCGACGTTCGTCTGACGCCCCGGCCACCCTGCGGCTGGGTGGCGGGGCCTAAGCCCCTCAGGGCGTGGCCCCGGTCGTTTGACGGTCCCTTTGCAGAATCGCGCGATGGACGCCCAGCGTCCGGGGCCACGGGCATTCGCCC
>JBAQZJ010000541.1:0-2628 GCA_049790855.1 Planctomycetaceae bacterium | reverse complement strand
GAAAACGCTCCCTGACGGTCGCGGCTCTGAACTCGCGCGGGTCTCGAAAACATGCGCACTTCGTCGGCTCGGCGGCATCCTTCAGGAGGACGCTCCCACGTCTCGACGGAGAATCACCATGCGCCTGCGACGAACAGGCCTCGCGGCCGTGCTGTTCGGACTCTCGCTCTCGGCAACAGCTGAGGACGCCCCGAAGCTTTCCCCCGACCTGCAACCGCCCGTCCGCCTCGAAGCCGACGGCCAGCCGATCGATCACGGCGAGGCAAACGGTCATGCCGGGCCGTGCATCTTCGATGTGGACGGCGACGGCAAACGCGACCTCGTCGTCGGCGACTTCGGCGGCGAGTTCACGCTGTACAAGAACGTCGGCACGAACGAGCGGCCCCGCTACGAATCGGCTGGCAAGCTGACGGCCGGCGACGAGCCGGCGAAGGTCTGGATCTACTGCTGTATCGGCTCCAGCCCCCAATTCGCCGACCTCGACGGCGACGGGAACTCCGACCTGATCAGCGGGTCGTACGACCCCGGCCTCTGCTACTGGTTCCCCGGCAACGGCGACGGCACGTTTCAGTCGCGAAATGACGCCGAAGAGCAGCGATTACGCGAGAAACTGGAGGAACGGTACGAGGGCGAGATTCTGGAATACCGTCTCGCCATATCGAACGGTGCGGCGCTCCGCGACCGCTCCGGCACGGCGATCCTGCGCGTGCCCGACCAGCAGCAGGTCTGGCAATCATTCGGCTCGTGGCCGTATCCGATCGACTGGGACGCCGATGGCGACCTCGACCTCGTGATCGGCGGCTTCGGCGGCTCGATCCACCTGCGGGAGAACCTCGGCACGTCGACGGAGTTCTCCTTCTCGGAGACACCGATGGCGATCGAGGCCGGCGGAGAGCCGATCGGCGCGGAGATCGGCGACGCCGAACCCGGCAGCATGCATGCGGCGGTCGTCGCGGCCGACTGGGACGGCGACGGGCTGTTCGACCTCGTCAGCGGGTTCGACGACGGCAGCGTCCGCTGGTTCCGCAATGTCGGTCGCAAAGGCGGGCCGAAATTCGCTGTGACCGAGATGCTCGTCCCCCCGCACGACGGCTCCGGCTACGACCATTTCCTCGAACGCGGCGAGACGCCCAAGCCGGGCATCCGCACGCAGGTCGCCGTCGCCGACGTGAACGGCGACGGCAAGCCCGACCTGCTCGCCGGCGACTTCTCTACGACTTATACGACGGCCGATCTAAATCCCGAACAGGAGGCGGAGTTCAAGACGGCTCGCGATCGCTACCTGAAGGCCGTCGCAGACTACCGCGACCTGAACCTGTCGATGCCGGACAAGCAGGAGGAGTTCGAAAAGCAGTTTCCGGAAGAGGAACGGCTTTCGGACGAAGTTCGGGAGAAGTGGCAGGAACGATATAAGGAACTGCGGGAAACGCCCGAGTACGTTGCCGCCAAGGAGGCGTACGAAACGAGCCAGAAGGCCCTCGAAGCCTACCTCGAAAAGCCTGAGCACGCCGAATCCTTCGACGAATATGCCGCCCGGCACGGCTTTGTCTGGCTGTACCTGCGGAAGTGAAATGCGTTAGCCGCCCGGCTTGCCGGGCGATCACGTCGGCCGAGGCCGACGGCTAACGACACGAAATCACTCGCAGCATGGGCAGACTTCGGGCACGAACACCGACAGCGTCGCGGCGTAGGCCGTCTCGCCGTAGCCGTCGCCGGCTTCGTCGGTCGTGTGGTGAACGACGACGAGGAAGCGGTCGCCGGTCTTCGGGGTGAAGCTGGCGAGGCCGTCGCGGCCGGACCAGCGTTCATAACGATCGTCGAAGTCGTCCTTGAGCGTTTCGCGCTGCGGGATGAAGCTGACCTTGAGTCCGCTCAGCGGCTTGCCGTGAAACAGCACCTGCACGCGAATCTCTTCGCCCGGCCCCATCGGCGTGACGGGGTTCGCGACCGGCACCAGTTCCAAGGCATGACCGACCGGCTTGTCGAAGCCGGGGTTTGAATACGGCACCTTGTCGAGCAGGTTGCTGGCGACGAAGCAGGTCTTGCCGCTCTTGATCGACCGCACCGGCTTGCCGTGATCGACGACGTTGTCGAACGTGTGTGCGACGACGTACATGCCTGGTTTGGCGGGCACGAACTTTGTCGTCCAGAAGCCCTCTTTGGGCGCGTAGCCGACGTCGATCAGGTTTGACTTGAGGTCGTACTCTTTGCCGTCGGGGTCGATCACCGCGAGCGTGCAGGGCTCGAGATCGACTTTGCTCGCCAGCTTGAAGTCGCGGTGCTCGTTGCCGTGATTGCCGAGCTTCAGATCGACGAACACGGCGTCGCCGGTGCGAAGCAGGTTCGTGTTCGTCTCGACCCAGGTGTCGTGGGCGAAGACGGGGGAGGCGATGAGAAATAAGCAGAGGGTTGCGAGTCGAGTCATGGGGAACCTCGAGAATGGGAAGCTTCGCTGTCAAGAATAGTATGTGCCGTCGCTCCCCCTCTCCCTGGGGAGAGGGGTGAGGGGATGCCCTGTGCGTCCCTCTTTGCCTTAAGGCGGCCCGAAGCGCCTTTTGATGCATTTCAGCGACGAGAGCCAAACGGCACCCCTCACCCCCGGCCCCTCTCCCCAGAGGAGAGGGGAGA
>JBAQZJ010000540.1:0-20919 GCA_049790855.1 Planctomycetaceae bacterium | reverse complement strand
TCCCGATCTGCCGCTGTTCGTCGAAATCACCCGCCGCCGAAACCCAAACCGTTTTCTCAACGCTCATCGACAGGGCCACCGAGTCTCTTCAGCCGCCGCCCGCACCAACCGCGGGCGGCGGCTGCTTTTCTTTAACGCGGCCTGTCATTCCCATTGGCCCGGTTCTGCATCGATCGGCAGACCGTATCAAGGCGAAGTCGAACACGAGCAATGGAAGCGAGGTGCGGCAAATCAGGCCGCCAGTCCGGGGCGTGCCGTCGGTTCAAGATCGACGAGGCTGATCAGTTTCTGGCCGGACACCGCGTTCAACGGCTCTTCGGCCGTGCATATGGACAATCGGCCGCTCTTTCCGACGACGAACAGCACGATGGCTCGCGCACCGTATTGCTCGCGGAACGCATCGAAGTCGAACTCGTCAGTCAGCAGAGTCTTCTTGATCGTCGCCCCGGAGGCCAGCCGCCGCGTCAGTTCGTCGTAGGTCGCATCTGCCGCAAACAGGCGACGCCCTGCTGCCCGGTTCTCACCACCCGCACCTTTCATGCGCGTGCTGGCCTGTGCAGTCGGCAGTTGGAACACGCCGGCGCGTTCGAATGTCTCTGTGAACGCCAGGGCGGCGAGCGCGTTGACCTCGTCACTGGGCGTCATCGCGAGCAATCGGCCGAGTCCGCCCAGATCCAACTCTTCCTGCAGCGATTCCGAAAGAATGTTGCCGTGCCGGGTTCGCAGCCCGTCGAGCCGCGCCGCGGTCACGTTCTGACGGTTGCTATCGACCAGTTTGACGGCACATCCCTCTTCCTGAACCGTCTTGGCGATCGTGCGTTCGAGCAGGCCGGCTCCGATGATCAACAAGCCCTGCGGCTCAGGATCGGCGACGCCCAGCCGCAAGGCGAATTGCTTCGCGGTCAGGCCATAGACGGTCACGGTGACGACGATCAGTAGAAACGTGAGCGGCACGAGTCGGGCTGCATCGGCGTGCAGATTCGTCGACTCGAGCTGCGCGAGGTGAATCGCAAACACGCCTGAAACGGCGGCGGCGACGACCCCGCGCGGCGCGAGCCATGCGATGAACGCCCGTTCGGAGGTGTCGAGCGATGAACGGACTGTCGCGATGAACACCGAGACCGGTCGCACCAGCACGATCATTGCGACGACGAACAACAGCCCGCGCCAACCGAGCGCCGCGAGATCCTCCGGACGAAGCCGTCCCGACAGGATGATGAACAGTCCGCCGAGCAGCAGCACGCCCAGGCTTTCTTTGAACTTCGTGACGTGCTCGATCGCGACGCGTTTCTGGTTGGCAAGCGTCACGCCGAGCACCGTGACCGTCGCCAGTCCCGACTCGGGCTGCACGAGATCGGACAGCGTGAAGGCACCGAGTACGGCCACCAACAACGCCGGTGCGTGCAAATAGTCGGGCAACCAGTGCCGGCGCAGCAGCAGTACCGTCGCCGCGGCGACACCGCCCCCGACCGCCAGCGCCGACGCCGACGTTTTGGCGATCGCCAGGGCGATCGTGGCCACGGCCGCCTCGGGGCCTTGCGTCTGGATAAACTCGTAGACGAGCACGGCGAGCGTCGCACCGATGGGGTCGACGACGATGCCTTCCCAGCGTGCGACGGCCGCGGGACGTCGGTGCGGCCGGATGTGCCGCAACAGCGGCCCGATGACGGTCGGGCCGGTGACGGTGTAGATCGCCCCCGCGAGCGCCGCGACGGCGAGGGTGTCGAAGACGAGCAATCGGCCGAGGATGGTCGCCGCAACCCAAGTCACGGCGCAGCCGATGGTGACGAGTCGCAGAATCGCCGGACGGATGTCGGCGATATCGCGGAATTTGAGGCTCAGGCCGCCCTCGAAGAGAATCACCGCCACCGACAACGAGACAGCCGATGATAAAAGCGACGGATCGATCAATTCCCCCGGTCGGACCCAACGTCCCAGTAGGAATCCTGCCGCGAGCAGCAGCAGAATCGCTGGAAATCGCAGCCGCCATGCCAGCCACTGGGCAAAGACGCCCAGCACGAGCACGCATGTGATGTAGACCAGTGGCGACGGCAACGAACGCTCCGACGGGCGGGCACGAAACCGGTACGAACGGTCGTTCGACCGCCCGGAGGCGCCACAAGATTATCGGCCGCGACCGATACCGTCACCCCATTCCGTCGTCGCCGAGCGTCGGCTCCGTCGTCAGGGCGCCTGAGCCGTCAATACCGTCCGCTGATAGTCGCGCAGCGTCACCACGCGGGTCGCCTCCGATTTGAGTTGCGATTCCCACTGATGAATCATGCCGCGGTCGCGCGAGTTCAGTTCGAGCGAGGTCGTGTGTTCCGCACGCAGATGCATGTGCGGCACACCTGCCGTCTGAAGCCGGACGGTCGTCGGGATCCGGTCCTTGCTGCGGAGCGAATCGTTCAGCCCCAGTCGCGGCTCGGGCAGGACAGGCCCGGGATGCAGCAGATAATTCAGCCGACAGGCCCAATCGGCGTAATCGAGATACGCCGACGCGACGCCTGGACGACCGGGGTCCGCCGTTCGCACCTCGTAGTTCAACACGCCGCCGTCGAGCTTCAGCAAGCCGGTCTCGGCGTCGAACGTCTCTTCAAACCGGGGCGAAAGCTGGAAATGAAGCAGAGAGACCGTTTCGACGGCACCGGGAACGGAGGCCGGCAGGGTCGCCGCCTGTTTTTCCGTCTCTTCCCGCGCGATCTTGACGAGCTGCCTGATCTCGTCGAACGCCACTGTCGCGACGATTCCCCGCGACGGGCTGAGCACGCGAAACTGACGCTGCGTCGGCTCGAAAATCGTCACTTCGTCGGCGGCGTCGACGTAGTCGTACACTTTGCCGGCATGGAACAACGTCGCCGCCCGCGCGACGACCGGCGGTCGCTCGTCGTCGTTTTTCGCGGCCAGATCATAGACGACGGTGAAGACGCGCAATTCCTGGGCGACGGCGGTCCGCAGCGTCAGCGTCGCCAGAACCGCGAGCAATGCCAGCACGAACCGTCGCGCACATCCAATCATCGGCAGACTCTCCGGCGACGATCGAATTGGCGGACGATCGTTCGCACAAGGCGTCGGAAAGCAGGGAAATCGACGACAGGAAACCTAGCACCGCCGCCTGTCGCTTCACAAGATCGATCCGACAGAGAACGTTCGGTCATGTGCCGAAACGCGCGGAACGATCGCCAGACGATGTCCGCATGCCGGGGAACCGGTGAACCTTTCCGATTCCTTCCCCCTCAGACTTGCAACCGGAGCGCATTTCGCCTACGAATTCACCTTCCAGCGGCGCATCCCTCGATGCACCGCTGCTTTCTTCCCCGATAGCTCAATCGGTAGAGCGGCGGACTGTTAATCCGTAGGTTGTAGGTTCGAGTCCTACTCGGGGAGCTTGCTGCTCGGCCACGAAACTGGCCGACCGTCCAGTTCACGCAAAACGCCGGGAGAGACTTCTCCCGGCGTTTCGTTTTTCCGCGCGGCTCGCTCGCCCGTCTGTCGTGCCGGCCGAGGATCACTGGGGCAATAGGCTTCCGGCCCGGGGTGCTTGGGGGAGAATGCCCCGGTCTCTCACAGTCTGAGCACCGTTCGCACGAGTACTCCGGGGAATACGCGGCACCGCTGGGGGAAATCGGCTGGTAATCCGGGAGTTCGAGCGCATTATATCGGAAGATCGAGTCGTTCCTGTCCGTCTCGGCTCCGAATCACCCGAGGTCGGCGGCAACCGGCTGCTCAGGAGCGCCGGTGATGCCGAGCCGAGTTACCGCCATGCACCGACTGACCGTGAGACTGTTGACGATCCCGCTGTGGCTGGGCGTCGCGACATTGTTCACGTTGACCTCTCCCTGCGGCTGCGCGACGGCGCAGGCGCCTGCTGCCGAGAAGGAGCCGGTGCGGATTCCGGCGTCCGACTCGCGGTCGCTGCGGGACCATGTCGGAGAAATCGTGACGGTCTACGGACACGTCGCCCGAACCGGCAAGTCCGACAGCGGCATCAACTTTCTGAACTTCGCATCGGCCGAAATCACGGCGGTCTGCCTGGCGGACGATGCGTCCAAGTTCAAGGAGGGCGAACCGGCAGACGTCTTCCGAGACGCCGATGTCGAGATCACGGCGAAGGTTGAGCTGTATCGCGGCAAGTTGCAGGTCAAACTCGACGGTCCGAAGTCGATTCGTCGCATCGAGGCCGAGAAGAAAGAAATTCCGAAGGTCGAGCTGAAAAAGGTCGGCAAAGATCACTGGCTCAGTCCTGCAGGACTCCATTACCAAGGCCGCGACCCCGACGGCCGCACGCGGCTGGATCACGTATTGCGGCACGCCAAAGACGACCCCGAGCGTGATGGCCCGCATGGTGTGTTCGACGACGGCCGCGACGGTGCGCTGACCACGATCGACGCCGCATGGCGACTGATCCAGAAACACGACATCGAGCCGGACGTCGAAGGCGATCGGGCCGCGTACACGGTGTCGCTGGGGCGGAAGGTCGGATATCTCGGCGGCAGCGTCGGAGCCGACCGCAAAAACCCGCCGCTGACCCGTGTGTTCATCGTCGTCGAACGCGGCACAAGTCGCGTCGTGACGGCGTATCCGAAGTGAAGGGACGTCCTGAAACGCGAAATCCGAAGCTCGAAATTCGAAGTCAGAAACATCCATGTCAAAATCTGCTGCGAACAGGTAGTGGGTCAGTTTCGCCCAAAGACGCCCGGCTTCTTTGAAGAAGCCGGGCTTCTCACACCAAACTGACCCACTACCCGCGAACAGTCTTTGTTTCTGACATTCGTGCTTTTGAGTTTGTTTCGGACTTCGATTTTCGTGCTTCGAGTTTTACAAACACGCATTCGTCATCCCGTTTCTCTCCGGTGATTTAGACCGTCATGACGACCGAATCTGCCTATATCGCGCGGTGCGGCTGGTGCGGGCAGGGGCTTGTGCGACTGTATCGATGCAATGAGTGCGCAGCGGTCTCGGCGATCTGCGACGAGTGCGAACGCGTCTGGCGCGACCCCTTGACCGTTCACGCCGACCCGCATGCCAAGTCGAACGGCGCACACCCCAACTGTCCCCATTGCCCGAACGGCAACGTCACCTGGACCCGTCTGAGCGACGCCGAAGTCCGCCAGCAGGGCCTCGACGACCTCGTCATCGGCCACTCCCGCTGAGAGTGCATGCACCGGAGCCGCCAAAGGCGATTCCCGCTTTGTGCGTTGAAAACGGCCGTTTTTCTGACCTGTCAATCAGCCGGTGATCAGTGGGGATCTCATCAGCCCGGCGTGCCCGAGCGGAGCAAATAGATCATGCGCCAGAGGCGGTCGGTTTCGCCGCGGTCGATCACTTCGAGCGGCTTGAGGCCGTCGAACGCCGTGTTCGGCAACTTGAGCCAGTCGCCGATGGCCTCTGGGCGAATCACTTCACCGAGTGCATCGGTCAGACGCTGCAACTCGGTCAAACGACGGGTGGTCGCTTCGCTGGGCGGTTGCTTGCCGGCTTCGATGTCGGCGAGCGACCGTGTCGAGACCGGCAGCATCCTGGCGAACGTGTCGCGAGTCATGCCGAGCTGCTCGCGGAGCACCAGCTTGTGACCGCCGTCGGATTTCACGGTCAACATGGCGTCGCGGTGCGCCGCGGTGCCGGAATTCGCCGGCCGTGGCCGGTGTATGTTCTTCTTGCCGAGTGCCTTCTGCGTCGAAGCGGACATGGTCGAGACCTCCGACAGAGATTATCGGCGGAACAGTCGCCCACGGCAAGCAGAATTGCATGCAAAATTGCATTTACCCGGCGGGTGTTTGGAGACCGGCAGGATTCCGCACCTCCACCCGGCTCGATTTCAGCAGATTTCCGGGGAAGATGATCAGGTTGCCGGTGCCGGTTTCGTCCTGAGCCGACGGTGCCAGGATCGCCTCGAAGCCGGTCGTGAATGCCGCAAAGCCGATCGCCTGCGTGAGCGCTTCGCGACCTGCGTCGTTGTCTCGCCGCCAGTCGGTCGACGTCAGCCGCCGCTCTGAGACTCGCAGCCGCTGGCGGACCGCGCCGTCGGTCAGGTCGAGCACCCGTCGAAGTCGAGCCTCGATCGCGACGAACGTTCGTGGCATGACCGCCTCGATGGGCAACTGGAAATAGCGGTGGTGGGCGAGAGTTTCGGCCATGGCCGTCTCGGGGGTCAAGCTGCCGTAGACGGCGGCGACGCCAATCGGGTTCCAGCGGCCGCCATACCGGCGGCTCCCCTCGCCGGTCACGAGGTCGGTCTCGGTCGCGTACTTCGGCGTCGTCGAACGAACGATCACGCCTTGAAATGACACCGCCGTCGGCCGCATGTTGCCGATTCGCCGGACAAACCGGTCTCGATCGGAATGCGGCGTCAGCATTCACACCTTCCTGCGGAACGCCGTTGTTGGGGAGACGCGAGAAGGGGAGAGGCCGGGGCGAGGCAGGTTTGTCCCCGCGACCTCTCGATCCCCAGATCACTCTCGCATGAATCGCATGAACACGCCGCGGTTGACGGCGTCGTTTTCGGCGTGGAAGTAGGAGCTGTGAGCGCAGGCCGGCGAATAGACGCCGAGCGTCGATCGGCAGCCGACCGGCTGCAGGTTGAGGTACTCTTCGTCGACGGCGAACGGGCGTCCTTTGAGCGGTCCGCCGACGACGTCGCCTTCCGCATCGAGATTGATCCAGCGTCGTACCCCGGCCGGTCGGCGACCGTCGTCGGATCGCAGTCGCCGTCGCACCGGGCGAATCGAAAGGGCGCTGCCGACCGTGAACAACGAGCCGACCTCGCCGTCGAAACGGCGGTCGTCGAGCGCGCGGAGCGCCTCGTAGGCGACGACGGTGCCCCAGCTGTGACTGACGACGTGGACGGTCGAGCCGTGTTGCGACAGCAAGGGGACGACCACGTCGAAGAACCGGTCGAGCACGTCGGCCCGCGTGGAATCGTTCGTCAGATATTTGATGAAGTCGTCGACGCAATCGAGGCCCGGAATGCCGAACATCGCCCGCTCGACGGGCAGGCCACGCTCGTTGGGAACGTTTCCCGACTGCTCCGGCAACGCTTCGAGGGCCTGCCGCTCGGCGCGGTCTTCGAGGATGTCGCGGATGTCCTGTGCGAGTTCCTGCTCCGCGGCGCTGCGTGAGACGTCGCGGGCCTCGAGCGCACGAGCGGGGGTGACGAGGTCGCTCCACAGCACTTCGTGCCGGTTCGACTCGAGTTCGTCGCGGAGATCGGGCGAAAGATGCGGCGCCAGCGCCTGCCACCACGACCGCGAGTAGCCGACCTCGTGCCGGCAGATGCCATGAACGTAGACGAGATGGTTGCCGCCTGCGGCGCGGCCGGCAGCCAACCCGGCCGGTGCGCGCGATTTCAGCACGTCGATCAGCTCGCGGAGCAAGGTGACGACCTCCCGGCTGGAATCGGCGGAGCCGACGGCGCCCGTTTCAGCGAAGTCGTCGGCCTCGTCAGGCGGCACAGCGCCGATCGCGCGACGGAACAGCGGGCCGGCGGTCGATTCCGGCTCGAGTTGAGGCACCTGGGAGAATCGTTCGCGCTGCAGAGCCGATCGCACGTCGCGGATCAGGGTGCGGTGATCGATCGCGGACCCCGCCTTCTGGACGGTGCGACAGAGGTGGTACGTGAACGCGCCGTGGTAATCGCCTTCGATGAAGGCGTCGGCCGACGTCTGATCGCTCTGGCTGCCGGCGAGCAGGACGTGGTTCATTTCACCGGCAAGCGGCGCCGTTCGCATGGCGCGACGCACGCCCGACTTCCTCAGCGTTTCGAGGACGCCGGCCGGCGGCTCGACGAAGCGGACGAGGATGACGTCGCGCTCCTCTTCGGCGGATTCCGGCGAGATGACCCCGCCGACGGCCTCGGCCGCGGTGCGGAGCGACGCGGTCCGTGCTCCGCCGCGACGATCGAGCCGGGCGAGGCTGGTTTCGACGTCGATGAGGGGGCGTTTGGCGGGGTCGAGCGAGGCGGTTCGGACGCCCGGACGCGGCGCCATTCTTGTCGCGGTGCCCGAGTGGCACGAGTCGAAGATGAACGTGAAGAACGTGCCGTCGGGAATCTGCTCGGTCATCCTGCGGATGTCGTCGTCGAGCAGGTAGCTGCCGGTCTTTTCCCAATCCATGTCGTACAGGCAGATCAATTCGTCGACGCCGTCTTCGCCTTCGTCGCCGTCGCGGTCGTCGGTGTACGAGCCGTGCCCCGAGAAGTGGAACACGAGCCGGTCGCCGGGCTTGGCGCCGCGCAACAGCCATTGCCACTGCTTTTCGACGGCGGATTTCGTGACCTGTTTGTCGCGCAGCGATTTCACGTTGTTCTCGTCGAACTTGAAGACGTCGACGAGCAGGCGTTGCACGTCGTCGACGTCGTTCAGGCAGCCGCGCAGGTCGCTGATCGACGCGTAGTTGTTGATTCCGCAGAGCAGCGCTTTGTCGGGCATCGCGGGAGTCCTTGTGAAACCGTGGGAAAGCGATCCGGGCCGTCAGACGCTCTGCAAGGCCCGCAGCACGTCGAGCATTCCGCAGCCCTGGAAATAGCGTTCGCGGCCGAGATCGGTGGCGGTCCGGCAGAGGATTTCCTTGATCCGCCGGGGTTGGCCGATCAGCTCTGCGTTGCGGGCCATCAGCAACGCCGCAGCCCCGCTGACGTGCGGAGCGGCCATGCTGGTTCCGTCCATGCGTTTCGGCCCTCCGCCGGGCACGCAGGATTCGATTTTTTCGCCGGGCGCGACGAGGTCGGGCTTGAGCCGTCCGTCGCCGGTCGGGCCTCGGCTGGAGAAGTAGCTCACGCCGTAACTGTGCGGCTCGCTGCGGTGGGTCGAGCCGACGGTGATCACGCCTTCGGCATTGCCCGGGTCGACGACGCTGACGGTCCGGTAACCTGCGGCGGCCTCCTGACCTCGGGGAGCCACATAGCCGTCGTTGCCGGCGGCGGCGACGACGACGATGCCGTCGCCGACGAGCCGTTCGCATTCGAGACAGACGGGCGTGCGGCCGCAGGCGTAGTTCACGACGTCGTGGTGGATGGCGAGGCTCAGGTTCACGCCGTGAACCCGCATGACGTGGCTTTGCGCGTTGAGATGACGCACGAACTGCAACGCCGCCATCACCGAGAACTCGTCGCCGCCGTGCTTATCGATGACGCGCAGATCGAGCAGGTTGAGATCGGGGCAGACGCCGAGCAGGGCTTCGCCTTCGGCCGGGCCGGTGCCGTCGCCGTTGTGCCAGTCGGCGGCGAGGATGCCGGCGACGTGAGTGCCGTGTTCGCCGTTGGGGGTTTGGTAACTCGCGTCGTGCGGAATCTCGATCAGCGGCAAGAGGGCGGTCCAGTCGATTTCGCGTCCCGAAGTGAGGCTGGCGCGAAGCTCCTCGAGAAACTCCGGGGCCGCTTCGATCCGCCGCCGCACAGAGCCGGGCAGCCGGGCGATGTCCTCACTGTCGCCGCTGAGCAGATTGCGGATGCGGGCGAAGTTGTACGTCGCTCGCACCCGCGACTCTCCCTCCCAGCCTGGCGGTCCGGGCTTGGGGAGGCCGGCGGCGTCTCGCCTCCGAAACGCCGGGTGACGCGCATCGATCCCGTCGTCGACGACCGCCCAGGTGAGCCGGCTTGCCGAGGCCTCGAACAGCCGCTTGACCGCATCCGCCTTAACGGCCGTTCGCGACCGCCAGACGGTCAGCTTCGCCGGGCGATTCAGGCTGACGAGATGGACGAGCGTCGACGGCGCGCTCGGCTCGGAGATCGGGTCGCTCCAGTCGGCGTACAGGTCGGCGACCGATCGCACCAGATACCGGCAGAAGGCCAGCCGGTCGCTGTCGAGTCGCTTCTGTTCCCCCGTGGACGCCCTTGACGGATCGGAGGAGTCGTCGGCGTCATGCCAGACGTCGACCAACTGGCGACGAAGGTCGTCCAGCGTCGCGTCGCGGCCCGCGCCGTGCATCCAGGCGATGCTGCCGATGATTCGCAGCGCCCAGAGAACGTCGGGACTCGCTTGGGCCGATTCGCTTCCGTCGTCGTCGCTTTGCGGACGCGAGAGCCGACGGGCGATCGTTTCGCGGACGACGGCGTCGGACAACTGCGACACCGTGATTCGATCTCCGTCGGGACGACGCGGCGACGCGGCGGTTCGCAATTCTCCGCGGACGCGCGACGACCACCAGCCGGACAGCGGCAGCACCACCCGCACCAACTCGTCGAAATACAACCGGACGGCTACGGACGTCTGGTTGCGGGCGACGCCCGGCCCGCGACCGGCGCTGCGGCGGAAGCTCGGCGCCCGGGCGTCGGCGCGCTCCAGGCGTTGCTTGAGGTATTGCGCTAGACGTCCCGGAGATCCTGTCGCGTGCGTTCCGCCTGCGTCGGCGTCTTGTCTCGCGGTAACCGGCGGCTGATAGGGCGTGAGAATCAGATCCTGCTGCTCACCGGGGGCCACGGCGAAGGCCATCCACACGTCGGGCAGGACGGGAGAGTCCTGCGTGAATCGCGTCACCGGGCCGGTGCCGTAGAGGAGATCCCGAAAGACGTCGTGGCGATTTGCGCTGTTCATACGGCAGACGCACTTTGCACGCGGTCGGGAAGCGGTTCGGCGTCTCGGTCGGGGTGTCGGAAAGGCGAAATCCACGGGTCGCCGTGGTTCATGGTGCCTTCGGCCTATCGGAATGCTGAGTTTGCGACATGAGCGAGACGACGCGGTCGAGCGCTCGCCGGAACATTTCCGAGTCGTAGCCGGCAACGAACGAGAGAACCGAAATCGTGCCAGCCAGTCGGACGTACTGTCCTTGATCGGGAGTCGTGATCGCCTCGGTCGTCACGAGCAGCAGACCGGCGATGAACATCAGATAGATCACGAAGCCTCGCATCGCCGCCGCGGAATAACAGGCGAGCACGTCTCGCAATTGCGGCGCACCGGCGGGGGGCGTCCATGCGGACGCCAGTGAACTGACACGTGATCGCGATGAGAATTCTCCCGCCACGGCGGCCAGTCCGGCGAGAAACGCGACGTTGGTGATCGTGTAACACGTGAGGACCGTGAACAGGGCGGCCAGGGTCTCGACCATCGATTCGGCGTCGCCGGAGTCGAGGAACTCGCGGTCGTCCGCGGTGCCGATGACGGTCCCGCTGGTGAAAAACAGCAGCCAGGCCGCGACCGCGATCACGCCGAAGGCGATTTCCGCCGTGGTGACGGGGTAACTCGATGACGGCTCGCGGGCGGTTCCCGCTGCCGCCTCGTCCTCTCGCTTTTGATATGCCGCCGCATCAGGAAATCCATCGGCGGCTGGAGACCCGCTTTTCGCGGAATCAGGATCGGCGTGTTGCTTCGGCATGACGAATCGCCTGACCGAAATTCGGAACGCAACGACCGCGTGCGTTTCACAAGATCATGCGTTCCCGGACAGCCCCTTAGTGTCGTCGAAGGTCTCGTACGAGAACGCGCGCGACGAATCGGGCGATTTTCGAAATCCGCTCACTCTTCGGTCCGACGATCTCCTCGCCCTCCTGGTTGTCGCGGCTTGCGGCGAAATCGCATAGGTAGTTCTACTTAGTCCTGCGTTGTTGATCGCGAATTCTTGGCTGGCGAAACTCAATCGTCCCATTCACTCGGTTCGCCCGGCCTGTTACTCTGGATAGCCGTTCCCGGCTCGTCGGCGGCAGTAGTCGGCCTTGGTGCGAAGCCGCAAAGCGACAGTGCTTCTGAGCAGTGGCGAGAGGAAACGGCGGCGAGAGCAACCGCGGCGCACGTTTCCGAACGTCCCTGACCGCGTGTTGTCTCATTTTCGGCGAACGTCCCGCGCCGGACGAAATGGTCGGGTCAGCGGGGCACCCCGACAGGTCACCCCGTGGTGACGCGAGGAATTGAAGACCGAACATGTCGTGCATTCCGCAGGAAATGCCGCCCGTCGCAGAGCCGGACTCGCGAGAGCCGGAGTCGGACCTGCGCCAATTGCTGCTGCGTGCCCGAGCCGGCGACGGCGAGGCGCTGAACCGGGTTCTGGATCTTTACGGCAACGACCTGCTGCGAGTCGTCCGTCGTCGGTTGCCGCGTCCCGTTCGCAAATTGTACGATTCCGAAGATTTTGTTCAGGCGGTCTGGGCGACGTTCTTGTGCCACGACATCGATCCCGCCGCGTTCGATTCGTCCGAACGTCTGCTGGCTTATCTCCGCCGGATCGCCGCGAACAAGGTCAGCGACCAGATTCGCCAACGATTTGCGACGCAAAAGACCTGTGTCGACCGTGAAGTGTCTCTCGACGGTGTGGGCGATTCGCGGATCGCTGCGTCGTCGGGGGCGACGGCCTCGCAGGTGGCGATCGCGCACGAACGGCTGGAACGCCTCCTTCGAGATCAGCCGGCGCACTACCGGCGGCTGATCGAACTGAAGGTGGCCGGGGCAGGGACTGCCGAGATCGCGAAGGAGCTTGGGTTGAACCCCGGCACGGTTCGCCGCATCCTCGCACGGATCGCCGAACGCGTCGCCCCCTGACCGACAATCCGCCGATGATGCTGCAATCCGTTTCCGTTGCGACACGACAATCCGCAGGCGGCGAAGCCTCGCGGATTCTCGCCGAATGGCCGTCGGACGTCGCCTTTACGTTCGATGCCGCGCTGCGGAAGCATCCCGAATTTGCCGACCGGCGCTCGGTGCTTGTCGACCTGGCCTACGAGGAGTTTTGCCGTCTCGAAGGAAGGGCGGCCGGCGTCGGCCGACAAGAGTTCGCCGCCCGGTTTCCTCACATCGAGCGATCGCTGCTCCGCGTCCTCGAACTGCACAGCTTCTGCCGGAACGACTCGGACATCCGCCGGGCGTTCTTCGGAAATCCCTGGCCCGTCGCAGGAGAAGAGATCCTCGGGTTCCGGCTCGTCGAAGAGATCGGACGCGGATCGGCGTCGCGCGTGTTTCTGGCGACCGACCCCGACCTCTCGGGGCGGACGGTCGTCATCAAGGTCGGCCGCGCCCACGACGAGGCGGCGGCTCTCGGCCGGCTGGAACACCCCGGCATCGTGCCGGTCCTTTCCGCACGGATCGATCCGGTGACGGAACTGTCGGTCCTCTGCATGCCGTATTGGGGGCGCGGCACGCTCCTGCATCTGATCGACCGGCTGCACGCCGGAGCGCCGCCACAGACCGGTCGCGACCTGCAGAACGCGGCCAAGGCGGTCACGGACGAATTCGTCACGGGTCCGGCACCGGACCGACGGCCGGTGCCTCGTCGATTCGCCGACGCGGTTGCGTTGTTCGGGGCGGGACTTGGCGAGGCTCTCGCCTACGCCCACGCGCGGGGCATCGTTCATTCCGACGTCAAACCGTCGAACGTGCTCGTCACGACGGACGGGAAACCGCGACTGCTCGATTTCAACCTGGCGCGCGTCGCCGAGGCCGACGACCGTCTCGTCGGCGGCACATTGCCGTACATGGCGCCCGAGCAACTGGCCGCCTGGGCCGAGCATGCGGGGCCGATCGGACCGGCCGCCGACGTGTACTCGCTCGGTGCGACGCTCCACGAGTTGCTGACGGGACAGCCGCCGTTCGGACGGATCGACGAACCCGACGTGGCGACCGCCGCGGCGACGCTCGCCGAGCGCCACCGCCGAGGACCGCAGCCGATTCCTCCCGAGCGAGTGCGCGGCAATCGGCAGCTCGGCCGGTTGATCGCCGCGTGTCTTGTCACCGACCCACAGCGGCGTCCGACTGCCGCGGCGCTCGCCGCGGCGCTCGTCGCATCCGTTCCGCAGCCGCGACGGCCGCTTCCGTGGCTCGCCGGGACGTTCGCCGCCGCCGGCATTGCCGTAGCGGCGACGGCCCTCTGGCCGAACGACGATGCCGTTCCACCGACGGTCATACTGGACGCATGTCCGGTGCTGACCGATCCAGTGGCATTGGCACAACGCGGCTGGCAACGGCTCTCGAACGACGATCTTCAACTCAGCTATCTCGACCTCAAGGCCGCCCACACGCTGGATCCGAATCCGCGAAACGCGGCAGCCCTCGGATATTGCGTGATGCGTCTGACGGGAGATTGGAGCATGGCGGCTCAACTCTTCAGCGATGCCGCGGCCGCAGGGGGCGACACGGCAGCAGTCCAAAACGCACTCGGCTATTGCCATTTAAAGCTGAAAGACGTTGAAAGGGCGAAAATCGGTCTCGCGCGGGCACTCGAACTCGATCCGAGTTTTGAAGCGGCACGTCGGAACGGATTCCTTCTCGAACTCGTGCATGCCCGTCAGCAAGCGAAGCGACCCGACCTTGATTCGATCCGCCAATCACTGGCGGCAGAGAATTGCACTGCGACGACCTATCTTGATGCTGCCTGCGCCTATGCTCAGGCCTGCGAGGTCGGCGATGACAGCCAGGTCGAGCTGCTTCGGTGTTGCGAACAGGCGATCGCGCGCGGATTAAGCCCGCAAGAACTTCTTGTCGTCACGACGTTTCATCCCGAGATCGCCGGCCATAAGACGTTTCGTCGTCTTTCTCGCGCCCAAGCCGTTACGGCAAAGGCGACTGACGTACTTGTCGAACGGGTGCCGCCGCCGTTTCCGCTGATTGACGACAGGCGCGACCTTGAGTCCTCTTTCGCCGGCCGCTGAAGCCGGCTCTGAGCGCGACCTTCTCTGACCGCGCATGAGATTTTCTGCGCGCGGTGACGGCCCCTGTTGCCGACATGTCCATTTAAGGACAGGTGAGTGGCGACCCGAAGCCGGGTCGGAACCGGTCTAGGATCTTTTGTCTGAGGGCGCGGAGATGTCTACGGAAGTTCCGGGGAGAGTGTTTCGCTTTTCGATCGGCGTGATCGCAGCGGTCGGCCTTGCCGTCATCACCAATACGGCAAGCGCTGGATCACTGTCGTTTGGACCAGGCCCAGGCCCTGGCCCTGGGACGCCGCCCAGTCCGCCGCCGGTGAAGGTCAATGAGGCTCCGGTTCTCACGTCCTTCGAGGTTCGCGCAGTCCTCGACGACTATTACGTGGCCGAAGGCACTCTGACGGACGAATCTCCGGAACAATGCGTTGTGTTCTTCAGCGGAGCGCTTGCCGGGTATTCGACTTACGTTCGGGCGGACGGCTCGTTCAGCCTTTCCGTCGAACTGGGACCGGGTGAAGGCGGAGCGGTCGACGCCCAGGCCGTCGACGACGCCGGGAACTATTCGAACGTCCTTTCCACCGTCGTCTTCACGGAATGAGGAACCTGCGATGGCGCTCAGTACGGACGTTTGCGACGATAATCCGGAGGCTTGGGCACGAGCGGTCCGCACGCTGCTGCGTCGGTCGCTTCGCAATGACCGGCCTGCCCCCGAGAAGTCAGACGTGTTGCGTGAAGCCTCTCATCTGTTCGACGATTATCGGGGGCACGTCTCGGTCACGGCCGAGACATTGCTCCATATGCTCGCGGGCCGACTCGATCGGCGGCGAACAGACGCGCCCGCTCCGAGAGCCTTGTCACTGTCACGCCGCAGCGCGTGAAGAGGCCGGCGGACAACGGCGGGCCGGGCGAAAGCCCGACCGCCGCGGCGAGCGGCAGGCGGCAGCCTGCCGGTGCCGGACGGGTCCCTGCATCGCATGACGCGTGCGGATCGGCGTGGATCTCGTCCGACATTCTGACCGGCGACGGGGGCGTTCGACGAGTCGCCATCGTCCTTCGTGCGGACTCCTCGCTGGCGCTTCGAGCTTGCGGACCGGTCGACGGAGCCGCATCGCGATTCTCTTCACGCAGCGACAATTCGCGCGCGGCGGATCGCAGGATTTCCGACTTCATTCCGGGTCGGAGCGGTCAGCGGGCTGCGGCTCGGGTCGGTTGTCCCTGGTTGCTGCCGCCTCTCGCCGCCCGGTCCCTTGAGGGTACGGAGCATGGCGACATTCATGCGGATCGGCGCGCTGGTCGGAATGACGTCGCTGGTCTTGGGCGGGGCGATTCCCGCCGCACGCGGCGCGGAACCGGAGATCGTCCGGAAGATCACGCACATCAAGGTGCATTTCCAGTTGAGCCAGCCGCCGAATCTGGTGGTCAAGGCGATCGGGGAGGTGCCGACGGCGGGTTACACCGACACCCGCCTGCTGCGGGTCGTCTACTTCCAGCCGCCTCCCGACGGCATTCAGGATTACTTCCTGATGTCCACGCCGCCGGAAGGCCCGGCGCCGCAGGTCGTCTCGACGGTGTCGGCGAGCGACACCTATCCGCAGTTCACGGTCGCCGCTCCCTGGTTGAAGGGCGTCCGGGTGCATGGCGTCGGCGAAGGCGTGAAGACGCATTATCTCGAAGAGCCGCTGCGGGTCCGCAAGAACATCCTCGAACTGACCGACGCCGAGCTGGACGCACTGCGGGCGGGCGTCGCCGAGATGAAGTCGCGGCCGGCGAACGATCCGACGAGTTGGACGTTTCAGGCGAACATGCACTGGACGCCGGCCGGAACGCCGCCGAACCCGCTGTTCAACCAGTGCGAGCACGGCACGATCCAGTTCCTGACGTGGCATCGCGGCTACATCTACCACTTCGAACGGATCCTCCGGGAGGCGAGCGGAAACAACGCGCTCACGCTGCCCTATTGGGACTGGAGCACGGCCCCCGCTTTGCCGCTTGCCTTCCGCGATCCGGCCAGCCCGCTGTTCGACGGCACGCGGTCGATCAACAACGGGGCGTTGCTTCCGTCGAGCGTCGTCGTCGGCGACATGCAAGACGCATTGAACCAGATACCGTTCCGGCCCGGCTTCAGCTCGGACTTCGAAGGAAGCCCGCACGGCGCCGTACACGTGCTGATCGGCGGGAACATGTCGGGCGTGCCGACGGCGGCCCGCGACCCGATCTTCTGGCTGCATCACGGCAACATCGACCGCAACTGGGACGCCTGGCTCAATCTGAATGCGGGACGGATGAATCCGTCGTCCCCGTCGTTCCTCAACCAGAGCTACACCTTCGTCGACGAAAACGGCGGGACTGTCGCGGTGACCGTCGCCGACATCCTCTCGTCACAGGCGCTCGGCTATCGGTATGATGACGTGCCGAACCCTTCGGCGATTCCGGCTCAACCCGACAGCCTCGTCGCCATGAGACGCCTGATGGAAGGTTCCGCCGCACACCACTCGACCGGTTCCGAGAACGGCGGCCGGAAGCTGGTCGCGACGTCGGCGGCTGCGCGAGACGCGGCGCCTCCGGCCGCACCCCCGAAGCAGGCGCTCGGCCTGGAACCGAAACGAGTCGAGCTCCAGTTCGCCGAGGGTGGTCGCGAACTTATCCGGAACGCCGTCGCCGGCGTACGGGGGGGCGATCAGACGTTCTTTGTCGAGATCCACGGTCTGGCCTTGAAAGAGGCGCCGCGGTTCACGTACGGGGTCTACCTCAACCTGCCCGAGGGGGAACTGCCCGAAGAAGCGCGACGGCTGCATCGCGTCGGCACGCTGGATCTGTTCAAGCTGACGGCCGATCACGCCGCCGACGACCACGACGGTGATCACGCCGTCGAGCGTCTCGATGCGACGGGAACGGTTGCACGGTTGAAGGCGGCGGGCCGGTGGGAAGGTGACAAAGTGTCGATCACGCTGCTTCCCGTCACGCCGATCGCGCCGCCGGGTGAAGTAGAAACCGTGCGATCGATGTTGCAGCAATCCGCCGAGAAGGCCGCCCTGTCCTACGAGCGGATCGAACTGCGAGTCGTCACGGACGACGCGGAAAATCACGAGGATCACGAAGATCACGAGGATCACGAAACGGACGACGACGAGGACGAGTGATAACGGCGACGGGCACGGCGCGGGAACAGTTCCCGCGCCGTGCGTCGCGCTTCATCAGCCGCGCAGGATGAATTCCGAGTTGCGTTCGGCGAGGGCGGCGATCGTCATCGACGGGTTCTGCCCGATGGCGCCGGGAAGCAGCGAGCCGTCGGCGACGAACAGGTTCGGGCAGCCGAACACCTCGCCTCGATGGTCGACGACGCCGTCGGCCGGGCTGTTGCCGATGCGGCAGCCACCCAGCGGATGGACCGTGACCAGCGATCGAAGCCAGCGCCAGTAGAACGGGGTCCGAAACTTCGCCCCCGTCGCCGTCGATAGCTGGCGATGCACCTTGAGAATCGCTTCGACGACGGCTCGCGAGCGATCGGGCCGCCAGCGCAGCGTCAGCTTCCGGCGCCAGGGTCGCAGGCGATTCCGACGAAGCCGCAGAACGCCGTCGGCGGCGTCGACGCCGGTTCCGAGCCAGACCATCGCCTTCGAAAGCGGATTCGGCTCGTCGAGACGCCGCCTTGGATCGGACCCCATGTGAAATAGAAATCCGAGAAGGCGTGCGACGGCGGTCGGCCGCGCCAGGGCCAGCAGCAGGATGTTGGGGAACCCGTCGTCCTCGACGAGGAGTCGCTGGCCGTCGACGCGACCGTCCATCAGGTCGAGCATCGACGAGATCGTCGGACCGATCGACTGCCGCACAAGCGACGGGTCTTGGTAGTACGCGGGCGAGAGCACGTTCGCGTTCGGACTCCAGTTCTTGCCAAGCGCGTCGCTGAGGTTCGGCAGCGTTCCATGTTCGTCGCGGCAGCGCAATAAGAGTTCGGTCGTACCGAGCGAGCCGGCGGCGAGGACGACCTTCGCGGCCGTCTCGGATCCCGCCGTCCGCCGCCCGCCGTCGATCCGGTCGAACGAGACGCGGTATCCGCCGTCGACCGGTTCGACGCTCCGCACGAGATGCAGCGGCCGGAGATCGGCCCCGAGACGTTCCGCCTGCGCGAGGTAGTTCAGGTCGAGCGTGTTCTTCGCCCGGACGTCGCAGCCGACGTCGCAGTTGCCAAGATGGACGCACGTGCCCTGCCAGCGACCCTGTGCGTTGCGGAATGCCCGACTGTGCTTTGCGGCCAGCGAATCGGGCAGGCCGTCATGCCATTCGGGATCGAACGAGACCGCCAGCGTCGCATCGCTGAACCGATCTCCGTAACCCGCGGCCTCGGCCGCCGTTTTCAACAACGCCGAACGCCGCGTGCGTTGCCGGTCGGGCACTTCACGCGGCAACATGACTTCGGCGGCGCGTGCGTAGCAGGAGGCAAGCGATTCATACGTGATTTCGGCCGGCCATCCATTCGCGAACGCCGCAGGCGCGGCGGGAATGAACACGCTCGAATAGCAGAGCGATCCGCCGCCGACGCCGGCGCCCTGCACGACCGTCATCTGCCGGAACAGTCGAACGTCGAGCCAGCCGTTCTTTCGGGACGGCCGCTCGGGGTCGAAGAGCCACGGGTCGTCGAGCGCCCGCGGATAGTTCGCCGGTGCCCAACGGCGACCGCGTTCGAGCACGAGCACCCGCGCTCCCGCTTCGGCCGCCCGGCAGGCCGTCACCGCGCCGCCGAACCCGCTGCCGACGATGATGATGTCGAACCGTCGCGCCACGGTATCACTCTCTCTCGTCGGGCCGGCTGTACCGGCCGGATTGCGTGCCGGCCACTTTGTGAACATACGAAAGGAATCGCGGATGAACGCAGATATGACACGGATGAGCACGGATGTTTGAGGGTCAACGCCGGTTGACGCAATGTTTCTGAAGGTTGCGGACGGCTATAAGAAATCTGCGTCAATCCGCGATCGTTTTCGAACGTCTCGACGCGATGCGATCAGTACGTAACCCGGCCGGCCCTATGCCGTGTCGATGCCGCCGTCGGGGACGTCGCGGGGGATCCAGAAGTGGAGGCGTTTGTCGCCGCTTTCGGAGGTCACGTCGTCGTCGAAGGTGAGCGTGCCGAGCGGGTTCCAGGCCGACTCCCCGAAGTTCCGCACATAGATGCCGTAGATCAGCCGCCCGTCGGGGTAGTGTCGCACGCGAAGCTCTTCGCGGAAGTCTTTCTCATCGACGCGCGGCATGCCGTCGAGAGCCTTGAGCAGCATCAGGTCGGGCGTGCGAACCGGCTCGCCGGGCGGGACGCCCAGCGACGAGATGGGGTGCAGTTGCCGGAAGCCCGGCCGCGTGTCCATCAGCCGGAAGATGATTCGATTGACGACGTTCGGAGCTGGTGCGAGTCCGATCGTCGGTCGATTCGTCGATTCGATATCGAGGATGTGCTTCGCGCGAGTACCGCTGAGGTGGCTCACCGTGACGAAGTTCGCGGGCCACGCGACCTCGTGCGGATTCATCGTCGGAAAGAGTTTGCCGCCGATGCCGAACGCCCGGCGGAACCCGCGCCGCAGGAACAGGCCGGCCACCGACAGGCGGGCGAGGACGAGTCCCTCGGCTCCCTGGCGGAAGTAGCCGGTGTAGGGCGATGGTTCGGTGATCCGCCAGACGCCCGTGTGACAGATGCCGTTCGCGTGGATCAGCTTGTCGAACCGCGGCAGGAGGTCGCGGCGGTCGATCAGGTTGCGGGCGGAATGATTGAAGAACGTGATCAGCTTCAGAGGCCCCGCTCCGAAGTGATACGGCAGCGTCTCATACGGGTCGCTCCAGACGACGTCGCGAAGCTGTTGGAAGCTGGCGCCGCGATAGAAGCCCGGCGGCTGCGCCTTCGGATCATGATCGGCCAACTTCGAGTGGAGAGTTTTCGGCGGCCGTTTCTTCCGCGCGGCGGGCCGGAACCATCCGGACGGCGGTCCGTACAGGGCCAGCAACAGTGTGGGGAACTGCAGCGCCGTCAGGAACAGATCGACGAAGCCGAACAGCGGGTAACGGTCGGGATAGAGCCAGAAGAAGAACAGAATCCCCGGAGGCCGACACAACACCGACAACCAGGCGTTCGCCCGGTAACGCCGCGGCCGGAGCGCTCCCGGCACGTACATCATCGCGAGCACCAGCAAGACCGCCGAGGCGCACGAAACCCAGCGCGGCTCGGGTGTCGTCGCCTGTCCGAGCAGGCTCAACGTCGCGTTCGGCCAGAGCAGGCCGGGGATGCCCAGCACGACGTCCTGCACGATGCCCAGACCCACCGCGAGACCGAACCAGATCTCGTACTTCGTCCGCGGCGGATGCCCCGCACGTTC